>CAIPZZ010000186.1 GCA_903869665.1 uncultured Opitutia bacterium | reverse complement strand
CGCCATCCTCAGCCGCAGCGGCGGCTCGCAGGGCATCGGCTTCGCCATCCCGGCCAATCTCGCACGCAACGTCATGGAGCAGCTCGTCGCCACCGGCAAGGTGTCGCGCGGCTACATCGGTGTGAACGTGCAGGATGTGACACCCGCGCTCGCCGAGAACTTCAAACTCAAGGCCAACGACGGCGCGCTTGTCGCCGAGGTCGTGCCGGGCAGTCCAGCGGCCAAGTCCGGACTGGAGAGCGGCGATGTCGTGACCAAGCTCAACGGCAAGCCGGTCAGCGACGCGCGCCATCTCAAGCTCTCCGTCGCCAACCTCGCGCCCGGCACGGGCGTGCCGTTGGAGATCGTGCGCGACGGCAGGACCAAGACCCTCGACCTCAAGGTCGGCGAGCGTCCCGGCGAGAAGGAGCTGGCGCGTGCCAGCAACCGCGGCCTCCGCAACCACAGCGATAGCGCCGCCAAGCCGTCCGCCGGCGACGACGAGGGCGTGCTCAACGGCGTGGGCGTGGCCGATCTCGACCGCAACGCGCGTCGGCAGTTCAACATCCCCGCCACCGTGCGCGGCGCGCTCGTCACCCAGGTCGAGCCAAACTCTGCCGCGGCCTCCGCCGGCCTACAAGCCGGCGACATCATCCAGGAGATCAACCGCCAGCCCGTCGCTGCCGCCGATGAGGCCGTGAAACTCACGGAGAAAACTGAATCCAAGAAAACGCTGCTCCGCGTCTGGAACCCGAGCGGCACACGCTACGTCGTCGTGGACGAGACCGGTGCGGCCGGAAAATCGTGAGCAACTTTGGTCGGCGGGGTGTGGCCGGCGTGGGGCCGGGCTGCCCGCCTCCGACCTTTGGCCGGGCTGCCGCAAGGCGGCCCGGTTTTTCTTTGCAAGGATGGAGTCGCGATGCCCACGTCGCGGTTTCCGAGGTGGAGCGCGCTGACCTCAACGCGCTGAGAGCGTCTTGAGGTCAAGCCGCTCCACCTTTTTGCCCAAACATTCGCGTTTCCTCCCGCCCGTTTCCCCGCCAACCTCTCCCCATTCCCATGCGCGTGCTCGTGGTCGAAGATGACTCCAAGATCGCCTCCTTCGTGGTCAAGGGCCTGAAGCAGGAGGGCTTCGCCGTGGACCACGCGCCCGATGGCGACACGGGCCTCGCGCTCGCCACCAGCACCACCTACGACGTTGCCATCGTGGACATCATGCTGCCGCAGCTCGACGGCATCAGCCTCGTGAAACGCCTCCGCGCCGCGCGCCGTCCCGTGCCGGTGCTGTTTCTCAGTGCGAAAAGCTCCGTGGATGACCGCATCAAGGGCCTCCAGGCCGGAGGAGACGATTACCTCACGAAGCCCTTCGCGTTTTCCGAGCTGGTCGCGCGGGTGCAGGCGCTCATCCGCCGCGCAACCCAGTCGCCCGAGGCCACCAAACTCACGGCGGGCGATGTCACGCTCGACCTCGTCACGCGCGAGGTGACGTGCGGAGGCCGGGCGGTCAGCTTGCAGCCGCGCGAGTTTACGCTGCTCGCGTTTTTGCTCCGCCACGTCGGCCGGCCGGTGAGCAAGACCATGCTGCTGGAACACGTCTGGGACTACAGCTTCGACCCGCAGACCAATGTGGTGGACGTGCTCGTCTCCCGCCTACGGTCCAAAATAGACCCCGACCACAAGCGCCTCGAGACGGTGCGTGGCGTAGGCTACATTTTTCGACCCCATGTTTGAGCGCCTGCGCCAGTCTCTCGCGCTGCGGCTCGCGCTGCAATACGCCCTGCTCTTCGCCGTGGGTAGCGGCCTGCTGTTTGGCGTGCTCTACTGGCAGCTCGCTGGGTCGCTGGAGGCGCGCGAGCTTGCCGCGCTGGAGAAACAGACGCGCGTGCTCGCCGCGGCCTTCGACCGCTCGCCGGGCGATGTTATCGCCCGCGTGCAGAACAACCCCGCGCCAGAGATGCGCGACGCGTTCGTGCGTCTCACCGCGCCTGATGGCGTGATCGCTTTCCAAAAGCTGCCCGACGACTGGGTCGAGACGCAGGTGAAAGCCGTGCCGTTTGGCCCGCTGACGCTCAACCAACAGGTGCAAACCGTCCGCATCCCGCAGACCGCGCTGCGCGACTACTCCATCGCTGCCTTCACCTGGCCCACCGGTTGGAAGCTTCAGGTCGGCCGGCTTACCGACAGCAAGCCCGTGCTCCTCGCACCACTGCGGCAGGCGTTTGCGACGACCGGAGCGGGCGCGTTGCTGCTGGCGTTCGCCGCCGGCACGCTGCTCGCCTGGCGCGCGACGCGCCCGCTGCGCCTCGTCTCCGACACCGCGCGGCGCATCCTCGCCACTGGGGATCTCGCCGCCCGCGTGCCGCCGCCCGGCGGGCGCGGCGAGCTCGCCCAGCTCGTCACGCAGTTCAACACCCTGCTCGACAAAAACGCCGCGCTCCTGCGCGCCATGCGCGAGGCGCTCGACAACGTCGCCCACGACCTCCGCACCCCGCTCACCCGCCTGCGCGGCGGCGCCGAGCTGGCGCTCGCCCGCGCCGACGCCGACCCCGCCGCCGCGCGCGACGCGCTCGCCGGCTGTGTCGAACAGACCGACGACGTGCTCCGCCTGTTGCGCGCGCTCATGGAGATTTCCGAGGCCGAGGCCGGCATGATGAAATTAGAGAAAACCGCCTGTGACCTCGGCGACCTCGCGCGCACCGCGACGGAGCTTTACACCGAGGTCGCCGAGGGCCGGCGGCAGCTACTCACATTTGAACCCGCCGGCCCCGTGCCGGTCTTCGGCGACGCCACGCGCCTGCGGCAGGCGGCGGCCAATCTCGTGGACAACGCGCTCAAATACACCCCCGAGGGCGGTCGCGTAACTGTGACCGCCGCCGTGCGCGACGGCGAGGCGGTGCTGGAGGTGCGCGACACTGGCCCCGGCGTGCCACCCGCCGAGCAGTCGCGCATCTGGGAACGCCTCTACCGCGCCGACGCCAGCCGCTCGCAACGCGGCCTTGGCCTCGGCCTGAGCCTCGTCCGCGCCATCGTCGAGGCCCACGGCGGCAAGACTGAGGTCCGCAACGCCCCCGACGGCGGTGCGGTCTTCACGCTGCGGCTGCCGGTGGTTGTGTGAGGGCTGCCGACCCCGAGCTTAAAAATTGGTTCGGCGTATCTTTCGTGTTCATTTGCGAGATGGAGTGGATGAAAGAAGCTGCTGTATGCCGACAGAAATAACCTCCTGTAAGAGTTGGACACGGCGAGCCATCTTCCTGCGAGATTCGGGCTTGGAAACCTCGTTACAACCACGACGATGAACTAGCTCGGCCAAACCTTTTATCGCTTCGGGAAGAAAAACGGGGTTGTGGATGAGTTCTTCGTGGCACTCGTAGCAAAAGAGAACGGTCTGTCGTTCAAAGCCCCACGGACACCGACGAAAAAGCGGCGGACGTTGAACTCTAGGCTTGTTAGCGGTGCGACCGAAGAAACGTTCGGCAACAATGTGATGCTTGGTTGCGTGTGCTCTGCCTGTGACGGTGCTGCGTGCATAGTCGCTACCACGATGAAGACGAACGCCGCATAAGGCGCATTTTTCGATTGGTTGCTTTTTCGATTTCATACGAAGGAAAGCGAGGAGGCATCCAGCCCGCATTTTCAGATCACCACACCGTCCGCAACTGCACGCTGTCCACGATGCGGTCCTGGGCGACGACGTCGGTGGCGACGACGAGCTTGTCGCCGGTGGCGACGGCGCCCTCGCGGCGGAGCACGCCGATGGCGTTTTCGATGGTGGCGTTGGGCTCGGAGGCGAAGGGCATCAGGAAGGGCACGACCGCGCGCAGCAGGCGGAGCTGACGGAAAACCTCCGGCGAGGGCGTGAACGCGAGCACGGGCGAGTGCACCGGCCGCAGCGCGGCGAGGCCTTGTGCGACAAAGCCGTGGCGGGTGAACGCGAGCAGTCGTGAGCGCGGGAGTTGGTTGGCGAGCACAACGGCGGAGTGGAGCACTTTCATCCGCTCGCCGGTGAAGACCGCGGGTTCGTCCAGCCCGGCGGCGTCCTCGCGCTCGATGCGGCGGGCGACTTTGTCGAGCATCTGCACGCACTCCAGCGGGTAGCGGCCCACCGTCGTCTCGCCAGAAAGCATCACGCAGTCGGCCTGCTCATAGACGGCGTTGGCCACGTCGGTCAGCTCGGCGCGCGTCGGCACGGGCTGGGTGATCATGCTCTCCAGCATGTGGGTGGCGACGATCACGGGGCGGCCCTGCGCGATGCAGGCGCGCACGGCGCGGTGCTGGATCACGGGCAGTTCCTCGAAGGGACATTCGATGCCGAGGTCGCCGCGCGCGACCATCAGCGCGTCGGTCGCCTGGATGATCTCGTCGAGGTTATCAATGGCGGACTGATCCTCGATCTTAGCGATGATGCGGCACTTGGATTTTTTCTCGGCGAGAAACGCGCGCAATATCTCGATATCCGCCGCCTCGCGGACGAAAGAGAGCGCGAGAAAATCAATACCCGCCTCCAGCCCCACAGTCGCATCGGCGCGGTCCTTGGCGGTGAACGCGGGGAGGTTGACCTTCACCCCGGGCAAATTGATGTGACGGCGGGAGGAGAGCTGGCCGGGGATGAGCACCCGGCAACGGATGTGGGCGTCGTGCTTCTCGAGGACTTCGAGACGGAGTAGACCGTTGTCCACGAGCACGGTGTCGCCGACATGGACGTCGTTGACGAGGCCCTGGTAGTTCACATCCACGGAGCGGACCTCCTCGGAGATCTCACGCGCCGCGCCGGGCTTAACGGTAAAGTCGAAAATCTCGCCGGGCTTGAGTTCGATGGGCGCCGCGAGGTCGCCGGTGCGGATCTCAGGGCCCTTGATGTCCATCATCACGGCGACATCGCGGCCGACGCGGGCCGAGACGGCGCGGATGCGGCGGATGACGGCGCGCGTCCAGTCGTGCGAAGCGTGCGCCATGTTGAGGCGGACGACATCCGCGCCGGCGCGGAGGAGCTTCTCGAGCATTTCCTCACTCTCGGTCGCGGGGCCGAGGGTGAAAATGATTTTGGTGCGGCGGAAGGAGTCGGGCATCGGCCGCTTCATGCAGGAAACGCGCCGGGGATGCAAGGGCGGGGATTCAACGGTGGCGCAGCTGTGTAGTCGGGGTCGCTGTGCCATCGAAAGCACTGCTGATCTCAGCTTTTGTTTGTCACGGCGCGAACATTGGAAAAACCTCCGACATGATCCGTGCCTTGGTTTTCGACTTTGACGGCCTCATCCTCGACACCGAGATGGCGCTGATCGAGTCCTATGAGGAAGTTCACGCCCACCACGGCGTGGTGTTTGACCGCGCCCTGATCCTGCGCACCGTGGGCCACGCTGAGCACGCGTCCGACCCGTGGGGCGCGTTCGGCCCCGAGGCCGACCGGCCCGCGCTCGACGCGCACCGCCGCCGGGTGAACATCGAGCGCAATCACCGCCTCCTCCCATTGCCCGGCGTCGCGGAGCTGGTGACGGCGGCGCACGCGGCGGGACTGCGGCTTGGTGTCGCCTCCAACTCCGGACACTGGCATGTGGACGCCCACCTCAGCCGTCTGGGGCTGCTGGGGCGCTTCGACTTTGTCGCCTGTCGCGAGGACGTGGCCACGCCCAAGCCCGAACCTGAGATTTACCGGCTCGTGCTGGAAAAACTCGGCGCGGACCCCGCTGCCACCGTGGCCTTTGAGGACTCCGCCATCGGCCTGACCGCCGCTCGCCGCGCCGGCCTGCGAACCGTCGCCGTGCCCAACCGCGCCACCTCCCACCACGCCTTCCACGATGCCGACTGGCAGGTGCCCTCGCTGGCTGAGGTTACGCTCGCAGGTCTGGCCACACGCCTTTTTCCCGCATCCGCCCGATCTCGTCCCGCGACCGTCGCGTGAGATTTTTCGTTTATTCGGCAGGCCAGCTTAAGGAGAAAGCGCCTGCGATCAATGGTCTGCTGAACAAGACTAGGTGGCGGACGAACCGGCCATTGACACCCCCTCGAGCACGCCCTAAGGTCACGCCCTTTGCTACCATGATTTTGTCCGCCGCCTCCGACTCGCGCGCCTCGCGCGCCCTCCGGCCCTGACCGCGCCCATGCCGCTGCACCGCTACACGCCCGCGAAATCCCCCTGCAAGCTTTGCGGCGACGGTTTCGACCTCCGCGAGCCGCCCGGAGCCGCCGCGCTTGCCCAGTGCCCCACCTGCGGACAGTCCGTCACCCGCGCGTCCGTCGCCGCCGCGCATGTGCCCAAACTCCTCGCCCCGCTTTCCGTCTCCACCGCCAAATCCGCCGGCTTCACTGTGCTCAAACGCACCGGTAGAGGCGAATTCGAGAAACTATGACCCCGCGCGCTGTCCCTTGCGCCAATTTTATCTTTAGCACCCGATGATCCGCCGCCCGCTCCTCGCCACGCCCTTTCTCCTCGCGCTCGCCACCGCGCCGCTCGCGTCCGCTGCCGATGCCCCCGCTGCTGGCGGGATGGCGCCAGCCGCCGGCGCACCTGCGGCGGCAAAGCCGGCTGCGCCGGCCCTGCCGCCGTTCCGGCTTGATGAGGCCGTTGCCCGCGCGTTGGACAAAAATTTTGACCTGCAACTCCAGCGCTACTCCGTCCGCAGCGCCAGCGACTCCGTCGTCATCGCCGACGCCGCTTACGGCACGCCCACCGCCACTGCCAGCGCGACCGCCACCGGCGGGCGCTCCGCCGCGCTCGGGGCCGTGACCCCCGGCTCCAGCACCGACTCGCTCTCGCCCCGCGCCGGCCTTTCCCAGAAAATGGACAGCGGCGCGACCCTCGGTCTCGGCCTCGGCCTTGACCGTAGCGCCACGGCACTGGGCACCACCCCTTATGCCGGCAGCATCGCGCTCTCGGTGCGCCAGCCCCTGCTCCAGGGTGCCGGCACCGCAGTCAACCGCGCCGCCCGCGACCGCGCGCGCCTCGGTGTCAAGGCTGCGGACCTTGGCTTCAAGTCCTCGGTG
>CAIPZZ010000185.1 GCA_903869665.1 uncultured Opitutia bacterium | reverse complement strand
CCGAGGCGCGGGGCCATGACGGCGGCGAGTTGGGAGGAACTTTGAAATGCGGAGTGCGGAGTGCGGAGTGCGGAATTTTCGGATATGGCGAAATTGTCCAACGTGGCGCGGATCGCGGGGAGCTGCGCGAGGGTATCGCGGACGCCGCCGAGCTCGCGGGGGTTGCGGAGACGGTTTTGCAGGCGGCCAAGGATACGCGGGAGGTCGCGGACGTGGGCAAGGGCCTCGCGGAGGTCGGCGAGCAGCGGCGGTTGTGCGAGCAATTCGCCGACGAGCGCGGAGCGGCGGCGGATCTCAGCGAGATCGAGCGGCGGGGCGGCGAGCCAGCGCTCTAGGAGGCGCGCGCCGGCGGCAGTGGCGGTGCGATTGATGGCGGCAAGGAGCGAGCCGTCGCGCGTGCCGCGCGCAGAGGAAAAGATTTCCAGGTTGTGCAGGGTGGCGGGGTCAATGAGCAGCGTGCGGGTGCTGCGGTATTCCTGAAGGGCCCGGAGATTTTCGGGTTTGGCGCATAGATTTTCCGTGGCGTAGGCGACGAGCGCACCGGCGGGGCCGAGGGCGGGGTGATCGGGGGCGAGGCCGAAGCCTTGGAGGTTGAGCACCCCGAGGGTTTCCATGACCGAGCGCGCACCGGAGGATGTTTCAAATTGGTAGGCGGGCTGCTCGGTAGTCAGGCGGGCGGAGGCAAAGACGTGGAGCGCGTGGACGGCGGCCTGGTCGTGCGGCGCGGCAGCCCAGCGCGCAGGCTCGCCCTCGGCGACCAGCAGCTCGGCGGGGTCGAGGGCGGTGAGCACTGGAAGGAGGTTTTCGATCTGCGCGTCGGTGGCGACCTTGAACTCGCCGGTGGAGAGGTCGAGCCACGCGGCGTGCAGGCCGGCGGCGTCGAGGGCGAGAGCGGCGAGGTAGTGGTTGCGCTGTGCGTCGAGCTGGCTGGCCGCGAGGGTGGTGCCGGGCGAGAGGATGCGCGTGAGGGCGCGGCGGACGAGCTTGCCGGCGGTGGCGGGCTCGGCCTGGTCGCAGATGGCGACTTTTTTTCCGGCGGCGAGGAGCTTGTTGACGTAGTTGTCGAGCGCGTGGGCCGGGAGACCAGCCATCGGGTGGTCCTGGCGCTTGGTGAGGGTGAGGCCGAGGATTTTGGAGGCGAGGACGGCGTCCTCAAAGAACAGCTCGAAAAAATCGCCCAGCCGAAAGAGCAGCAAGGTGTCGCGCGGGAGGCCGCGCTTCACCTCGAAGTATTGCCGCATCATGGGCGTGGGCTGGGCGTCGGCGGGCATAGGTGGCTTCGGAGGGTCAGTGGACAGAGGACGGAGGACAGAAACTGAAGAATGGAGGAGACAGGAGTCATGAGGCGAGAGGGGCAAGCCTGCGCTTGGCGTGCATTTCTACTCGCTACCCGCTACTCGCTCCCCGCTACTTGCCAGCCATGCACCTCTTCCACCGCGATCTTGGCGGGGCGGGCCTGCCGCCGCTCGTCATCCTGCACGGGATGCTCGGCTCGTCGCGTAACTGGGTCACAGCGGGCGCGGAGCTGGCCACAAGCTACCATGTGTTCGCACTCGACCTGCGAAACCACGGGCGTTCGCCACACGAGGACGTGATGACCTATGCGGCCATGGTGGACGATGTGGCCGAGTGGCTTGATACGCAGGGGTTTGAGCAAGTCACGCTGCTGGGGCATAGCTTGGGCGGCAAGGTGGCGATGCGACTGGCCTGTCGTCTTCCGAGCCGCGTGGAACGGCTCATCATCGTGGACATCGCGCCAAGAGATTACTCCCAGAAAACAGAGCGAACGGAGTTTGCCGCGATGAACGCGCTGCGGCTGGACGCGATCAAGTCGCGTGGCGACGCGGAGCGGGCAATGGAACCGCTGATGCCGGACTGGGCCATGCGGAAATTTCTCACGACCAACCTCGATCAGGGCGCGGACGGCACGTGGCGCTGGATTATCAATCTACCCGCGCTCACGGCGGCGGTGTCGGAGCTGGTGAAAAGTCCGCTTGATTGGGACGATTATTTCGTCGGACCGACGCGGTTTATCGTTGGTGGAAAATCTGATTTTGTGCGTCCCCAGGATTACGAGACAAAAATCCGCAAGCATTTTATTTGGGCGGAACTCGTCACTATCGCCGCCTCCGGCCATAACCCGCACATGGAGACGCGCGCAGAGTTCGTGCGGGCGGTGGCGGCGGAGTGGGCTTGAGGGCCAGTGACGCAGTTTACTTGTCATCTCGAGCCCGGCTTGGCCGGGCGTAGCAATCTAGCCCGTTCGGCAAGCTCAGGGCCCCTAGCTGGTCGAGGGGTTCGCAGTCAGATGGATTGCTTCGTCGCTGCGCTCCTCGCAATGATAAGGGACGGGGCGCGGAATGGAAGCGGTGCGGGATGGGTCAGTTTTTCCCGATGTCGCCGTCGCCGAGTCTGCCTTGCACCTGGCGGGCGAGGCGGAGGGTTTCGGTCTCACGGGCAAAGTGCGCGGCGAGCAGGCGCAGGCGGGCGGGGACGTCGAGGGTTTCGAGCAGTTGCTGCTTCTGGCGTGGGTCGTCGCAGAGGGTGAAGGCGGCGAGGTCGGCGAACATGCCGGGGTCGTTCACCGTCCGCAAAAATTTCAGGAACCCGTCCGGCCCCGCGCCGCCGAACTTCTGCCGGTCGGCCAACAGGCGGGCGAGATCAACGCGCTGGCACTCGTCCGCAGCGGCGTCGGCGCCGGGACGGCTGGAGAGCGGGCGGATGCGGATCAGGCGGTAAGGCTCCTCGCGCGCGATACCGAGCACGGCGACACGGGCAACGCCTTGCAGTAACAGGTTGGCGGTGCCGTCCGGATTATGGTGGCACGCGCGCACCAGACCAACGGTGGCGACACGGTGCGGTGGCTCAAAGCCTTCACGGGCGGCGTCGAGGCCCGCCACCGCGAATCGCCGGTCGCCAGTAAGCACGTCGCTCAGCATCGCGCGGTAACGCGGCTCGAAGATGTGCAGCGGCAGCAGCGCCGACGGGAAAAACGTGACGCCGGGCAGCGTCATCACGGCGACCTGGTCGGGCAGGGGGACTTCCGTTTCCATACACGGCAGGGTAGGGCGGCGGGCGCGGGATATCAAGCGGCGGGTGGGCGTCTGCCAGCGTAGGTCGGGCTTTAGAGCCGACCTGTCGGGGATAAACCCCGACCTACAATTTCAAACGGCCAACGCGCCAAAAGCGGCTTGCCCATCGGCCGCGCATGACCATCGTGGCCGCATGACCGCCGTGGATGTCATTGACCAGATCAAGGCCCTGCCGCTGCCCGAGCGCGCCAAGGTCGTCACCTTCGTGCATGAGCTGGAGGCGTCCGCGCCGCAGGTGCGGACAATGGAGCCGCGCGCCTTTGAGCAGGCGGTCGAGCGGGTTTTTGACCGGCATGACGAGCTGATGCGGAAGCTCAGCCAATGAGCGAGGAGCCGATTTTTTTGACGGTCGGGCAGGTCGCGGTGATCCATCGCCGGGCGTTGGACCGGCACGGCGGGCAGGACGGTTTGCGCGACAAGACCGCGTTTGAGAGCGCCGTCATGCACCCGCGCAACGTCTGGTTCTACGCGCAGGGCGACCTCTTCGACGTGGCGGCGGCCTACGCCTTCCACCTCGCCGAGTCGCAGACGTTCCTCGACGGCAACAAGCGGGCCGGCATGGGCGCGGCGCTGGTTTTTCTGGAATACAACGGCCTGCCGGTGCCGGAGGACACCGCCGAGCTTCACGCGGCGATGATCGCGATTGCCGGGCGGCGCATGGACAAGGCCGGGCTGGCCGCGCTCCTGCGCCGATTGTGCGGGCGCGCCTGAGCCGAGGGGAAAAACACCGCGCCGGGCAGCGTCATCACGGCGAGCTCGCCGGGCAGGGTGACTTTCATTTCCATGCGTGGGTAGGGTGGGGCGGTGGGCGGATTCAACCGCGCGTGGGTGGGTTGAACCCAGAGCTTTGACAGCGGCTTTCGCGTATGAAAACCGTTCCCAAAGCTCGGGATAAAGAGCCTCCAACGAATCTTCCTCCCAATTTTGGCCGACGGGTTCTTTCGGAAACGGAACGTCTAGCCGAGGGTCATCGTCTGGCGGGTATGACCCAGTCTTTGCTTTGTAGGCGGAAGTGGCGACATAGTTCATGTCCTCGCATTCGCATTCGTCCGCCGCTGCGTCGTCAGCAGCGCGCCTACAATCTTTCATGGCGGCTTCAAAATAGCTTCGGCCTTTGGCGATGAGCCATCCGCAGAAATAATGAAATCCATCGTCCGAGCAGCCGCCGTTGATGATGTAAGCGACAGCCCAAAGATCCCAGCGGTAGCTTTCCGCCATACGCAGTTGGCGTTCTCGCTCAAAGCCAATCACCTCGTCCAGGCTCAGGCTTTCAAGCTTTTGCTGCACTGTTTTGGCGATAGCTTCGCAACTGTCATTTTTCGTGCGGGCATCTTCGATGATTTTCCAGAATTCGTCGGTTGTCATGGGAGTAGGGATGGGGAGTAGATTTACGGGGCCGAATGCAGTAAATGGAGAACAGAGCCAGACTGTAGGGTGCCAGATTATTTTAGCCAAGTCTGAAGCAAGTGATAGTTTTGCTGGTCTCGGGTAGCGCGGGCGTCTCGCCCGCGCTACCCGAGAAGGTCGGACTCGGAAATTTTGGAGCCGTGTTTTCATCCACGACCACCGCGACGAGGGCGTCGCGGCTCCATCTCTGAAAATCTTTGCCATCGCGTGTGCCAGCGACGGGACGCGCGGCGCTCGTCGTGGCGCAAAGTTGGGACAGGGTGGCGCGGATTTACGCACGATGGCGCACAGTCGTTTTTTGCGATAAAACTTCTAAGCGTTGATGAGCAGTGTTTAATGGAATCTTTAAAATCGAGGCACGCGCGTTGCTAAAGATGGCATGCACTATGAGTCGCGTTCTCGGCATTGACCTCGGCACCACCAACTCCTGCATGGCCATCATGGAGGGCGGCGAGCCCGTTGTGATCGCCAACGCCGAAGGCGCGCGCACCACGCCGTCGGTCGTCGCGTTCACGAAGAGCGGCGAGCGCCTCGTGGGCCAGGCAGCGAAACGGCAGGCGGTCACGAACTCGCGCAACACGGTGTTCTCCGCGAAGCGTTTCATCGGGCGCAAATTTTCCGAAGTGAAGGCCGAGGCGGCCAACATGCCGTTCAAGGTCGTCGAGGGCAAAAACGGCGACGCCTACATCGAGGTGCAGTCGGGCGACAAGACCGAGCAGTTCGCGCCGCAGCAGATCGCGGCGTTCGTGCTGGGCAAGCTCAAGGCCGACGCAGAAGCCTATCTCGGCGAGAAAGTCACGCAGGCGGTCATCACCGTTCCTGCCTATTTCAACGACTCCCAGCGTCAGGCCACGAAGGACGCCGGCAAGATCGCCGGTCTCGACGTGCTCCGGATCATTAACGAGCCGACGGCCGCATCGCTCGCCTACGGCCTCGACAAGAAGAAGGACGAAAAAATCGCCGTGTTCGATTTGGGTGGCGGCACATTTGACGTGTCCGTGCTCGAAATTGGCGACGGCGTCTTCGAGGTCAAAGCTACCAACGGTGACACCCACCTCGGCGGCGACAATTGGGATGACGCGCTTATCGGCTGGCTCGTCGAT
>CAIPZZ010000184.1 GCA_903869665.1 uncultured Opitutia bacterium | reverse complement strand
TCCGCCTGTTGCTCGTGGACGATAGCGTCCTCGTGCGGCAGGGCATCAAGGCCGTCATTCTCGCCGCCAAACCACGGCCGCCGATCGAAATCGTCGGCGAGGCTGGCACCGCCGCCGAGGCCATCGCCGCCGCGCTGCGGCTCACGCCCGACCTCGTGCTGCTCGACATCCGTCTGCCCGACGAGCCGGGCTTCAAGGCCTGCCGCGAGATCACGCGAAAACTGCCCGACACGCGCGTGCTCATCCTCACCTCGTTCACCAACGACAACTTCATCGAGGACGCCATCTCTAGCGGCGCGCGCGGCTATCTGCTGAAGGAGATAGACCCAGCCGGCCTCGTGCGCTCCATCCATGATGTCGCCGAGGGCAAATCCATCCTTTCGCCCGACGTGACCGACGGCGTGCTGCGTCTGATGCGTGGCGGCAGCCTACGCTCGGCCGACGGCGCGCTTGTCGGCCTCTCGCCACAACAGCGCCGCGTGCTCGCTGCCGTGGCCGAGGGCAAGACCAACAAGGAGATCGCCGCTGAGCTGGGCCTCAGCGACAACACGGTGAAAAATTACCTCGCCACCACCTTTGACAAGCTGCGCGTGAAGCGCCGCTCACAAGCGACCGCGATCTACCTACAGACTTAGGGGCGGAACACTCAGGCAGACTGAGCGCGAGGCTCGGCCGGCTGTGCACGTCCCTCGCTCCTCGCGCAGGCGGTGCCCCAAGGTAAAACAGCAGCCAGCGCCCTTTGGGCTCCATCTGGGCCTATTGCAGGATTCAGTATTATGCCCGTTCGGCCCTAGTCACGCGCGACCGGGTGTGGTAGTCTTGCAGGCAAATCAGCCTGCCATGCGCGTCCAAACCCACCCGATTCCCCACCCCGCTAGACACCACGACCGTCGGGCGGCACTGACCCTGCTCGAGGTCATCACTTCCCTCGCGCTGCTGGCGATGGTGATCACGGGGGTGCTCGCCTCCATCGTGCAGGCGCGCCGGTCGGCGGCGATCAGCATCACCCAAAGCTGCGCGATCACTGTCGTGCAAGGCTACATGGAGCAACTGAAGAACATCCCCCTCCAGTCGTTCGTCAACGCCAGCCCGACCGACCAGCTCAACACGCCCAATCTCACCGTCTCCTTCACGCTGCCGACCATCAAGGACGCGACCAACACCGCCATCCAGCTCGTCACCACCCCCTCCGGCATCGCCGCCAGCACGCTCACCGGCGCGACCCCCGGCACCACCCCGACCGGCGTCGTGGACAACCTACAGTCATTCGACATGGACAGCCGCGCCACCCCCGGCACCGAAACTTGGGCGACCGTCTGGCCCGGCGCCAACTCCACCCTGACGCCGTATCCGTCAACCGTGCCGGGCAAGACCGATCTCCGCATGAATTTCTGGGTGCAGATCACCGACCTCAGCCCCAGCGCATCGCCCAAGTGCAAGGCCTACGGCATCCTCATCGTTTACACCTGGCAATACCTCGAGGGGAAAAACAAGCGCTACATGCTGAGCTCCATCCGTAGCATCCGCTCCGCCGTGCAAACCTTCTAACTCTGCCATGCGCCCCCGCCTCCCCCGCCGCCGCGCCTTCACCATCGCCGAGATGCTGATGGCGCTCACCATCGCCGGTTTTGTGTCCGCCGGCACCGCCGCCTTTCTGCACCAGGCCGTGCTCACCTATTACGTCAACCGCGCCCGCCTCATCATCAACCGCGACATCCGCTCGTTCACGACGACGATGGACACCGACGCGGTGACGGCGAACTACTTCGCCATCTATCCCGGCTTCAGCACCCGCAGCACCACCGTCGGCTCCGTCACGACTGACGCCGCCCTGGCCGATGGCGGCGTGGGCGACTTTCTAGTGCTCATCTACACCGACCCCGCGCAGACCGGCACTGGCGTGAGCATGATCAACCGTATTGTCGGCTATTATCGCGAGATTACCAACAGCACGCTCAACACCGGCCCCGTCCACCGCTTCGATCTTACTATCTCGCCCGCCGTCTCCGCCTCCTCCGCGCCGCTTTATCAGATCCTCAACACTTACGTCACCGGCACGGCCGCCTCCTATCCCACCATCACCCAGATCGCGCAGGGGCTGGAGAACAACGCCGCCCTCAACGCCCCCATCACGTCCCTGTTCTACAATTTCAAAAACCGCAGCATCCTCATCAGCGCGCAGGTCTCCGAGCTGCAGACCGAGGCCGGCAACGGCACGCAGACCGGCAACACCTACAACTTCACCGTCTCCCCCCGCGGCTGACGCCTCCCGCCATGAATTCGCCCGCCCGCCCGCCCTTCCTCGCCCGCTCCCGCCGCGGCTCCGGCATCATAGCTGTGCTCATCTTCACGACCGCGATGCTGCTGCTTTCCGGCTCGCTCCTGAGCTGGTCCACCAACGAGCGCAAGCTCACCTACCGCGCCGGAGCTTGGCTTGAGGCCCGCAACGCCGCCGAGGCCGTCAGCGAATACGGCTGCTTTCAGGTCGCGCAGGCGTTCAACACCCGTATGAACCCGACTTTCGGCACCGGCGGCACCACCAGCATCTCCTTCACCTCCACGCTCGCCAGCACGTTCTTCTCCGGCGGCAAGGTGGACACCAACACCATCTCGCTGAGCGCGGGCGCCGTCACCCAGGTGCCCACTGGCCACCTGTATTACGTGGATCCCAGCGACGCCAACAACCGCTTCGATCCCCTCGTCGGCCGCTATGTTTTCCGCCGCGACGTCACCGTGGTCAGCAAGGCCACCGTCAACCCCGGCACCGGCGGCGGCGGCCCCGTCTCGGCCTATATCTTGCAGAAAGTCTCCGTGCGCGGCGCACCACTCTTTGCTTACGCCATCTTTTACAGCGGCAACGATCTCGAGGTGAATCAGTCGCCACAGATGGACATTTACGGCCCCGTCCACGTCAACGGCCACCTCATGGTCGGCCCCGTCGGCACCTCCGCCCTCTCTTTCCACGGCCCTGTCACCGCCTCCGGCCATGTGTTTCATGCCTGGCGCGGCACGACCGCTACGGCGCAGCAGGGCAGCGGCAGCATGAACGACACCACCCCCGTCAACTTCTCCGTGGACATCGCCGGTGCGAGTGTCGTCAGCATGCGCACTTCCGCCGGCGTCTGGAACGACAGCACCATGGGCGCCGATGGCGCGATTGACGGCATCGGCAGCCTGCTGCCGCTGGTGACTGCGCAGCGTAGCGTCAGCTTCAGCCAGTTCTCTTCCCAGACCTGGAACGGCAACCTCCAGTCCGCCGCGATGGGCATCCAGTCCTATAACCCCATGGGCTACAGCGAACCGGTGGGTAGCGTCAGCGGCGCGATCGTCTATGC
>CAIPZZ010000183.1 GCA_903869665.1 uncultured Opitutia bacterium | reverse complement strand
CGCCAGCCTGACCTCGGCCTCCAGCGTGCGCCGCAACGCGCCGAGGGTGAAATTGTTCAGCTCCGCGTCCGCAGCCAGCGCGTAGGGCATCGCGCCGCCCGGCGTGTGAGTGACGCCCGCCTTGAGAGTGAACGGCGCTGCGGTCGCGCCGTCGAGCGCGCCGCGGGTGTCGAGTGTCACGCCGCCGGCGGCGACCGTCAGTGTGCCCGCAAGGCTGCTCGCGTAGTCGGCGGAGAAAACCACCCGTTTGACGGAAAACTTCACGGTGCCCGCCAGCCCCGCCCATGGTGGCCCGGCGGTCTTCGGCGCGGAGCTCTCCGGAGCGAGCGCGGCCAGCGCCTTGAGGTCGTCCACAAAAACCGTATCGCCCGCCGCCTGCGCGTCGAAATTCCAGCCCGCCTTCGTCGGCGTAAACGTGCCGCCGAGCGTGAGGTCGCTCTTGCGCGCGCCGCTGGTCAGTGTGACGGGGGCGCTGGCCGTGATGCGTCCGTCCGCCGCGATGTCCGCCCGCAGGTCGAGCGTCGCGTCGGGCAGCGCCTGCCGCTGCGACCCCGCCGTCACGCCCGCGAGCGCGAGCTTGAGCGCGACCTGCTTTTTTTCGCTGAGACTTCCGGCCGCCGAGAACCGCGCCGTGCCGCTCGCCGGCAATTGCGGTGCAAGTGACGGTGAGAGTTGCCGGAGCACAGCCAGATCCATCGCGCCGTCTTTCAGTTCAAAGCTCAGGGGCTGCCCCGCGCCCGCCGCCTGCGCGACGCGGATGCCCGCGAGCGTTTGCCCAGCTCCACCCGCCGTGAGCGTCAGCGACGAAATTTCCGCCTGCCAGCCTTGCGGCGACTGGGCGAAAGAGGCGGCGGGCGAGTTCACGCCCCCCTGCCACACGGTCTGCCCGGCGTTGACGGCCCGGCCTTCCCGCACGGTGAAATCCGTCACGCGCGCCGCAAAACCGCCGTCTCGCGCGCTGACGACCGCCGATCCACCCAAACTGCCGGTCAGCCGCAGGTCCTTCGGTAGCCACGGCTGCGCCCACGCAAGCGGCAGATTGTTCAGGCTCGCGCGCGCGAGGTCGGCGGCCGGGTTCGTCGGCACCAACTGGTTTTTCGTCCGGTCAAACTCAAACGCCTGCAGCGTCTCCACCGTCGCGACCGGCGCCGCGCCGCCCAGCGCGAGACGGAGCTTCGCCACGCGCGCCATGCCGCCGCGCTGCTCCGCGTCAAACTCGGCCGCGAACTCCACCCGGCCCATCGCGGCCAGCTCCGCGCGCAGCGCGTCGAGCTTGTCCGCGTTGCCCGAAATTTTTCCAGCGGCGGAGAAATCTTTCAGATCGCGGCTGGCGGAAAAAGTCCCCTGCCCTTTCGCCGCAAACGCCGGCAGCGGCCCATCCGGCAGAAACTGCCGCAGCGGCGCGAGGTCGGCATCGCCCGCGTCCACGCTCCACTTGCCAGCGAGAGCGCCGCCGGCGGCGGGCAAGCCCGCCTCCAAGTTGACGAGCTCCCGCGTGCCGGAGCGCACGATCACCGCATAGTTCTCGCCGCCTTTCGCGTCGCGCCGCGCCCAAACAGTGAGGCGGGTCTTCGCCTCGCCGGAAATTTTCGGGCCGCTCGCGATGGCATCGGCATTTAGCGCGAAACCCTTGATCGCATCCGGCCCGTCGAGGCCGACGATCAAGTCGCCGGTCGCGCTCGCGGATTTCACCGGCGCGTCGGCAGCGGTGGAGGCGAACCCCGTGGTGAATTTGAACGTCGCCTCCTTGTCCGGCGCCAGCCCGCCGCCGCTCAGGGTGACGTGGGTCTTGCCGCCCGGCTGCGTCACGTCGCCCTCCAGCTCGGCGTGCTCCAGCGTGAGCGCGACGGGGAGCTTGAGAAACTTGAACACGCCCTCGAATGCACCGGCCGGCGCGGCAGGCTTGGCCGGCGCCGCGCCAGTGAGATCGAGTGTCCAGCCCTTCGCCACTAGCCGACTGATGGCGACGCGGCCCTTGATCGCATCAAGCAGTGGGAGCTCCACCTCGGCGGCGGGCCGCGTGAGCACGAGTCCGGGCTGTTCGACACGCACATTTTCCAGCCGCACGGAGCGCAGCCCGAGGGCCGTGCGGCCGAGCTCGATCTTGACGCCCGGCACGCCCGCGACCGCGCGGCGCACTGCCCACGTCTGCACCGCCGGCGTAAACGCCAGGCCCACGAGGAGCGCCAGCAAGCCGGCGAACGAACCGGCAAGAATGAGCAGGAGGCGGAGCGGGCGTTTCACGCGCCGAAGCAAAGCGCGCTCCGCCATCAACGCAAGCCGCGCGGCGATTCCCTGCGCGCTTCAGCAATTTCGATCTCATCTACCTTGACGCCCACATCTGTAGTATAAAAAACTCCCGCCGCTTTCCCGCCTGTCCGCTCTCAACAACTAAATCGAGCACGCCGATGAACCCCGACAATGCCAAACCAACCCCCGAGCCGCCGAAGAAAAGCCGCCCCACACTGATCGAGATCGTTTTTATCCTCATTCTTCTCGGGCTGCTTGCCGCTCTCACCTTTCCGACCATCGGCAAGCCCGTGATCTACCTCTACCCCGAGCACGAGCAGGAGACGGAGGTGCGGCTCGATTACGCGGGCAAGCTGATCGCGTTATATCCGGAGATGGACAAAGCCCTCGGCGGTTGGAAAGTCACCGCCCATCCTGACGGGCGCCTCGTGGACACGCGCGACGGAAAGGAATACAGCTACCTTTTCTGGGAGGGCGAGGGCGACAACCACTGGGACCTGTCCACTGGCTTCGTGGTAAAAGGCGCGGACACGAAGGCGTTTCTCTAGGAAATGTTGCCGCGGCTTGGTCTGACGCCACGCGAATACAATGAGTTCATCGTGTATTGGTTCCCACTAATGCAGGGCAACCCGTTCAACCTCGTGCATTTCGCCGGCCGGGACTACACCGACCGCGCACGGCTGACCGTCACGCCGGAGCCGGACACCGTCATCCGCGTGTTCATGGTCTGGAAGCCTCTCGCCATGCCCGTCAGCCTTCCACCGCAGACCTTCGCCCCCGTCGAGCGCAAGGGTTTCACCGTCGTCGAATGGGGCGGGACGCAGGTGCGGTGAAGGGTCCCGAAAATGTAGCGAAGCCGGAACTGGAGTCGCCGACCTGAGCGAATCTTGGGGTGGCCGGCTACAGCGCGGGCGCGGCGGCCGATTTCAGCGCGTGGAGGCGCTTGTCCACCTTGTTCGCGACGATAACGCCGTAGTTGATCGTGCCAAGCCAGCCGGACATAATGATGCCAACACTGCCGGCGTGAAATAGGCCGGGCAGTTTCTCCGGCAGGTCCATCGAGACCTTCAGCCCCTCGAACTTGGTGCCGAACGAGGTGCCGCCAAGGTGCGTGGTGTAGCGCTCGATGGTGCGCGGCGTGGCAGCCTCCTTCCAGTCAATCTTCGCGCCGGCGCCGGGGATATGCTTCTCTAGGGCGGCGACCGACTCGTCAATTAACCGCTGCTTCTCGCGCGCGTAGTCCTCCTCGCTGAGCTTGTTCCAGTCGGCGTAGTGACTGTTGAGCGAGACGACGACGGTGTAGCGGTCGGACCCGGGGCGCGTGTCGGGATAATAGACGGAGAACGTGCGGCTGGTCGTGTGGAAGTCCGTCAGCGCCGCGCTGCAGAACGCCGGTGCCTCCGAGGTGAACACGAGATCGCCGATATGCGGGATGCTCTCTCCCTT
>CAIPZZ010000182.1 GCA_903869665.1 uncultured Opitutia bacterium | reverse complement strand
TGGCCGCCGGCGGCGTTGATGCGGGCGACCTCGTCCTGCGGGACGGAGGACGAGCCGTGCATGACGAGCGGGAAGCCGGGAAGCTTGGCCTTGATCTTGTCGAGCACGTCGAAGTGGAGGGACTGCTTGCCCTTGAACTTGAAGGCGCCGTGGCTGGTGCCGATGGCGCAGGCGAGGGAGTCGCAGCCGGTCTTCTTGACGAAATCCTCGGCCTCGGCGGGATCGGTGAGGCACGCGTTGCCCTCCTCGACCTTGATGTCCTCCTCGACGCCACCGAGCATGCCGAGCTCGGCTTCGACGGAGATGCCCTTCTTGTGGGCGGCGTCCACGACGCGCTTGGTGATGGCGACGTTCTGGTCAAACGGGTCGTGCGAGGCGTCAATCATCACCGAGCTGAAAAAGCCGGAGTTGATGCAGTCGTAGCAGGTCTCCTCGTCGCCGTGGTCGAGATGGACGGCAAAGATGGACTCGGGGAAAATCTCGGCCGCCGAGCGGATGATGGCCTCGAGCATGCGCTTGTCGGTGTATTTGCGCGCGCCCTTGGAAATCTGGATGATGAACGGCGCCTGCGACTGGATGCAGCCCTTGAAGAGGCCCATCGCCTGCTCGGCGTTGTTGATGTTGTAGGCGCCGACGGCATATTTGCCGTAGGCGTGCTTGAAGAGCTGCGCGGTGGTGACGATCATGGTGAGTGGAGCAGAGCAGGCTGCGTTCCACCAGAGCGCGCGGCAAGGGGATTTTCGCCGCTAAGCTATACACCCAAATACTGGCTCAAAATCGATCAGGCCTGCGCCGATTTGAGGGCACGAACCTGCTCCACCGCCTCGCGAAGACTCGCCTACTTGTGAAGCGAGCGGTAACAACGAACCGCCCAGACTTCATGTCCAAGTTTCACTAGGCGCAAAACATCGGCTTCCGTCTCCAAGCCTTTGTGGGGATAGATGCCGCGTGCGCGTAGCGCCGCCACTTTTCGTGCGGCATTCAAGTAGCCAACAGCAGCGACGGCCGAAGCAATGAGTGCCACCACCAGCAATGTTTTCGAGCGGCTGGCCATCAAGAAAATGAAACCAATAAGAGCAATGTTCAGCGCAATGTTCTGAAAAGTTTTCATTTGTTAGGTTTTCCCTGTGCTGCCACCACGCAATTCAACCCGCCAGCGATAGCTTCCCCGTGCTGTCGCCGTGGCGCTCGATCTGGACGCCGTGCATCTCGGCGAGGCCGACGAAGAAGTTGGACATGGGCGTGGACTGGTTGAGCACATTGAAACGGCCGGGCTTCACCTGACCGCCGGCGCGGCCGGCCATGACGATGGGGAGATCGGCGTGGTCGTGCTTGTCGCCGTCGCGGATGCAGGAGCCGTAGACGAGGAGGGTGTTGTCGAGCAGGGTGCGGTCGCCTTCCTTGATCCCTTTCATCTTGCCTAGCAGGTAGGCGAACTGCTCGGCGTAGAACTGGTCAATTTTCTGGAGCTTGGCGAGCTGCTCGGGCCGGCGTTGGTGGTGCGAGATGGGATGGTGTCCGTCGCCGCCGATGCCAAGCCAGGGGAATGTGCGCGGGCTGGACTCGCTGGCGAGCATGAGGGTGACGACGGGCGTGCTGTTGGTCTGGAACGCGAGCACGAGCAGGTCCATCATCAGGCGGATGTGCTCGGGGTAGTTTTCGGAGCCGTTCTCGTTGTGCGGGATGCCAGTGGGCGGCTTCATCTCTGGGATGGTGGCGGCCATGCTCTCGAAGTTGGCGATGCGGCGCTCGATCTCGCGGACGGAGGTGAAATACTCGTCGAGTTTCTGCTGGTCGGAACGGCCGAGGCGGCCCTGGAGCTGCTTCGCGTCGGCGCGGACGAAATCGAGGATGCTATTGCGCTCAGCGAGGCGACGCTCCTTGGAGACAGTGGCATCGTCGTTGACGACCGTGCTGCCAAACATCCGCTCGAAGACGAGGCGCGGGTTGCGCTCGGCGGGGATGGGCTGGGTGGGGGAGCTCCAGGAGAGGTTGTATTGGTAAGCGCAACTGTAGCCCGAGTCGCAGGTGCCGGCGAGCTGGGGGGCGTCGCAGCTTAGCTCCAAGGAAGGGAGCCGGAATTTTTCTCCTTTGGCGACGAGGCCGTTGGCGATCACCTGGTCAATCGAGATGCCGGCGCGGATATCGCGCCCGGCGGTCTTGTAGGCCTGGCAGCCGGTGAGATAAGTCGCTCCGGCGCGGGTGTGGTCGCCGGCACCGTCGCCGTTTTGGTTGGCTTTCTGGTGATCGAGGCCGCTGATGATCTGGAGGTCCGGCTTGAACGGCTCGAACGCGGCGAGCGAGCGGTTGAGCGTGTAGTTGGTGCCCTCGCCCTCGGTGGGCCACCAGTTGGCGTTGTCCACGCCGTTAGGGATGTAGACGAAGGCGCTGCGCATCGGGAACGGCCCGGCGGCCGTGCTGCCGGTGGCGGCCGCAGCGCGCTCGGCGGCGCGGAGCGCGCGCGTGGGCACGAGGCTCTCCATGAAAGGCAGCGCGACGAGCGCGCCCATCCCGCGCAGAAACGCGCGGCGGTGAAGCTGCTGGCTGAACGGGGAGGGCGTGGGGGATCTCATGGGAAGGCGGGGAACAGGTGGAAAGACGGGGCTGGCGGGCAGGAGTTTCAGCGGGTGGCGACTTTCTTGGCCGGATCGGCGGGGGCCGGGCCGGGCTCAGGTTCGCCCCGGCGCTGCTGGAACGCAAGGCTGTTCGCCACGGCCTCGATGTAGGCGGGGAGCGTGGCCCCGTTTTTGCCGGCGGCGGCGACGATCTGCTCGATGGTCGGGCGGTCGTAATAATCGGTGCCGCGGCCGAGCGCGAAGGTGAGGAGCTGCGTGGCAAAATTTTTATCGAAGTCGGCACGGCGTGGGCCGGCGAGGAGCTTGCCCAGTTCGACAGCGCCGGACACTTTTTCGCCGCTCGGCAACTCGCCCACGGAGTCCACAGGCAGGCCGTTTTCGGAGGTGCGGAACGCCCCGATGGCGTCGAAATTTTCCAGCGCGAAGCCGATGGGATCGATGTCCTTGTGACAGATGGCGCACTCGGGTTTCTGGCGGTGGAGGGCGAGGCGCTCGCGGACAGTGGCGGGTTGGTTGCCGCCCTTGCTTTCGGGCAGGCCGGGGACGTTGGCGGGCGGCGGTGGAGGCGCGACGCCAAGCAAAGAGTCGAGGACGAACTTGCCGCGCAGCACGGGCGAGGTGCGGTTGGCGTAGGAGCTCAACGCGAGGATACTGGCCTGGCCGAGCAGGCCGGCCTGACGCTCGGGCGGGAGCGTGGTGCGGACAAACTCTTCGGGCTTGCTGGCCACAGGCGGTGGCGGGGTGGCCCCGCCGCGACCGCGTCCAGCGGCGAAACCGGCCGCGCCGGGAGCGCCGGCGGCCCCGCGTCCCCCACGGCCAGCGCCCCGTGCGCCGCGGGCGGGAGGAGCGGCGTTGGGATCTGGGGGAGCGCCAAAGGCGACGGCGACGCCGCCGTCGGGTGCGGGAACGAGTGTGGCACCGGCGGCGTTGGGCTGCTGCGGGTTGGCGGCCGCCGCCACAGGCTGCGGCGCGGGCGTCTGGTTGAGACCGTAAAATTTGGCGAGCAGCGGGCTGACGAAGGAGTAGTCGGCGGTCAGCATCGTGACGACCGGTTTGCCGTTAGTGAGAAAGTCGGCAAAAAATTTCTGCGTCTCCATGGCCATGTCGGCCGCGATGGCGGGGCTCCAGTTGGGATACAGGCTGGGGTCAGTCTCGCGCTGCGGGAGGTTGCGGAGGTGAAGCCACTGGCCGGCGAAGTTGCGGACGAAGCGGTCGGCGCGCGGGTCGGCGAGGAGGCGCTTGGTCTCGGCGGCGAGGTTGGCGCGGAGCTTGCCTTGAGCCGCGAGGTCGCGGAGGCGGTCGTCGGGCGCGCTGCTCCAGAGGAAATAGGACAGGCGGCTGGCGAGCTCGCTCTCGCCGAGGGCGTAGTTTTTGTCGGCGGTCTCGCCTTTGCCAGGAACCTCGCCCCGGAAAAGAAAACTGGGTGAGAGCAGCACGGCCTGGAGCGCAGTCTGCCAGCCGGCCTCGGGCGTGCCGCCGGCCTTGACCATCGTGGCGAGGCGGGCGGCCTCGTCGGTGGTGGGGATGCGGCGGAGCAGGGGCGTGGCGAGACTGGTGACGCCGCGAGCGATCCACGCGTCGCGCGACTCACCCGGCTTTGGCTCGCCGACGAGGCGGGCGAAGGCGGCGTTGGGCTCAAGCGGCTCGGGATTGAAGGGGCCCTCGACGTTGGCGAAATGAAGCCAGAACGTGCCGCCCGCGCCGCCGCCCCCTCGTCCGCCGCGTCCCCCGCGCCCGCCCGCTTGCGCGGCAGCCGGGTCGGCAGGCGGCTGAGGCGAATAGTAGTCCACGGTCAGGGTGTGCGCGCCCTTGGTGATTTTTATGTCAGGGCTGCTTGATTGCACATGCGC
>CAIPZZ010000181.1 GCA_903869665.1 uncultured Opitutia bacterium | reverse complement strand
GGTGGTAGGTGTCGAAGCCGACGTCCTCGAGGTCGTTGTGCTTGCCGCCGGCGCGGATGCATTTCTGGGTGTCGGCGGCGCGGGTGTCTTTGGCGGGGCGGACGCCGGCCCACTTGGAGACGTCGGGCGCGCGGTCGCCGAGGAAGATAGGCACGAATTGGTTCATGCCGGCGTTGGTGAAGAGCAGGCCGGGGGAGTCGGGCAGCAGCGACGACGACGGCGTGAGCGTGTGGCCCTGGGCGGCGAAGAAATCGAGGAAGGACTGACGGAGCTGGGCGGAGGTCATCGGGCGAAGGAAAGTAGCGAGGAGTGTGTAGCGCGTAGTGAGTTAGGCGGCGAGAGGCAGCAGACAGCAGGGCAGGGGAGGAGGCAAGCGGGGACGTGAGGGCCGGGGCCGTAGGGATAACAGCACGGCGGCGTGACGGTCGAAACCGCCACGCCGCCGGAATGGAAGAATGCAGGAGGGAGAACTTAGAGCTTGGCGGCGATCTTCTGCGTCAGCTCGACGACGCGGTTGGAATAGCCCCACTCGTTGTCATACCAAGACACGAGCTTGAAGAACTTGCTGTTCAGCTCGATACCGGAACCGGCGTCGAAGATGGACGAGTGCTTGTCGTGGATGAAGTCGCTGGAGGCGACCTCGTCGGAGGTGTAGGCGAGGATGCCCTTCAGGTAGGTCTCGCTGGCCTTCTTCATCGCGGCGCAGATCTCGGCGTAGGAGGTTTCCTTCGTGGTGCGGACGGTGAGATCCACAACGGACACCGTCGGGGTCGGCACGCGGAAGGACATGCCGGTGAGCTTACCCTTGACCTCGGGGCACACGAGCGCGGTGGCCTTGGCGGCACCGGTCGTGGACGGGATGATGTTGATGGCGGCGGAGCGGCCACCCTTCCAATCCTTCTTGGACGGGCCGTCCACAGTCTTCTGCGTGGCGGTGTAGGAATGGATGGTCGTCATGAGGCCTTCCTCGATGCCAAAGCCTTCCTTGAGGAGCACGCTGACGATCGGCGCGAGGCAGTTCGTGGTGCAGGAGGCGTTGGAGATGATGGTGTGCTTGCTCAGGTCGAGCTTGTCGTCGTTCACGCCTAGCACGACAGTGATGTCCTCGCCCTTCGCGGGCGCGGAGATGATGACCTTCTTGGCGCCGGCGGTGATGTGCCCCTTGGCCTTTTCTGCCTCGGTGAACAGGCCGGTGGACTCGATCACGAGATCCACGCCCAGCTTGCCCCAGGGGAGCTCGGCGGGGGTCTTGGCGGAGACCACGAGGATGTCCTTGCCGTTGACCACGAGCACATCGTCCTCGGCCTTGTCGGGGGCGGACTTCTTGGAGGACACCGTGCCAGCGAAGCGGCCCTGCGTGGAGTCGTATTTCAGGAGATAGGCTAGGTTGTCGGCTGGGACGATGTCGCCGACGGCGACGACATCGAGCTTGGTGCCGAGCAGGCCCTGCTCAACGAGGGCGCGGAAGACGAGGCGGCCGATGCGGCCGAAACCATTGATGGCGACTTTGACAGGCATGGTGCGGATGATTGCGGTGGTTGCTGTGCTGTTTACGGTGGAGCCGTGCGCCGAAGCGCGCGGAAAGTCCAACGAAGCCGGGCGCGTGCCAAAATGCAAGGGACTTTTGGACCGCGACCGAAAGTTCCGCTTGCCACGTCCGGGCGGCAAAAGCCACACGGACGGGGCGAAAATCACATCCGCTCCAGCGTGCGAAGGCCGAGTAAGTTCAGGCCCGTCTCGAGAATAAGCAGCGTGCGGGCGCAGAGCAGCAGGCGGCGGGCGCGGATCGCGGGGTCTTCGACCGCGACCTTGTCGGCGGCGTAGAACGCGCTGAACTCGCCGGCCAACTCGTAGAGGTAGAGGCAGAGGATGTGCGGGCGGAGCTGCGTGGTCGCGGCCGAAAGGGCGTCGGGGAGCTTCACGAGTTTGCGGGCGAGCGCGAGCTCGGCGGGGGTTTCGAGCGCGCTCGCGGCGGACTCAATCGCAGCGTCTCCCGGAGTCGCATCTAGCTTACGAAAGATGGAGCGGACGCGGGCGACAGCGTAGAGCAGATAGGCGGCCGTGTTGCCGTCGAGCGAGATCATCTTGTCCCACGCGAAGACGTAGTCACTGGAGCGGTTCTGCGCGAGGTCGGCGTATTGCACGGAGCCGACGCCGACAACGGCGGCGATGGCGCGGCGCTCGACGTCGGGGAGGTCGGCGCTCTTTTCCGAGACGAGCGCAAACGCGCGCTCCTCGGCCTCGGCGAGCAGTTCTTTCAGCTTGATGTTCTCTCCGCTCTTGGTCTTGAGCGGTTTGCCGGCGGCATCGGTCACGGTGCCGAAGGAGACGTGCTCCAATCTCGGCACGCGGCGGCCGCTGGCGGCGAACCATTTTTGCGTCGTCAGAAACAGTTGCTCGCAGTGGTCGCCCTGCCGCGAGTCAATGACGTAGGCGACGGCGTCGGCGTGGAAATGCTCGACGCGGTAGAGCACCGTGGCGAGGTCGGTCGAGGCGTAGTTGGCCGCGCCGTCGGACTTGCGGATGATAAAGGGCTGGGTCTTGAAGCGCGGGTGTTCGGGATGAAACACCACGAGCGCGCCCTGGCTTTCGGTGGCGAGACCGGAGGCGGTCAGCTCGGAATAGACGCGCGCGACCTTGTCGTTGTAAAAGCTCTCGCCGAGCGTGTGGTCGAAGCGGATACCGAGCCGGTCGTAGATCTGCTGGAACGCGCCGACCGAGGCCTCGCCGATTTTTTTCCAGATGGCGAGATTGTCGGCGTCGCCGGCCTGAAGTTTCACCAGTTCCTGCTGCGCCTCCTTGAGTGCGGCGGGGTCGGCCTCGGCGGCGGCGTGGCCGACCTTGTAGAGACGCTCGAATTCTTCCAGTGGTTCGCGCGCGAACGCGGCTGCGTCGAGGTGGCGGCGGTAGGCCCAGATGATCTTGCCGAACTGCGTGCCCCAGTCGCCGATGTGATTGTCGCGGATGACCCGCGCGCCGCTGAACGCCAGCAGCCGGGCAACGGCCTCGCCGATGACGGCGGAGCGCAGATGGCCGACGTGCATCTGCTTCGCGGTGTTGGGCGACGAATAGTCCACGATCCACGACTGGCCGCGCCACGGGGAATTTTCGGCTGCGCCCTGTTCGAGCGCGGCGCGAGTGGCATGGGCGTCGAGCCAGGCGCGGAGCGCGGCGGGCTTGAGCGTGAAGTTGATGAAGCCGGGGCCGGCGACGGCAAGGTCGCAGGTGTCGCGCACATCGGGCGCGAGCGCGGCGACGAGTTTTTCAGCGATGGCGCGCGGGTTTTGTTTTCGCGCCTTGGCGAAGCCGAGGACGCCGTTGGCCTGAAAATCGCCGTGGCGCGGCTCGGCGACGCGCACCTCGGGATCGAAGGCGCTGGCGTCGGCCCCTCGGCCAGGCTCGGGGCAGGTCAGGCCGGCGGCGGTGGCGGCGGAGCGCAGCGCGGCGTCGAGCGTGGCGGCGATGTTGAAGGCGGCGGGCATCCGGCGAGGACACGGTGAGGGGCGCGGGCGGGCAAGGGCGTTTTTGCGGCATCGCTTCGAGAAATTGCCCATCGCATTACAGCTCAGTCCGCCAGGTGCGCGCCATATTTGGCCTCGACATTTGCGCGCTGGAGTGTTGTTCTGGGCCTTCGCGCCCGTCCGGCGACCCTCATTTCCCGACTTTACATGACCACCCAACGCACCGTTCCTTCCCGCCGTTTCGTCAAGCCGTCGTTTGCTGCGCTCATTGAGAAAAAGCGCGACCGGCAGGAGTTCACCCAGGAGGAGATCCGTTACCTCGTTGACTCGGTGCTCGATGGCGAGATACCCCAGCACCAGCTCTCGGCGCTGCTCATGGCCGTCTATTTTGCCAACATGTCCGCGCAGGAAACGGCCATCCTCACCGAGGAGATGATGTTGTCGGGCGAGGTGATTGACCTCTCGCACATCGCCAAGCCGAAAATTGACAAGTTCACCACCGGCGGGGTGGGGGACAAGACC
>CAIPZZ010000180.1 GCA_903869665.1 uncultured Opitutia bacterium | reverse complement strand
TGATTTTCACGCACAGACCGTGGTGGTGACCACGGGCACATTTTTGCGTGGGTTGATGCATATCGGACAGAATACAAACGAAGGCGGCAGGCTAGGGGACTTTTCCGCCAAAACACTCTCCACTAGCTTTATCGAAGCCGGGATCGAGCTTCGCCGGTTGAAGACCGGCACCCCACCCCGCTTACTCGGCCGGAGCCTTGATTTCAACAAGATGCATGAGCAGACAGGCGATGACCGCCCTACCCTGTTTGCGTTTCATGACACCCGCAACCCCGAAGACTTGTTCCACGTGGAACGCACCGCCGAGCAGCGCCTGGGCTGGGCTCCCGGAACTAACTCAATTTCGTGCTGGATGACGCACACTACCTCAGAGACCGCCCAAGTCGTTCGCGACAATTTGCATAAATCGGCGATGTATTCCGGCCAGATTGAGGGCGTAGGTCCGCGCTATTGCCCAAGCTTTGAGGACAAGATCGTGCGCTTCGCCGACAAGCCCCGCCATTTGCTCTTTTTAGAGCCAGAAGGCCGTGCGACCAACGAATATTACGTCAATGGGCTTTCAACCTCTCTACCCTTTGACGTGCAGCTTGATTTGGTTCATAGCATCCCCGGTTTGGAAAAAGCCGAGTTGTTGCGGCCGGCCTATGCCGTGGAATACGATTTCGCCCCACCCACTCAGCTTTGGCCTTCGCTAGAATCTCGTAAGGTCGAGAATCTGTTCTTCGCCGGTCAGATCAATGGCACCTCCGGCTACGAGGAAGCCGCTAGCCAGGGCTTGGTCGCTGGGGTCAATGCGGTCAATAAGGCACGGGGGCAGCCGCCACTTATCATTCAGCGTCACGAGGGCTACATCGGCGTTCTGATTGATGATCTGGTGACCAAGGGCACCAACGAGCCGTATCGGATGTTTACGAGCCGTGCGGAACATCGGTTGCTGTTCAACCATGGCAGCGCGGAATTGCGCCTTGGTCATCACACCCGCCAGCATGGACTGGTCTCGACGGATCGCTTGGGGCGCATCGCGGAGAAGGGTAGGAGAGTGGCGTTCTGGTGTGAACGGCTGGAGCAGGAGCGGATTGATGGCATGACCTGGGGGGAATACATTCGGCGCGCATCTGCTTCAAACTCCTCAATATCATCCGATAGCTCAAGCGCGACAGTATCATCTCTGCGCTTAAAATTACCGGCAGCTCTTACGCAGGAATCTGTCCAAATTCAGAACGAGGTGATTTATCGCGTGAGCTACGCCGGATACATCCAACGCGAGCAGCGACATATTGATAAATTTTCCAATCTGGACAAAATCCAACTTCATCAATCCATAAACTATTTAACTATTAACGGCTTGCGTCGTGAAAGCGCGCTTAAGCTCCAGCAGTTTAAGCCCGCCGACCTTGGTCAGGCTAGCCGGATTAGTGGCGTTAACCCTTCTGACATAACGGTTTTAATGATTTATGTCCAATCGGGCAGGGTGGGGGAGTCGCCGGGGGTTTAAATATTTGCATGTCCCTGCTTGCCAGCTCTTTCATCATGGAATTGCCCCCCGCCACCATCCCGTCAACCGATCCCGTGCACGTCGCGCGGATGGCCGAGCGGCGTGCGGAACTGGCCGCGGCGTTGGCGGCCGTTGTTCCGGCGGGAGTTCGTCTTGTTTTGGAAATCGGCTGCGGGCACGGCCATTTTCTCACGGCCTACGCCAAGGCCCATCCGGCGGAGAACTGTGTCGGCATTGACCTCATCCGTGAGCGGATCGAGCGCGCCGAACGCAAGCGCGAACGCGCCGGTCTCGCCAATCTGCGGTTCGTGCGCGCGGAGGCGCGGATGTTCCTGGACGCGCTGCCGCCGGGCGCGGCGCTCGCCGCAGTTTTTGTGCTGTTTCCCGACCCGTGGCCCAAACGCCGTCACCACAAGCACCGGCTGCTGGACGAGGAATTTTTCCACGCGCTGGCCGCGCGGGCGGGGGAGGGGACTCCGTTCTTTTTCCGCACTGACCATGGGCCGTATTTTCAGGCGGCCGAAGCGGTGCTCCGCGTGAGCGCGGACTGGCGGCTGGTGCCCGGCGAGCCTTGGCCGTTTGAGCACACAACGGTCTTTCAGCAACGCGCATCGCGGCATTTCTCGCTCGTAGCGCGGAGACACTGAGGCGGGCTCCCGCCGTGATGAAAACAACCTGCGACCGCACGCGGCACCACCACCGTAGGGCGACGGGGCGTCCATGCCCCTCGTGTGCGGCCGTGAGTGAATGATTTGCGAAGCCGAGCGGGCATGGCCCTCCCGGTCCGTGCTCAGAGGCGAGGCCGGAGCCGGCTTGCCAGACGGCTGAGGCGGCTGGGCTTTTTCGCGGGCTTCCCCTCGGCGTCACCCTCGGGGGTGGCGGTATCTTGGGGTGCGGCGGCTTCCGCTGCTGGCGGGATGGCCTCGGAGGCGGATGCGCTGTTGGCTTCGGGCGTGGTTGAAACTTCGGACGGTGCGGCGGCGGGGCTTTCGGTCGTGGGCGCTCCGGCCTCGGCCGGCTGGCCGGCGGAAGGCGGGGCTCGGCGCTCGCGGCCGTTGATCCAAAAGCCGCCGCGGCTGTCGCGGTTGACCCAGTAGGCGAACTCGCCGATCTCGACGGGCGCGGGCTTGTCCGAGGATGATTCCGGCACGGCGAGGCCGAGGGCGGCAAGGGCGGCGATGAGTTCGGGCTCGGTGCTGCGGAGAGCGCGGGCGAGGAAGGTCGAGCTGCCCGACCAGCCGGGGCCGCGGCGGTTGGGACGCATGAGCGGGCGGATTTTCGCGAGCAGCTCCTCACCGGCGGGCAGTGGCTCGGGCGGGCTGGAGGGGTCGGTCGGCGCAGTGGCGTTGTCGGCCGAAGGCGTTTCACCGGCGGCAAGACGGGCAGCGCGATCGGCCTCGCGTTTTGCGGCGGCCTCGGCGCGGCGGGCGTCCTGCTCGGCTTGGCGCGCGGCGCGCTCGGCAGCGGCTTTCTGCAGCGCGGCCTGTTCGGCGGCGTGCTCCTCGGCCAGAGCAACGGCGGCGGGATCAGATGGATCCAGTTTTTTGCCGGCGGTGACGCGGAAGGCGGGGCGGGGTTTCTCGCGGACGTTGAGGAAAAGCTGGCCGCGTCCGTTGCGGTTCAGCCAATGGAGGTCGCCGTCAAACTCGAGATACTCGGGCGGCGAGTCCTCGGCTTCGGGGAGCACAAAGCCGCATTCCTGCAGCGCGCCGACCAAGTCGGCTTCCGGTTGCTCCCAGCGCTTGGCCAGATAGTCAATCGCCACGGACTGCCCGGGGCCGCGCTGGTTGCGGCGGAGGTGGGGCTTGATGGCGTCGAAAAACGTGGGCAGCTCATCCTCGCTATCGCCCAGCTTCTCCCAGTCGTCCGCAGCCGACTCCTCGGCGAGCGCCTCGGGGTCGTTGTCGCGGTCGGTATCGCGCAGGCGGCGCAGGCCGTCGCCGTTGGCGGGCTCCGTCTCCAGCGCGGCCGGTTTGGCGTCGTCGGCCGGACCCGGCGTGGACGCCGCACGGAATTTTTCCGCGAACTCGGCACGTAACTTCTCGGCCTCGGCCTTAGCGGCGGCGGCGGCGGCGTCCTCCAGCGTCCACTCGCGCGTAGTCGGGCGGCGGGCGATGCCGTTGAACGCGAGCGCGTTGGCCGGGAGGGTCTGGTAATGAATGATCTCCCACTCGTCTTTGCCGAGCTGGTTGAGATGGGCCTCGAGGAGCGCCGGGGTGGCGAAACCGTGGGGGCCGCTGGTGATGTGCTTGTATTCCCAAAGGGGCATAATGGTGCGGTGAAGCCGCCACAAATCGCAGATGCCGGCGCGCTTGCCGAGACAAATCTTCCGCGGCGGGGACGCTCAGGGCGCGCGGCATTTCGTGCCTTGCCCGTGCCCTCACTTCCGGCCATCGTGGAACACATGAGCGTCCGCCCCCATGCCTCGCGTGATCTGCCGGCATTTCAGTCCGCGAACTTGTCGGACTTCATCCGCTCCGGGCTGGTCTCGCGGTTGAGCGCGCCGCGTCGCTTCCGCTGGGCGCTTCCGTTGCGCACGGCCTGGTCTATTTTAATCGGGTTGGCCGTTGTCGGCCTGCTGGCGCCGGCACGCGCGGTCGAGACGATCACGCGGCCGTTTCGCGGCATCACCCTCATCGCGCGCGCCGGGCGACATAAAAAACGCCCGACGGAAGTGATAATTTCCTGTAAAACCGGCCCGCTCAGGCCACCGCCTCCACGAGGTCCTTTTCGACGCGCAGGTTGCCGATGATGAAGTCCTGCCGCTCGGGGGTGTTCTTGCCCATGAAAAACGCGAGCAGCTCGTCGCTGCTGTAGAGGTGGTTCATCGTCACCGGGTCGAGGCGGATGTTCTCGCCAATGAAGTCCTTGAACTCACCGGCGCTGATCTCGCCCAGGCCTTTGAAGCGCGTGATCTCGTGGCTCGCGCCGCACTCGACGACCGCCGCCTGCTTCTCCTGCTCGGAGTAGCAGTAGCGCGTGAGCTTCTTGTTGCGCACGCGGAAGAGCGGCGTCTGCAAAATGAAAAGGTGGTTGTTGCGGATGACGTCGGGGAAGAATTGCAGGAAAAACGAGAGCAGTAGCAGCCGGATGTGCATGCCGTCCACGTCGGCGTCGGTCGCGATCACGATCTTGTTGTAGCGCAGGCCGTCGAGGCCGTCCTCGATATTCAGCGCGGACTGGAGGAGGTGAAATTCCTCGTTCTCGTAGATGACCTTCTTGGTGAGGCCGTAGGTGTTGAGCGGTTTGCCCTTCAGCGCGAAGACGGCCTGCGTCTGCACGTCGCGCGTGGCGGTGAGGGAGCCGGCGGCGCTGTCGCCCTCGACGATGAAGAGCGTGCTCTCCTCGGCGCGCGGATTCTTGTCGCCGAGGTGGAGACGGCAGTCGCGCAGCTTCTTGTTGTGGAGGGAGGCTTTTTTCGCGCGCTCACGGGCGATGTTGCGGATGCCGGCGAGCTCCTTGCGCTCGTGCTCGTTGGCCTCGATCTTGTTGCGGATGATCTCGGCGGTCTCGCGGTTCTTGTGCAGCCAGGTGTCGAGCGACTGCTGCATGAATTTGCCGACAAACTCCTTCAGCGACGGCCCCTTGGGCCCCATCTCGGTCGAGCCGAGCTTCGTCTTGGTCTGCGACTCAAACACCGGCTCCTGCACGCGCACTACGATGGCGGCGTCAATGGACTGGCGCACGTCGGCCGCGTCGAAGTCCTTCTTGAAATGGTTGCGCACCGTCTCGACCAGCGCCTCGCGAAACGCCGCCAGGTGCGTGCCGCCCATCGTCGTGTGCTGGCCGTTGACGAACGACCAATACTCCTCGCCGTAGTGGTTGCCGTGCGTGAGCGCGACCTCGATGTCCTCGCCCTCGAGGTGGATGATCGGGTAGAGCGGCTCGCCGGAGAGCTCCTTGGTGAGCAGGTCTCGCAAACCGTGCTCCGACTTGAACGACTTGCCGTTGAACGTGAGCGTGAGCCCGCGGTTGAGGAAGGCGTAGTTCCACAGCATGTCCTCGATGAACTCCGTGCGGAACTTGAAGTCCTTGCCGAACAGCGCCTCGTCGGGCGTGAACTCGATCAGCGTGCCGTTGCGCTCGGTGGTCTTGGTGATCTTCGACTCCTTCTTCAGCTTGCCCTGCTCAAACTCGACGACCTTGGTGTCGCCGTCGCGCACGGCCTGCGCGCGATAGACGGAAGCGAGCGCGTTGACGGCCTTCTGGCCGACGCCGTTGAGGCCGACGGCCTTTTGGAACGTCTCGCTGTCGTATTTCGCGCCGGTGTTGATGATGGAGACGCAGTCCACCAGCTTGCCCAGCGGGATGCCGCGGCCGTAGTCGCGCACGCGCAAGGTGCGGGTCTCGGCGTTCAGCTCGACCTCGATCCGCTTGCCATGGCCCATCGTGAACTCGTCAATCGAGTTATCAATCGTCTCCTTGAGCAGCACGTAGATGCCGTCCTCGGTGTGGGTGCCGTTGCCGAGCCGCCCGATATACATACCCGGACGCAGGCGGATATGCTCGAGGGAGCTGAGAGTCTTGATGCTGGCTTCGGTGTAGTTGGACGCCATGGGGCGAAAAAAGAGTTGGTGGCCCGAGAGTCCTTCCGCCCGCCCGCATGACAAGCGAAAATCGGTGTGGCGGAGGAGAATGAACTTGAGGCACGCGAACGCGCGGGGCTTCAATTCCGCATGGGCCTACGTTCTCATGCTCAGCTGCTCGCGGTGGCTATTATCGGTGCCGCCGACGAGCGGGTGCGCGCGCAGGTGATCGCGTTCAAGCGGAAGCTGGCGGCCGAATCGCGCGCCCGCGGCCGCAAGCTGCAGGCGAAGCTGGCGACGTAAGCAACCAGGCGGGAGTCACGTTCGGGGCTGGCGATGCGCGGGCTCGGCCCCATGCTCGGCGCATGAACCCATTGCCCGGCTACACGCTCATCACGCCGTCCGACCTCCACTGGCGGCCGTCGAACCTCATGAAAATCCCCAATGCGGATTTTCTGGAACGCACCGGCAGCGAAAACCTCGGCGCGCGGCTCTGGCGGCTGCCGCCCGGTAGCGCGAACACCCTGCACAAGCACGTCCGGTCGGAGGAGTTTTTCTTCGTGCTGGAAGGCACCGGTCGGATGCGCGTGGGCGACGAAACGCTGACCGTGCCCAAGCATGGCGGCGTGCTGGTCGGGCCGGAGCCATTGCGTCAAGTGTTCAACGACACAGCCGAGGACGTGCTCTGGCTCATCGTCGGGGCGCCGGAAGAGCTGGAGTTTCTCAAGGGCTCGAAGTCGGCGGTGGATCTCTCCAAATTTTATCCGGTGGACCCGAAGCAACTGCCCAAAGAGCTCGCCGGCAAAACCTGGCCGCCGGCAGGGTAGGGTGGGGTGCCCGTCGGTGTGTGCTCCTTCACGCCGGCGGTGTTGACACGGGGCGCAGCCCGCTGTTGGCATGTTGCTCCCACCGCGCGGGCCGTTGGCCGGCGCGTCCTTCCCCCACACCCCACTACTGCCCTGGCTTTTCCCCATGAACACCCGCCTAACCGTCCTCCGCCTCGCCGCGCTCCTCCCCGCGTTTGCGCTGTCCGTGCCCCTTGCTCTCGCCGCCGGCGGCAACGCCGCCCCCAACAACACCCAAGGGTTTGGCGCTCGCGGCGGTGCCGCTGCCGCACTGCCGGACATTGCAACGCTCAAGGCCACTCTGACGCTCACCGACGCGCAAGCCACCGCCATCGCGCCATTGCTCGACGCCGTCGCCAAGGCGCAGCAGGATTTCGCCCCGTTACAAACCGCCGCCACCCAGGCCCGGGACGCCGCGCAGGCGAAAATTTCCGCGATTCTCACCGAGACGCAGCGTCCACTCCTGGCGCAGGTCTTCGCCCCGGCGGGCGGCGGCCGTGGCGCGGGCGCGGGTGGCGGGGGCGGAGGAAACCCCGGCCCACAGGCGGGCACCGTGAGGCCTCTGCCAGATGCCGTCGAGGTCGAGTTCGCGCCCCCGCTGGACAAGGAGCAGGGCAACTTCAAGCACAAGCCCAAGACCACATGGGCGGATGTGCCGGCCATTGAGGTGAAGGAAGGCATCCCCCGTGGCAAGCTCATCGCTTTTAGCGCTCCGCCCACGCTGGCAGCGGCGGCCGCCCCCGCAGCGGCCCCGGCGGCTGCTCCCGCCGCAGCGCCAGGCGACGCCGCAGCGGGCGGACGCGGCGGTCGTGGCGGGCGCGGCGGTGGTGGCGGTGGCCGTGCGTGCTGGGTCTATATTCCCGCCGGATACAAGGAAGGCGACGTGCTCCCCTTCATGGTTGATCACGACGGCTCCGCGACGGCCGTCGTCCAGACGCAGCTCATCGCCGCGATGGACATCCTCATCGCTGAAAAGAAGATCCCGATGATGGCCGGCGTCTTCATCGCCCCCGTGAGCCGTTCGCAGGAATATGACACGGTCTCGGGCGTCTATGCTGATTACCTTGAAAAAATCGTCCTCCCGCTCGCGGAAAAAACCGGCAACGTAAAGCTTTCCCAGAACCCCGACGCCCGCGGTTCCATCGGCCAAAGCTCCGGTGCACCAGCCGCTTTGGGCATGGCGTGGTTCCACGAACCGGCCTTCACCCGCCTCGTCATTTATTCCCCATCCGTGGTGCCGATCCAGAGGAGCGCAGCCTACCCCACTGGTGCCCAGGCCTATCCGGATACTCTCATCCCGAATTCGCCGAAAAAACCCCTCCGCATCTGGATGCAGGTTGGCTCCGAGGACCTCAACAACCAGTATGGCAGCTGGCCGCAGCACAACAACGACATGGCCAACGCCCTGAAAGCCAAAGGATATGAATACCAGTTCATCTGGTCCGAAGGGGCCGGACACGTCGAACGCGGCGTGGAACGGCAGACCATGCTGGAAGCCGTGGAATGGGTCTGGAAGACCTACAAGGCGAAATGACCTTTCAGGGTCCCGCCTTCTGGCGGGATAGTGAAAACCGCGAGCACGCGCTTAACCTCGGTCATGGCGCGTATTCCGCAGCGACGCCATTATCCCCGGCGTCAGGCCGCCGGCTGTAACCGCAGGGTTCGGCCGGTCGTCAAAGTCGGGTGCCTTTACAATAATACATTTGCCGGCCGTCACCGGCAAATGCATGTTGCCACAGTTTTTTGCTTCGCTCCCTCCGTTGTCAGCCTGCCCACCTCATGAGCCCGCGCACTTCCCCCGTTTGGATCGTTCCCGCCGCCTTGGCCGGTGCCACCGCGTCGCTGCTATTGTTCGCGGCTGGAGGCCGACGGGCGTCTGCGGCGGCCGTGACGCCGGCGGCTCCCGTTACCCCTGCGGTCGCCGAGTTTCACCAGAAAATCGAGCCCATCCTCAAGGCGCGCTGCTACGACTGCCACGGGGGCGGCGAGAGCAAAGGCAATCTCGCTTTCGACAAACTTGCACCCGATCGCATCGCGTCGGATCCCGGCCTCTGGCTCAAGGTGCTGAAAAACACCCGTGCGCATATCATGCCGCCGCTGGAGACGAACAATCCGCTCACGGCCGACGAGCGCGTCGCCTTGGAGGGCTGGATCAAGACCTCGGGCTTTAATCTTAACCCCGCCCTGCCTGACCCTGGCCGTGTCACGGTCCGTCGCCTCAACCGCACCGAATACCGCAACACCATCCGCGACCTGATCGGCATTGATTTCAACGTGGAGGAGGTGCTGCCGGCCGACGACACGGGCTTCGGCTTCGACAACATCGGCGACGTGCTCACCATCTCCCCCATCCGCATGGAAAAGTTCCTCACGGCTGCCCAGGTGATCGTGGACAAGGGGGTGCCGCTGGACAACAAGTCGGTTTACAAGCAGCTCGCGCTCAACAAGGATTTTCTCAGCGAGGATGGGCAGAACGGAGACCACCTTTCCTTTTACCAAACGCAGGAAGTCTCCCACCTGTTTAAAGCCAAGGCCACGGGCGACTACCGGGTGATCGTCCAGGCCAAAGTGGACGGCGAGGCCATGCCCGAGGATCCGCAGCACGCGTTGGTCAAATTCCTGTCCGAGGGCAAAGAGTTCCATCGAGTCGAGCACGTTTACGCCGATGCCGAATACTTCGTGACCATCAAAACCGTGCATTGGGACGCCGGCGATCGCCGCATCTCCTTTTCCATCGAGCCGGTCTATCCTGAGCTGCAACCCCTGCGCACCAAGATGGAATACCGTCTCGTGGGTGTCACCGTCGAGGGCCCGCTCGACCCGAAGGACTGGGATCTGCCCGACAACTACCATCGCTTTTACTCCCGCAACGCGCCTCCGGCCGAGACGGATGTCGCCGGCCGTCGCGCCTACGCCCGCGAGGTGCTGGAAAAATTTGCCACCCGCGCCTACCGCCGGCCCGTCTCGGCCGAGACGCTTGACCGCCTCGTCGCCATCGCCGAGCTGAACTACAAAGTGCCCGGCACCACCTTTGAGCGTGGCGTCGGCCAAGCCATGGTCGCCGTGCTCGCCTCGCCCCGCTTTCTCTTCCGCATCGAAGACGCCGCGACCGCCGCCGCCGGCGAGACGTTTCCGCAGGTGGACGAATACACGCTGGCCTCGCGCCTGTCCTATTTCCTCTGGTCCTCCATGCCGGACGACGAGCTCTTCGCGCTCGTCGCCAAGCGCGAGCTGCGGAAAAACCTCAACGCGCAGGTGAAGCGTATGATGGCGGATCCGAAAGCCCAGGCCCTCGCCGAAAATTTCCCGGGCCAGTGGCTCCAGTCGCGCAGTGTGATGGAAACCCCCATCAGCGCGGCCGATGTGCTCGCGGTCGAGCAGCCACCCGTGCCGGCGGGCACGGCCGTTGCCGCCGCGAATCCAGCAGATCCGGCCGCCGGTGCCATTGCTGGCCCCGGCGCGGGTGCGGGCGGACGAGGGCGTGGCGCCGGCGGTCGCGGCGGCTTCGGCCAAGCTGCGCCAAATGGTTTCGCAGGAAATTTCGCCGGTGCTCCCGGTGATCCGGCCATCGCCATTCCTGGGGTGGCGGCCGACGCCCAAGCTGCCGCTCCCGGCGCCCGGGGACGGGGCGCGCGTGGCAACGGCGGTTTCGCGGGCCAGGGCGTTGGTCGCGGCGCGGCCAATCCGGCCGACCCCGCCGCCGCTGCGGTGCCAGGCAATTTCCCCGGGTTTCCTGGCGCGGCGGCCGATGCGGCTGGCGCGCCGCAGCTGGCCCAGGCCGGGGCTCCCGCCGCCGGGTTTGGCCGCGGTGCCGGTGCCGGAGCCGGTGCGCGCGGTGCGCGCG
>CAIPZZ010000179.1 GCA_903869665.1 uncultured Opitutia bacterium | reverse complement strand
TCGAGGCGGACTTCGTGGGCTTCCAGATTCCCGACAAATTCGTCGTCGGCTACGGCCTCGATTTCGCGGAGCGTTACCGCAACCTCCCCTGCATTGGCGTGCTCAAGCCCAGCCTGCAAAACCCGCCCGAGTGGGCGTGAGTAAACTCCCAGGCGGTAGTTGATTGGCCGCGAATAGGCACAAAAAGTGTCTCACGTTACAACGAATGTGCTCAGCGCGCCCATCGGCGCGACCCACACCCACATCGCACCTTGGATATATTACGCCTCGTTGGAGCCAAAAAACTCCGGTAAAACTGTGCTCGCCAGCCGCCGCCGCATCCGCCAATTTGACGAGCCTTATGGGACGCCAATGGCTACACGCGAAACGCGCCATCGTTAACAACAAAAAGGGCCAGCTTGTCGGCAAGCTGGTCAAGGAAATCACCGTCGCCGCCAAGCTTGGTGGCGGCGACCTGGCGGCCAACGCCCGCCTCTTCGCCGTCGTCGAGAAGGCGAAGAAGTCGAGCGTGACCAAGGACGTGATTGACCGTGCCATCGCCAAAGGCGCGGGCACCGGCGCGGACAAATCTTCCCTCGACCACATCGCCTTCGAGGGCTACGCGCCGCACAAGGTGCCTCTCATCGTCGAGGTTTACACCGACAACACCCAGCGCACCGCGCCGGAAATCCGTGTGCTCTTCAAGAAGGGCGTGCTCGGCACGGCCGGCAGCAACAAGTTTCTCTTCGACCACGTCGGCATCGTCGAGGCGCACCACGCCGCCACCGCCACCGATCTGGAGGCCGCCGCCATCGAGGCCGGGGCCAACGACTTTGAGGCGCTCACCCACGCGCAGAACGACGACATCCCCGAAAACCATACCGGCGCGCGTTTCCTCTGCGATCGCACCGCCGTCCACGCCGTCTCGACGTGGCTGAAGCAAAACGGCTGGGGCGTCATCACGAGCGAGATCGGCTATGTCGCCAAGCAGTTCCCCGAGCTGGACGACACCGCCCGTGCCGAAGTCGGAGAGTTCCTCCAGGCGCTTGAAGACCATGACGACGTGCAGCGCGTCTGGGCGGCGGTAAAGTGAGCGCTTTTCTGGGCCGAACCGGCCTGAATCCCGCCCTCAAAGAGCGGCCATAATGCGATGGTGGACCTTACAGGACTCGAACCTGTGACCTTTTCCATGTCAAGGAAACGCTCTAACCAACTGAGCTAAAGGTCCGCTGCCATCAGGATGAGGAGTAAGCACTGCAGAGGGGCTTCAGCGCAAGAAAAAATCCTTCGCCGCATCGCAATCGCGAACGATCTGGGCGCGGAGATCGGCAATGGTGGCGAATTTTTGCTCGGGGCGGAGAAAGTGGAGCCACTCGACCGTGAGCGCGTCGCCTTCGCCGAAGGGACAAGCCTCACCAAGGACGTGAACCTCCAACAGCGGCGCGGGCGCGGAGGCCTCGACGGTCGGGCGCAGACCGTAATTGGCGACGGCGGAGAGCGGTGCGGGAGATTTTGCGCCGGCCACGCGCACGGCATAGACGCCGAAACGCGGGGCGAGGTCGGGCACCCAAGGGAGGTTGAGCGTGGGGAAGCCGAGG
>CAIPZZ010000178.1 GCA_903869665.1 uncultured Opitutia bacterium | reverse complement strand
CAACCTCGACGCGAGCGACGCCAAGCGCGCCAGCGCCGTCGAGTTGGTGAAATATCTTCAGGCCAACGGCGCGACCATCCACGGCGTCGGCATGCAGGGCCATTACAACCGCCATGCGCCCACGCCCGCCAAGATTGACGAGCCGATCAAGATGTTCGCCGCCCTCGGCGTGAAGGTCATGATCACCGAGCTCGACGTGCGCGCCGGCGGCGGCGGCCAGCTCACCGGTGCCGTTGGCGCGGGCGGTCCGCCGGCCGGTGGCGCTCCTCGGGGCGCGGCCCCGCGCGGCGGCGCTCCCGCCGCCCCTGCGGCCCCGCCGGTCGCCCCGCCCTCGCTCGACACGCTCAAGAACGCGCTCTCCCTCACCGACGCTCAGGTCGCGCAAATCACGCCGCTGCTTGCCAGCCTCGCCACCGCCTACGCCGACACCACCGCCGCCGGCGCGCGCAGCACCACCGCGATGACCGATGCGGCCGCCAAGATTTCCGCGCTCCTCAGCGAGGCCCAGCGCGGCCAGTTCGCCGGCCTCACCGGCGCGCGTGGCGCTGGCGGTGCCCGCGGCGGGCGCGGCGCCGGTTCGCCAATCCTCAACGACGAACAGCAGCAGGCCCTCGCCAAGCGCTACGGCGAGATTTTTGCCGTGTTTCTGGCCAACCGCGCCTCGATCACCCGCGTAACCCTCTGGGGTGTGAGCGATCCTGAGTCGTGGCGCGCGTCCGACAGCCCCCTGCTCTTCCAGACCGGCTATGTGCGCAAGGCGGCCTACGACGCCGTCATCAACGCCCCCAAGGCCGCCGGACTGAAATAAGCCCGCGCGAGTCCATACTTCTATCTCCGGGCCGGGCGCTTTGTCGCCCGGCCCTTTTTGTCTGTGCCGCCATGGCCCGGAATCATCGCCGACCATAAACTCTGTTGGCGGTCCACACTCTTACCTCTGTGCGACCGAGCTTCGCTCACCCTACCTCTTCGGCCTCGCCAACTCGCCGCGCGCCCCAAGTTTAGCCCGTTCCCCGCCTTTCCAGCTCTTAGGGTTGTAGCCCGCTGAAAACTGTCTATCTCCATGGCTTGGCTCCATGCCCGTTCCCGCCCTGCCCATCGTCCCGCCCGCCGCTATCGCCCATGCGACCGCCCCGGCCGCTGCCGTCCGCAAAACCGCTGGCATGGTCATCTACACGCTCACGACCGACGGCAGCGGCGACTACGCTGCGATGCTCCGCCTCTCACTCGCCTCGCTGCGCGAGAGCAACCCCGGTCGCGCCGCCGTGGTCGTGTGCGACCCGCCGACCCGCCGCACTCTAGAGCGCAACAGCGACCGGCTGCTCGACGAGGCCGACGAGGTGCTGACGTGGGAGACGCCGCCCGGCAGCCTCGAGTTCCGCAGCCGCTTCCTGAAGACCACCCTGCGGCAACACCTCGCCGGCCCGCTGCTTTACCTCGACACCGACACGCTGGTGCGCGGCAGCCTCGCGCCGATCTTTGCCACGCCGGCCGATGTGGCGGGCGCGGCCAACCACTCACGCGACACGTTCGCCGAACAGTTTTGGGCACCCGACCGCGCGGCGCTGGCCAAGCTCGGCTGGGAGACCTGTCCCGACTGCTACGTCAACGCCGGCGTGCTGTTTTCCAACGACACCCCGGCCGCGAAAAGCTTTTACGCGGACTGGCATGCCCGCTGGCAAGAGTCGTGCGCGCGGCTGGGCGGCTTCCGCGATCAGCCCGCGTTTAACTCGGCGTTACGCGCCGCCGCGCCGGGGCTGGCCTTCGCCGCGTTGCCGCACCGGTTCAACGCGCAGTTCCGTGCCACGCCACAAGCCGTCGCCGGGGCCGTGGTCTGGCACTACTATACCTCCGGCCCCGACACGCCGGCCATCGCGATGCAAGACCTCGTGCGCGCCATCTCGCCCCGCCAGCCCATCAGCCGCCGCGCCGTCCGCCGCCTCGTCCGCCGGGCGTGGCCGTGGCGGCGCGAGAGCTGGCTCGACGGCTGGGTGTTCGCCCGCCTCGCGCGGACCGGCGAGATTGACCGCTACGACCGCCTCTGGTTCGCCGGCCAGCGCTACGAGGCCGTCCGCAAACGCTGCTACCACGCCTGGCTGCGGTGGCGGCGAGGAGAAAACGCCTGCCCACCGGCTGAACGCTAAGGATTCTCAGAGCCCCGACTCCTCACGGCGCGATGTTCGCCGTGGCGGTGCCCATGCGGATGCCGTTTTCGTTCACGGCGTCCACGGCGAACCAGTAGGGCGTGCCGCGGTTCAGGCTGCCGAGGTTGAGCTGCGTGGCCTGATAGACTTGGTAGCTGTTGAAGAGCTTGTCCGGCGCGATGCCGTAGCGAACGATGTAAAAATCCGCCCCTGTGGCGGCAGGCCACTCGACGAATCCGCGGCGGGGATCGTCGCCGTGGCGCGTGGCCTTCACGCTGGTGACCTGCCCGGGAAACACACCCATCCCGTGGCCGAACACGCGCAGCCCGCTCAGCGAGAACTTTCCGCCGGCCGGCGTGTGCGTGTTGGTAATGCGGACGTGGCGCGCCATCACGGGTTCGTCGAGCTGCTCGTAGTCGTTGACGGCGTCGCGCATCGCGGTGCGACGGTCCACGATGGCTTTCCAGGTTTTGCCGTCCTCAGAGGCCTCGAGCACATAGCCGTATTTGGTGTCCGTCATGGGCGCAAACGTCGTCACACCCTCGTCGGCGAAATTCACCTGCACGGCCTCAATGTGCTTCACGCCGCCGAGGTCCATTTGCAGCCACTCGCCGGCATCGCCGGTCTTGGCCGACCACCAGGTGCGGATGTCCTCGTCCGCGGCCTGGGCGGGCTCGTGGCCGTCGAGCGTGGAGGAGGCCGTCACGGGCTTGTCGTAGGAGAGCAGCATCCAGCCCACGAGGCCGCGATCGCCGCCGAGATAGCGCGGATAATCGGCGAGGTAGGTGTCGGTCACGAGCTGGCCGTCCGGCTCGAATCGCGTGGGAAAGAGGCCGAGCCGCCGCTCGAAGATGTCGCGCATGGAGATAGTCATGGTGGCGATGTGCCACCATTTGCCGTCGGCCCCGGCGAACGTGCTACCGTGACCCGCCCCGGCCACAAAACCGGTGGGCTTGAAGGAGAACGGGCTGTAAGGCGCGTAGCTGAACGGCCCCATCGGGTTGTCGCCCACGAGCACGCCGTCGCCGTAGGTTTTGAACTCGGTGCCGGGGCCGGCGTATTGGACGTAATACTTGCCGTTGTGCTTGTTCGCCCAAGCGCCCTCCAGCCAGGGCGGGGTGGCGCGCTCATTGTTGTCGCCTTGGTTCTCCCAGCCGCGCTCAGCCGGCGCACGGCTGGCGGGCATCGTCTCGGTGCGGAGCGCGGCGAAGCCATTCTTCGGGTCGAGCTCGGTCACGCTGAATTTGGCGTTGTTCGACAGGCCGTAATACATGAACACGCGGCCGTCGTCGTCCACGAACAGCGCCGGGTCACCGTAATTGCCCTGCTGCTTGAGCGTGGCGACCGGCGTCCACACACCCTTCGCCGGGTCGTCGGTTCGGAAAAGCTGCTGCGGACGTCCGCCCTCGGCGATGGCGGTCCAATGGAGCTTGCCGTCCAGCACCACGACCGTTGGCGCATAGTCCTCAATGGGCAGGCCGGTGGGCACAACAAACTGCCAGTCGCGCAGGTCGCGCGTGTGCCAGTAGCCGCCGGACTTCGAGGCGAAGAGCCAGTATTCGCCTTGGAAAAGACCATCGTGGGATCGGCGGCCTCGCGCCAGTTCTGGACGTTGGCCGGGCGCTGCTTGGCGATGCGGAAGCGGTAGGGCAGGTCCACGGGGTTGGCCCACGTCGCGGGCCGCGCGGCGGCGGCCGGCGCAGAGGCCGCGCCGTGTGCGCCTACGCCGAAAAGAATGAGACCGACGGCGAGTGCCGCACGACGGAGAGTGGGGAGGGTTATGCTCATGGGAAAGTCAGCGTGCCGGGGTGATCTCGATGAAGTCAAACACCGCGCCCTCGCCGACGCCGGCCCCGCCTCTTCCTCCGCGACCAGGTATGCCAGTCAATCCACGCCCTCCGTT
>CAIPZZ010000177.1 GCA_903869665.1 uncultured Opitutia bacterium | reverse complement strand
GCCCGGCGGGCGTGGCGGCGGCGCTCGCGGCCCTGCGGCGGCCGCTCCGGCGCCGGGAGCCGCGGTTCCGATTGCCGGGGCTGCGGCCCCGAACGGTCCGGCCCCTGGAGGTGGACGTGGCGGCGCTCCTGGCGGTCGCGGTGGTGGCGGCGGCGCCCCGGTTCCCCCGCAGGATGTCGCGGTTGTCTCGAAGAACTGGCCCACGGGTGAAATCGCGCCCCGCCTGGCCAACTACCTCGATCAGGCGCAGCAGAAGTGGACGCTCAGCCCCGTCTCCGACGTCGGCGGCTATCTGGGCGCGCCTTATTTTAAGATCACGACCGCCGGCACCGACCGCGCGCTCGCGGCCACGGCAGACGGCGAGTTGACCACCGTGCCCGCCTTCACCGGCGCGCCCGAGCAGCTCTGGGCCATCCAGCAGCTCACCGATGGTTCCTACCGGATCATGCCAAAGGCAGTCCCCGGTTCGAAGGAGCGGCTCGCGCTCTCCGCCCTCGGCAACAGCTTCGCCAGCCTGGCGAAGATCAATCCCGCCAGCAGTCAGCAACGCTGGAATCTCAAAGGCCTGTGAGCCGCGCCTTCGAGCGTCCATCGCAACCACTCCTACCCGACCTACCATGATCACGTTTTCTCGCTTCCCCGTCGCGGCCCGCGCCGCCCTCGTTGGCTTCAGCTTGGCCGTGTCCGTCTCGGCGGCCGATGCTCCGCCCGCGAAACAGGCTCTCGGCCTCAGCGCTTCGCCGGCGCTCCAGCCGGCCAAGCCCGGCGCGGCCAAGGTCAATCCCGATGGCTTTATCTCCCGCTGGCTTTTGCTGGATCCCATCCCGGGCGACGGCCGCGTCACCGAAACTGGCGTGCGGGCCGCCGCCCAGAAGGAATACTTTCCCGACCAGTTTTCCGTCGTCCCGCACGACGGCGACAAAGTGCAGGTCGGCAACACCGAATGCACCTGGCGCGCCATCGAGGCCAAAAAACATAACATCAATCTCTACCACTTCGCCTTTTATCAGGCCAAACCGACCTCCAATCAGGTGTTCTGGGGGGTGACCATTGTCGAAAGCCCGGAGGACATGCCCAATGTGCGCCTCGCCGTCGGCTCCAACTCCGGCTCCGTCTGGTGGGTCAATGGCGAGGAAAAAGTCGCGCTTTACGGCGACATCCAGACGTTCATTGACGACACCGCCTCGCGGAAGTTCACCCTAAAAAAGGGCGCGAACGTGGTGCGCTTCATCGTCGTGAACAATGGCGGCATGGTGGACTGCTGCGCGCGCTTTCTTGACGCCGACGGCAAGCCGATCACCAAGCTCACCACCGTCCTGCCGGCCAAGTAAACCGCCGATCTTGCATAAGGCGTTTTCGCCTGCAACCACGGCGGCAGGTTGGTAGTGGGTCAGTTTGTCATTGCGCGGAGCACCGCGACGAAGCAATCCATCTGGCTTCGAGCTGGATCGCCACATCCGGCTGCGCCGGACTCGCGATGACATCTCAAACTGACCCACTACCGGCAGGTTCGACGGCTGCGCCTGTTTCCCCAGCTCCGACGGCGAGCCGCTGAAAAGCCGTTCCGTCAGCCCTTCAATCCGAGGGGAAGAGACCGGCCCGCCCGGGATCGCGGGAAAGTGACGGCGGGGCCAGCGTTTCTCCTTGCTTCGGGCGGGCGGGCCGTTTTGCACAACAGCGCATGGCAAACATACCGATTGACTGGCCGCATCTACTCGAGGCGCTGGCGTTGCTGCTGTTTCCGCTCGGGCTGATCCTGGGCGGCAACGTGGGCTGGCGCGGGTTTACCTCGGCGACGGTGGGGGGCGATTTCTCGTGGTGGCAGTCGTTGCTGAAGATTCCCGTGCTGTGGCTCGACGCGCCGCGGGCCTATCTCGGCACGCTGCTGCTGAGCGACCCCAATTTTGCCCTGCCGGCGGTGCGGCCTCAGGACGCGACGGTGCGGCTCATGCTGATCTTGGGTGTGCTGGGGCTGGCGCTGCTGGCGCAGATGTTCATGCTGCGGCAGCCGGATGACGATGAGAAGTCCATGGCGGCGCCGGTGAGCTACCTGATCGGCATGATCTTCGCGCTGGTGCCGCAGACCCCGCCCGGGCTGTTGGTCGCGGGGCTGGCGGTGCTGGTGGCGTCGGCTTGTGCGGCGGGCTTCCGGAGCTGGCACGGTTTTTTCCTAGGCGGCATGGCCGGGCTGATGCTGCCGGGGATTCTGTTATTGGGCGACTTCACCCTGCTGCTCACGCCGGCACTGCTCCTATTCGAGCCGGTGCTCGCGAGCTTGGTCTTCCAGCGCGAGCTGGCCGTGCCGGTGCGCCGGGGCCAAGGCGGTTAGTAAACCAGATGGTGCGCAAAAAGTCGGGGCAAGGCACCCCCCGGTCGCGCCGCCGCCCTCCGTTGGTGCCGCCGATGCGCGGTGGCCATGTTGGAGCGGTTTAATCAATAATGTGGCCGAATTGTGTCATAGCGAGGAGCGCAGCGACGAAGCCATCCAGTCCCTCAACGGTGCTCGGGGCACTGGGCTGGTAGAAGTGCTGGATCGCCACGGCGCGCTGCGCACACCTCGCGATGACAAAGGGTCGTGCTCAGTCGCGCACGCGGTTGTCCTCAAACTCCGCCCAGCGCGCGGCAAGCGCCCACAGGGCGCACCAGGCGATGAGCACCGCCGGGCAGTAGAGCGGCAGGTCGGTCCAGGAGTTGGCCATCAGGAGTAGCAGGCCGAGCAGGAGGATGAGCAGATGCGGGCGCCGGTGCGCGCCATGGCGGAGGAGCTTGAGGATCCAGTAGCCGAAGCCGGCGACGAAGATGCCGCCGCCGACCACCCCGAGCTCGGCGAGAATCTGGAGATAGTCGTTGTGCGCGTATTCCCAGCGGCTGTTCTCGCGGCGGCGGCCATCGGGGTAGTTGTAGATGCCGGGATAGTGCTGCTGATAGACGGGAAAATAGTAGCGGAAGCTGCCCGCCCCCCAGCCGGTCAGCCATTTGTCCTGGATCATGTCCCAGGTGGCTTTCTGGGCGTCGAGCCGGTCCCCGATGGAGAGCTTGTGCTCGGTGGTGACCAGCGCCTCCATGCGCTCCTTGGCCCGGCCGTTGTCCAGAAACAGTGCGCCGCCGCCGATGAACACCAGCAGCATCAGCCCCAGCACCAGGGCCACGGCGCGGCTGCCGCTGTCCGTGCCCGAGCGCGCCAGCCAGATACCCCCCGCCACGAGCATGATGGCGAGAAAGACGACCATCAGGATGGTCGCCATGCGGGCGTAGCTGAGCAGCACGATGAGGCCGGCCAGCACGGCGCAAAGGCCGTAGAGTGGCGCGGGGTTGGCCCGGCCCGACCGGCGGTCGCCGCGCGTGAAGTGCCAACACGCCAGCGCGACGGAGGTGGCGAGGATCAGGTTGAAGTAGGCGCCGGCGTGGTTCTTGTAGGGGAACGACGCGGCGAAGTTCACGCTGCGCGCGGGCATGAACCAGAGGATCTTGGGCGGTCCCGCCGCCGGCGCGGCCACTTGCAGCGCGCCGACCAGCGCGAGCAGCCCGCCGTTAATGGCGAGCACGCCCAGCAGTGCCAGCAGCGTGACGCGCCGGGTGATGCCCACCCACAGCGAGCACACCATGAGCCACGGCGCGGCGTAGATGATCATCATGCGCCAGACGTTCATCACCTCCCAGATCCGGATGTCACTCCCCGCTGTCATCGGTGTGTCCATGCCGGTCGGCAGCCAGCTGAGATGGGGGATGGGCACCATCCGCCAGGATTGGTTGGCATAGACATACTTCCACGAGGGGTTGAGCCCCTGCACCGCCATGAACAGCATGAGCGCAAGGCCGAGCCAGAAAATGGGAAACCGGGCGAGCTTCGGCCACATCACGAGCTT
>CAIPZZ010000176.1 GCA_903869665.1 uncultured Opitutia bacterium | reverse complement strand
GGCGGGGGCGCGGGCATGGTCGGCGACCATGATTGGTTTGCACGACGACTCCGCTTCTGCGGCCCCGCCGCCTGCGCATGCGCCGCGGCTGGCGGCGCGCATCTTTGCGGAGGGCGGTGTGCTAGCGGAGGTGCTGAAGCTGGAGCACCGGCCGCAGCAGGAGAAGATGGCGCGCGCGGTCGCGGCGGCGTTGCGCGATGACGAGCCGCTGTTGTTTGAGGCGGGGACGGGCGTGGGCAAGTCACTCGCGTATTTGTTGCCCGGAATCATCCACGCGGTGGATCAGTCGCGTCAGCTCGTGGTCTCGACGCACACCATCGCGTTGCAGGAGCAGCTGGAGCAAGCGGACCTGCCGCTGTGCCGGCGCGTGTTTGGCGCGGACCAGGAGCTGGAGCCTTACGCGAAATTCAAGTCGGCGGTGCTGGTGGGCAAGGCGAACTACCTTTGCACGACGCGGCTGGCGGCGGCGTTGCGCGACAAGCACGAGCTCTTTGCCACGCCAGAGCACAGCGAGCTACAACGCATCGCGGCGTGGGCGGAGTCGGCGGCCGAAGGGCTGCGGCACGAGCTGTCGCCGCCGCCCACACCCGAGGTGTGGGAGCTGGTGAGCGCGGACTCGGCGGGGTGCGGGCGGAAACATTGCGACGCGGCGAAATGTTTTTACCAGCGCGCGCGGGCGCGGGTGCGCGCGGCGCAGGTGGTGGTCGTCAACCACGCGCTGTTGTTCACGCTGCTCGGCGCGGGCGCGGGCGGCGCAGCGGGCTCGCGGGGCGTGCTGTTTGCGGACGACTTTGTGGTGCTCGACGAGGCGCACACGGTGCCGGAGGTGGCGACCGACCATTTCGGGCTGCACCTGAGCAGCTACAGCGTGGAGCGGATGCTCAAGCATCTCCACAACCCGAAGACGAAGCGCGGGATGCTGGCGAAGTTTGGTGACGCGGCGGACCGGCTGCTGGTCGAGGACGCACTGGAGGCGGCGCGGCAGTTTTTCGCGTTTGTGGACGAGAGGCTGCTGACGAAGCAGTCCATCGTGCGCGTGCGCGAGGCAGGCTTGGCCGAGCCGTGGCTCGACGAGCCGCTGGGCGCGCTCCACGCGGCGCTGAAAAAGCGCGCGGACAAATTTGAGGACGGCCGCGAGCGCGACGAGCTCCAGCAACAGGCGGACCGCGTCGCATCGTGCCGGGCGAGTCTGCGGGAGTTTCTCGCGCTGAGCGACGCGAAGAACTTCGTTTATTGGGTCGAGCGCGGCGGGCGGAGGCAGACCATCGTGACGCTGCGGACCGCGCCGATTGATGTCGCCCCGCTGCTGCGCGAAAACCTGCTGCGCCGCGACACCGCTGTGGTGCTCACGAGCGCGACACTCACGGCGGGCGGCGAGATCGGGCCGTTTGCGGCGCGGGTGGGAGCGGCGGACGCGCGGGCGGCGGTGGAGGCGTCACCGTTTGATTTTGAGAAAAACATGCGTGTCTTCGTCGCGACCGACGTGCCCCTGCCGACGCCGCAGGAGGCGCGGCTCGCGCTCGATGTGCTGACGGACTACATCGGGTTTTGCACGCGCCAGACAGCGGGCGGGTCGTTGGTGCTGTTCACGAGCTACGCCGACATGAAAGCGGTGGCGGCGACGCTGGAATCGGGCTACGCGGCGGCGCGGCGGCCGTTTTTCATGCAGGGGCGCGACGTGTCGCGGACGGAGCTGGCGCGGCAGTTGCGCGCGGCGGGCAACGGCGTGCTGTTCGGCACCGACAGCTTTTGGACGGGGATTGACGTGCCGGGCGACGCGCTGGCGCAGGTGATCATCACGCGACTGCCGTTTGAGGTGCCGACGCACCCGATCCTCGAGGCGCGGGCGGAACGCATCCGGGAGAACGGCGGCAACCCCTTCAACGAGCTCACACTGCCGGACGCGTTGATCAAATTCCGGCAGGGCGTGGGCCGGCTGATCCGCACGGCGCGCGACCGGGGCGTGGTGACGATCCTCGACTCGCGCGTGACGCAGAAGGCCTACGGCCGCCTGTTCCTCGGTTGTTTGCCGGTGGCGACGCACACGCGCATGACGCAGGAAAACCGTGAGAAATATTTCCGGCCTTTTTTGTGAGGCGTGGCTTGCATGCACCGCCACCGCCAACCACGCTGCTGGCCTATCTCCGTATGAAACTCCGCTCCGCCGCGCTGTCCGACATCGGCAAGGTCCGCCTCCAAAATCAGGACACCCCCCTGCATCAGCCCGCACTGGGCTTGTTCGGCGTGGCCGATGGCGTGGGCGGGTTGCCTGGCGGGGCCGAGGCGGCGGAATGCGCGGTGCGGACGCTGACACAGGCCGCGCGTGCGGCGGGCGTCGGCCTAGACCTGCGCGAGGCGATGGAGGCGGCTAACACCGCAGTGGCGCGCTTGGGCACGCTCGTCAGCCCCGAGACAGGCATCGGCACGACCGTAACCTGCGGGCATTTTCGCGACGGCCGCGCACACCTAGCCCATGTGGGGGACTCGCGCGCCTACCTAATGCGCGGCGATAAACTGACGCAAATGACGGAGGACCACACCGTGGAGAACGCCGCCCGCCACGGCCATACTTCCGTGGACTATTTGCTTCAACACCCTCAGAGCCGCAACACGCTCACTCGCTGTGTGGGCCAGCCGACACCACTGGAGACAGACACTTCTGACCACATCCTCGCGGCAGGCGACCGCTGGCTTTTCGCCACCGACGGGATCACCAGACTGGTGCCGGACGACGCACTAGCGGCACTACTGGGCAGCAACAAGGAACCAAGGGTGATTTTACAGGCGCTCGTCTATCTAGCATTGGAAAACGGCGGCAACGACAACGCCACTGGTGTCCTCGTCTTTGTGGACGAAGCGTGACCGAAGCCATTTGGCTGGGCGGCCCTTCTTAGCTCCCAGAAAAAACGTCCCGCCCAAAGGGCGGGACGTTAATTTTCAGAACTAGCGCAACCCGGTTAAGGCTTACTTGGCGGCGCTGTCGTCGGTGGGGCTTAGTCGGCGAGACTCCGAACCGCTAGGCATCATCACGGTGGGGCTGACGAATTTGGAGTTGTGCTTCACGTTCACGGTGTCCTGCTTGGTAGGCGCGCCACCGGGGCCAACGAGATTGGCAGTGACGAAGATAAGCAGGTTGCGCTTCTCCGAGGTCTCTCCCTTGGACTGGAAGAGGCGGCCGATGAGAGGGATGTCGCCGAGCAGGGGCACCTTGTCGTTGACCTTGCGCACGTCCTCGCGGGTAAGACCGCCCATAACGAGCGTCGCACCGTCCCAAATCTCGACCTTGGTGGTGATCTCACGCACCGAAAACACCGGCTGGAAGAAGCCTGAGGGGGCGGAGAGACTGGAGCCGCTGACGATGGCGACGTTGGGGCCGCCGTATTCGACGAAGCCCTCGAACTCGGTGACGATGGGCGCAAGCTCAAGGCTGATGCTGTAGTTGTCCTCCTCGACCGTGGGGGTGACCTTTAACTCAACACCGATTTTTCTGACTTGGAAGTCCTGGGGGGTGCCGGAGGCAATCGCCACAGAACCACCGCTGCCGCTTGTGCCACCACCACCGGTGGTCACACGCGCATCGCTATAGGACTGCGGATAACGCAGCTCCTGACCAACCGCAATGCTAGCCGGGTTGCCGCTAAGAACGGTGACGGAAGGAGCGCTCAGCAGCTCCGTGCCACGCTTCCGGTCAAGTGCACGGATGACGGCGTTGACGTCGAAATTGCCGATACGGTGTGAGAGGTTGGCGAGCTGGGTGGTGACGCCGGTGGCGAAATCCGCCACACCAGGAAAGTCAGGAGGGTTGTTAATAATAGGCAAGATGGTGGGAGTGCCTGGAATTGTGACGGTTTCAGTAACCGGAGCTCCAGTCGAGGTGGTGAGGATACTGCCATCAGGATTCCTGACATTCACACTTTGAGTGGTAGTTGCGCCAGCAGCGATGAGAAGACCCTGATTGGAGGTTCCACTGCCCACTGTGAACGTGTCCGCGATGGAGCGGTTGGGGGTGCGAATCGCATCGCGTCCGCGGATCTTGTTGGTGGCACTACCGTTGGCATCAATCTGGGCACCGCCCCAGTTGAAGCCGACCTCGCGCAGGTCGCCTTGGGTAACCTCGAGGAACTTGGTCTCGATGGTGACCTGCTTGACATCATTATAACGGCTGAGGACATCACGGATTTTTTCAATCATGCGCGGAGTCTGGATCACGATGATGGCCGCACCATCATAGATGAGACTGGTCCCAAGGCCCCAAGACACACCGGTATTCTCGAGGAATGATTTGATTGATCCGCTTTCGCCAGTCGCGGCAGGAGCTGCATCAGCAGCAGGCGCGCTAAACGGATCGGCTCCGGCAGCAGCACCGCCAGTGGCGGCGCTGGCACCTAGGATACGGGCCTTGGTGGGCAGACTGATCGGAAAAATTTCGGTGACCATACCGGCGGTTTGAGCGCCGCTGTCGCCAGGATGCAGCACAACAATGTTCCCGTCCGGGGTGGCTTCGTAGCTGATCTGGCGATTGATCTGCTCAATTAGCACCCGCATGCTCTCGCCTTCGAGGCTGAGCTTGACCGTGGCGACCTTGGCCTTGCTGTCTTTGCGATGAACAAAGTTGAGCGGCCCTTTGCCTTTGTTCCACTCGTTGGAATCGAGCTTCTCATATTTTCTGGCCAAATTGATGAGCGCGGCGACCACGTCGTCCACATTGGCCTCATTAAAGCTCACCACTTCGGGAATTTTAATGGCCTCCAAACGGTTTTCCATGTCCTTGGTGTCAACGGTTATCTTACCCTGAGGCTTGTTTTGACCGACATTCACGCTGGGCGGAGCCCACTGGTCGGTGACGGAACGAAGCATGCGATCTGCCATGGTCTCACGAGCTAGCACAGCGGCAGAGTTAAATTTTTGGCCAATGAGCTCGAGAAAATAGGGGGCCTCGCGGTTGAGACCGTCAGCGCCCATGACCTTGGTGAATGTCTGCTCGGCGGCCACATAATCACCGGCGTTGTATTGCGCCTTCCCTTGGGCTACAAGCTGGGCGACATCCTTGGCACCGGCGAAGTAGGGCGCGCTGACTTCGAATTTGCCGGGCAGGGGCGGATGAAGCTCTGCGTTCAGAATCGCGTCCTGCAGCTGCGCGGCACGTGCACTGCCTGGCGCGACAACTTGGTAAGCCTTCTTGGCCTCGTCCATTTTGTTGGACTTTAGCAGGAACTCAACCTTTTGGGCAAGAAGGTCGGTCTTGGCTTCCTGAAGGCTGGCGGCCAGCGGCTGAGCGGCGGGGGCGGAACCAATAGCTTTAATCGCGTCAGCAAAGACCGTGTCAGCCGCTTCGAAATTTCCAGCATCGGCTTTGGCCTTGGCGGCCTTGCGGGCGTCGGACGCGATCGTGTTGATGCGCTCCTGCTCCTTGCGTTCAGCGGCGGCGGCGACCTTGGCTTCCTGCTCAGCCTTCGCCTTGGCCTCCTTCTCGGCTTTGGCCGCGGCAGCCTTGGCGTCTTTGTCAGCCTTCTCGGCAGCGACTTTGGCCGTTTTCGCCTCCGTCTCGGCGGCGATCTTGGCGTTCACCGCAGCGAGTTGTTGCTTTAGATCGGCGTTGTCGGGCGAGTCCTTGAGGAGGGCCTCGAAATTCTTTTTGGCGGTGGCCAGGTCGCCGTTGTCCCGCGCCTTGTAGGCGGACTCCAACATGCGGGCTTTGGCGTCGGCCGAAGCGGCAGCGGCCAGCGGGCCGGCAGGCAGGGCAAAAGCAAGAACGGCGAGCAGGGCGAGGGCGGTTTGGGGGAGCGGGTGCTTTTTCATTAGGGAAAAGTCGGAGGTTGTAGAAATTTGTCGGCGGAAAGGCTGAGGATAAGGGAAGGTTGCACGCAACGGCTAATTATTTCTTGGCCGGAGCATCGGCTGGAGCTGCCGGAGCTTGGTTCTTAGAAGCGGGAGCGGCTGGTGTCGCAGGCGGTTGATCGGCCGGGAGAGTGGCAGGCTTGCGCGGAGCCTTGGGCGGGACAGGCGACAGTAGCTTTGGAGTATCGGCTGCACCGGCCATTTTTTTGGTCGCAAGAACCGTGGGCGGTGTCTCGGTGACACTATCAAGGTGGAAGACAGCGCCGGTGTTGGCGTCGGTGTATTCTTCACCAACCACCATGGCCGAAAGCAATTTGCCCCGATCTTTCACGCCCGGAACATCACTGACACGCAATAAGGCGACCGGCAGGCCACCCATCGCTTTTTGCCGGTTCGTCAGGGTTACCGTTTCGCCGGTCTTGGTGTCGGCGACAATGGCCACAGCCACCGGGATACGAAGAGATGCAGGATTGGTATCATCCAGCGCGATGCTCTTTACCTGAAAATCACGGACTTCGAGATTGATGTCGGGAAACTTATGACCCGCACGCGCGATAACCGTCTCATGGCCGGGCAGGTTTTGAAAAATGCCATCGTCACCTTTGTAACCTACCAGCTGGAGGCGGAAGGGACCGGGCTGCACGGCGAGAAGTTCAAGGCCAAACTCAGGTGCCCGCTTGATCTGAACAGGGGGAACCGCACCCATTTCGTTTTTTTCCTTGTCGAAAAATATGTAGGGCGAGGTGAAGACCTCGTAGATCCACTCTTGGCCGCTGCGCTGATGCTCAGGCTGGTTCCAAGGAGCAGCCGGCGGAAGTTCCACCTTTTTTTCAACCACCCGTTTGTAGGGTTTGTCGGTCTGGACTTCAGCCGCCTCCTTATCCAAGACGGGAAGCACCTTTTTTTGGTGGTAAATTCGTGCGCCCACCACCCCGCCGGCCACCAGCAGGAGCGAGAGGCCGAGAAGAATCTTGTCCTGATATTTCGAAGCCATGTTCAGCGAGTTGGGGTTGAGGTGGTGGTGGCCGAGGCGGCACCGTCGGCGGCCGGGGCGGCGGGCGCCACGAGCTCAATGTATTCGATGGTCACGGTGAATTTGCGGAGCAGGGTCTCAACCCGGATGTCGAGCTGTGGGGGCGGCATTGGATTGCCTTCATCGTCGAGCTCCGGCTCAGGCGGCGGGGGAGGAGCAGCTTTGACACCCGACTCCTCGATATCTACGCGACGCACGACCAAGGGGAGTTCAAAGGCGGCGAGCTTGTTGAGCAGGTTGCGCAGGGCGTCAGTCTTCGAGACAAAACTGAGGCGAAAGGAGGAAGCCTCGACCGAACCCGGCGCACGAGCGGTGACCAGTGAGTCAATCTCGAAAAAATCACTAGCGTCCATGCCGGTGGAGAGCGGAGAGGTGAATTCCGGAATGGGTTGGGAGTGATCCTTAGCCTCGCTGATCAGTCTGTCTCGTTCATCAAGCTCGGCTTTGCTGAGAGGCGGACCGCGCTGCAGAAAGGCAAACTCGTAAGGCTGGGCCGCGAGCAAAGTTTCGAGCAGATAATTGGCGACCTGCATCTGGCGAAAGACCTTGGCGATGGTGTCGGTGCCAACCGCGCCAGAGTGTTTGTAGGAAGCAAACCCGAACCATTCGTCCGGTCGCTGAAGCTTGATTTTCCTATCCGGCAACCCTTCTTCGACCACGGTCGCCTCCTGATATTTCTTGAGCATCGATTCGCGAAACTCGCCGACCTTAAAAAACAAGGCGCTTGGATCTGTGGGTGCCGGCTCGGCACGGAGTTTTTCCGCCAATCCGCCTTTACCGGTCAAGGCCGCGCGGAGGCTGGCCAAATTTTCGGTGGCAAGGGAGAGATCGGCCGCGATGGCGTTACGGTTGGTCGAATTGGGAGTGGGATTGACCGTTTGGAACTCCTCGGAGTCCTTCAATAGGCTAGAAAGCTCACCAATTGAATCCTTGCTAGGGGTGTAGAGGCTGCCAGGCAGCTTGAAGGGCAGCATCAGGTAAACCTCGGCGGCAGCGGCAACGAGGCACACTGCGATCAAGGTGCTGAATACGGGGTTGGACTTGAAACTGGCCATGTGGATGGAAAGGGGAAGGGGTGATCAGAGCCGCTTGGCGGGATTGAGCTTGAGGCTGAACTCAAACTTCAGGATGCCGACGCTCTCCTTGTCGTAAATTTCGCCGTGTCCCTCGCCGGGCTTGGGGGGCAAAATAAAAGGCGAGGTGTCAAATTTTTTGAGCAAGTCCGCGACCCGAGTAACAGAGGCGGGATTGACCGTGCTGGTGGGATGGGTGCGATCTACGAGCCGGCCTTTGATCTTAAGACGAAGGGTGGCCTCTGGGACGGGCGGCGTGGAGGAGTCTCCGGCCGCAGCGGGCGCGGCGGCAGTCGCGGTATTGGTGTCCGCCTCAATGCGCTCAACTTTCATCTCATCAAGCCAGACATCCTCAATCTCAAACAGGCGCTGCTGGAGGTCGGTGAAAAAGATGATCCAGTTCGATTTGCTGCCGGCCAAGTCCTGAATGTCCTTGATCTGCTTCAAGGTGGTCTCCAGCGCCTTTTGGTTGTTCTCGTTGGTGCTCTTGATATCACGCTTCGAGTTGATGGCCGGGCCGATCTTTTGGATTTTGTCCTTGAGTTCGGCGGTGCCGGAGTAAAAGCCCGCAGCAGGGATGGCAAGGGCGACAACCAAAATGAAAGCGGCCGCGACGTAAAAAGGCTGCTGACGGCGGAACGCCGCCGCTGCGCGCAAGGAGGGCGGCAGCAGGCTGACCTCACCCTTCTGCTCCGAGCGGATGACGGCAGCGCCGACGAGCTCGGCGAGGACCGCAGAACGCTCGCGGGCCTCGGAGGCGGCAGAGGAGACGTCCACGTTTTTCAACGGGTCAAAGCGCTCCACCGGGATGCGCAGCTTGTCCGCCAGCGTGGAGGGCAGGTCGGCAATCAGCGAGCCGCCACCGACCAGATAAACGCAATCGGGCTGGGCCGCCCCGGTCTGGCGGCGGTAGCTGAGAATCGAGCGGGTGATCTCGGCCTGGAGCTGGCCGATGAAGCCCTGCGCGGCGGTGGCGACCGCCTTGCGGGCGGGAGAGTTCTCGGCCAGCTCGCTGCGACCGCCCAGCACTTGAACCTTCAGCGTCTCGGCGTGGGTAAAATCCTGCTTAATCTCGTCGGCGATGGCCTGGGTGAGGTTGTTGCCGGCGAGCGGCACTGTGCGGGAGAAGAACCGCTCCTTCTCGACAAAAAGGAAGTGGCTGGACCGGGCACCGATGGACACAACGAGCGAGTTGTCGGCAGCGGCGTGGTTATGCCGAAACGCGCGGTAGAGGGCGTAAATCGAAGGAATGACGCTGCGCGGGGTGACGCCGGCCTGCACCAGCGTCTCGCAGAGCTTTTCCGCCACGTCAACCTTGAGGGCGGCGAGCATTAGCTCGATGTCCAGGCCGTCGTCAGCGACGACGCAATGATCCCAAGTCACCTCCTCCAGCGGATAAGGGATGTTCTGCTGCGCCTCAAACTGGATGATCTTCGCCCGCTTCGATTTCTCGACGGAAGGGGTCTTGATGAACTTGGTGAGCGTGAGGTGCCCGGGCACGGCCACCGCGGCCACGCCGCCGAGCTTCTCGCGCTTCAGGGCGGCCTCCAGTGATTCGCCGACCATCTTGGTCCACTGGCCTTCGCTCGCGGCGTCGGGGTTGAAGGAGTCGAGCGCGAAGCGCTCCAACGCCAAGCGACCGCCTTTGGCGGTGAAGGCGCCGGAAGCCACGTGGCCGGCGCCAGTGTCAACAGCAAGAACGCGAGAGAGTGCCATGGGGAGAATGAATGGGGAGCGCTGGGAATTTCAGAAGCATTCGAGGCGAGCAAGAAAAATTTGCGAAAATTTTAATTCAGCGCAGGGAATCGGGCCGCACGAACGCCGGCGCGGGCCGTTCGTTGTCCCACGCGAAAGGCGTGAGATACTGCGGCACAAGGATGCCGTCGTTGAGCGAAGCGGACGCCTCAGCCTTTTTGAGAAAATCGGCGCGGGCGGCGGGAGTGGATGCGTTCGACGCCGCTCGGGCCGGCAGCATAGCCTTGCCTTCAACCGCGAGATCTACCGCGTAGAGCTTCGGCTCGGCGCGCAGTGTGTCGCGCCGCACGACCTCCGGCGGCAGGTAAAAGCGGACCTTTGACCGGCCCTCCATGAGCGCCACCGCCTCGGCGCTGGCGCGATAGTAGTATGGCACGCCCGTCTGGTTCTCAGCGAGCAGGATGAGCGTGACTTTCACCCGGCTCACGAAGCGGCTGTCCCCCTTGGTGGCGGTGGCCTTCACGTTGAGCTCGATCTCCGCCTCGTTCCAAGTGTTGGCGGACGAGCCACCGTAGGCGACAGCGGCAAAATGCACGCCGACCACCTCGACGCCGGTCGCCGCTGCCCGGGCTGCGGCCGTCATGGGCGCCGCGGGCTTGTCCGCTCCGCCCGAGGCGGCGGGGGCGGCGGGGGCGGGCGGTGTTCCCCCCGAGGCTGGCGGTGGCGTGGCGGCGAACAACGGCAGAACCGACGCGACGGCGAAGACCAAAAAAACGGACCGCGCCAGAGGACGCAGGTGCGGGACAGAGGGGGACGTTTTCATGGGGGAAGGGCGTGCAGCGTGACTTTGCTGCTTGCGGCGTCAAGTCCGCACGCAAATTTTGTCGCTAAAAAATTACATGTCCGCCGCCACTCCTCCCCTCGCCCACCGCACCGCCGTGCTTGTGTTCATTGAGAACCCGCGCGACGAGCTGCTGCTGCTGCTCCGCGCCAAGCCGCCGAATCTCGGCGTGTGGAGCCCGCCGGGCGGCAAGCTCGAGACCTCTCTCGGTGAGTCGCCCTTCGAGTGCGCCGCGCGCGAAACGCGCGAGGAGACCGGCGTCGCTGCCGCGCCGGAAGACTTTCATCTCTTCGCGATGATCTCCGAAAAGGCCTACGAGGGCGAGGCGCACTGGCTGCTGTTTCTGTTTCGCCTGAAAAAACACGTCACCACGCTCCCGCCCGCCATGGCCGAGGGCCGCTTCGGTTTTTTTGCACGCACCGCAATCGACACGCTGCCCATCCCCGACACCGACCGCGCCGCGCTCTGGCCGATCTACGACCGGTATCGCGAGGGTTTCGTCGCGCTACGCGCCGACTGCGCGCCGGGTGCGCCGCTCAAGCTCACGTTCGAGCAGATCACGCCTGCCGCCGGCGAAACAGGGCCGCGCGCAAACAACACTTGATTTCTTTCCCCGCCGGCGAACACTCACCCGCCGCACATCAACCGAGCCCGACTCTCTCCCGCTTACCAGTGAGCAACACCGCCGCCTCCGCCGTGGAACCGAAACGCGCCAGCGCCCCCGCCGCGCGCGGCCCGGCCACCTCCGCCCCGGTCAACGCCGCGCTCAGCCGCGACGCCAAAATCGCGCTTTTCCGCACGATGCTCCGCATCCGCCGTTTTGAGGAGCGCTCACTGCGCGCCTATCAAGCGAAGAAAATCGGCGGATTTCTCCATCTCTACATCGGCCAGGAAGCGGTTGCCGTTGGCTGCTGTTCGTTGATGGGTAAACACGACCACGTAATCACCGCCTACCGTGACCATGGCCACGCCATCGCGGTCGGCATGGAGCTGAATCCGCTCATGGCCGAGCTTTACGGCAAATCCACGGGCTGCTCCAAGGGCAAGGGTGGCTCGATGCACTATTTCGCGCCTGATAAAAATTACTGGGGTGGCCACGGCATCGTGGGCGGCCAGATCCCCCTTGGGGCCGGTCTCGCCTATGGCCTCAAATACAAAGGACTCAAGGGTGCCGCGATGGCATTCATGGGCGACGGCGCGGTCAACCAAGGCGCAGTCCACGAGGCCTACAACCTCGCCGCCCTCTGGTCGCTTCCCGTGATTTTCGTCATCGAAAACAACGGCTACTCGATGGGCACCTCGCAGGCGCGTTCCTCTGCCGGCGAACTCGCTAAGCGCGCCGAGGGCTACGGCATGGAGCACGGCGTGATTGACGGCCACGACCTCTACGAAGTGCGCGCCGGCATGGATAAATTTCTCCGCGCCGCCCGCGAGGAGTCCAAACCTGCCGTGGTGGAGATTCGCACTTACCGTTATCGCGGCCACTCGGTCGCCGATCCTGACAACACCTACCGCAGTAAAGTCGAGATCGAGGAATACCGCCGCACGAAAGACCCCATCCAGGTGTTCCAAAATACGCTTCTTGTCGAAGGCGTGCTCACCGACGCTCTGATCGAGCAGATTGACGCGGAAGCCCGCGCCGAGGCCGAAACCGCCGCCGAATTCGCCGAGGTGAGCCCCTACCCCACCCCCGAGGACATCCAGAGCGACGTTTACTGGGAAGCCGACAACCCCTCCCAGCGCAAATCCCACGGCCGCCTGTTCTTCGACTGAGCCAATTTATTACGCAAAGGCGCGAAGTCGCAAAACCCCGAACCTAGTTCCGATTTTTCCCACTCTAACACCTTCTCGGTGCCTTTGCCTCTTAGCGCCTTCGCGTTAACACAAATCTTCCATTTTCCGCCGTGCCCATCTTCACCTACCGCGAAGCCATCCGCCACGCCCTCGCCGAGGAGCTCACCCGCGACCCCAACGTCGTTGTCATGGGCGAAGAGGTCGCCCAATTCAACGGGGCCTACAAGGTCACCGAGGGCCTGCTCGAAAAATTCGGCCCCCAGCGCATCGTGGACACCCCCATTAGCGAGGCCGGCTTCATCGGCATGGGCCTCGGCGCCTCCATGCTCGGCGTGCGCCCCGTGATGGAGCTGATGTTCTGGTCGTTCTACTCGGTCGCCTTTGACCAGATCCTGAACAACGCCGCCAACGTCCGCTACATGAGTGGCGGCCAGATCAACTGCCCCATCGTCATTCGCGGCCCCGCCAATGGCGGCACCAACGTCGGTGCCACCCACTCCCATACCACCGAAAACGTCCTCGCCCACCATCCGGGCGTGAAAGTCGTCGTTCCGTCCACCCCGGCCGACGCCAAGGGTCTGCTCAAGTCGGCCATCCGCGACAACGACCCCGTCATGTTCCTCGAAAACACCATGCTCTATGGCCTCGAGGGTGAGGTGCCCGAGGGCGAGCACCTTGTCCCGCTCGGCCTCGCCGACGTGAAGCGCGAGGGCACCGATCTCACCATCGTCACCTACGGCCGCTGCGTGCACCACTCACTCGCCGCTGCGTCCATCTTGGAAAAGGAACACGGCATCTCCGTCGAGATCGTGGACCTCCGCAGCATCCGTCCCCTCGATATTGACACGGTGCTGGCCTCCGTCGCCAAAACGAACCGCGTCCTCATTGTCGAGGAGCAAAAGCCCTTTGCCAGCGTCGGCTCGCAGCTCGCCTATATGATTCAGCGCGAGGCCTTCGACGAGCTCGACGGCCCCATTCACCGGCTCTGCACGGTGGACGCCCCCGCGATCTACAGCCCGCCGGTCGAAACCGAGCAACTGCCCAACCCCCGCCGCGTGCTCGAAGCCGCCCTCCGGGCAGTAGCGGGTAGTGAGTAGCGACGAGCGAGCATATCGCCTCCACTCCCTCCTCTGCCCAACTACTCACTCCTCGCTACCCGCTACTCACTACTTTTCCCTCTCCCATGGCCAACATCATAGACATGCCGAAACTCAGCGACACCATGACGGTGGGCACGCTGGTCAAGTGGCTCAAAAAAGAAGGCGACGTCGTCAAAGCCGGCGACATGCTGGCCGAAGTCGAGACCGACAAGGCCACCATGGAGCTGGAGTCGTTCTTCGACGGCACCCTCCTTAAAATCTTCGCCCCCGGCGGCAGCCAGGTTGCCATCGGCAACGCCCTCTGCGCCATCGGCAAACCCGGCGAAACCGTCGCCGCCCCCGCGCCCAAAGCCGCACCAGCCGCAAAGGCCGCCCCGGCTCCCGCTTCTGCTCCCGCCGCCGCTTCTGCCCACAAGGCCAAAGCCCCCGCCGCCAAGACCGCGCCGCGCGCCGCCGCCGTGGTCGCCACGCCCGGCGAACGCCTCCGCATTTCCCCGCTCGCGAAAAAACTCGCCGCCGAGCTTGGCCTCGACCCCGCCGGCATCGCCGGCAGCGGCCCGCACGGCCGCATCGTCCGTGCCGACGTCCTCGCCGCCTCTTCATCCGGCTCTGCTCCCGCCGCCGCTGCGCCCGCGCCGCAGGTTTCTGCCAGCTCCGACCACTCCGCAGTCCGCACTCCGCAATCCGCACTCCCCAGCACGCCCACCATCTCACCGATTCAGGAAGAAAAGCTCGTCCCCGTCTCCAACATGCGCGCCACCATCGCGCGACGCCTCGTCGAGTCCAAGGTCTCCATCCCCCACTTCTACCTCGACATCGAGGTGGACGCCGCGCCGCTCCTTGAGCTCCGCGCCCGCGTCAACGCCACCTTCGAGAAGGACAACTCCGGCGTAAAACTCTCCGTCAACGACTTCATCCTCAAGGCCGCCGCCGAGGCCCTCCGCGCCGTCCCCGCGATGAACACCTCCTGGGCGGGCAACGCCATCCAGCACCACGCCGGCGTCCATGTCTCCTTCGCCGTCGCCATCGAGGACGGCCTCATCACTCCCGTCATCCGCGACACGCACACCAAGGATCTCGCCGCCATCAGCCGCGAGACTAAGGACCTCGCCAAGCGCGCCAAGGAAAAGAAGCTCACCCCCGCCGAGTTCACCGGCGGCACCTTCTGCGTGACCAACCTCGGTATGATGGGCGTGGACCGCTTCTGCGCCATCATCAACCCGCCCAACGCCGGCATCCTCGCCGTCGGCGCGACCGTGAAAAAACCCGTAGTCTCCGGCGACAAGCTCGTCATCGGTCAGCGCATGAACCTCACCCTCTCCGGCGACCACCGCGTGGTGGACGGCGCCACCGGTGCCCAGTTCCTCGCCGCCCTGAAAGACCTCCTCGAAAAACCCGCGCTGATGATGCTGTGAGCCACCCTCACCGCTCGGAAATTTATCGAGCCTAGGCCTCAAAACGCTTCAGCTTTTCCAGCATTTTATAAATGCGGTCGAAAGGTTGGGATTCATATCCATCGCCCCAAGCGCCGGCAAATTTGGAGACCTCGTTGCGGAGAATCGTCATCTCGGTGGTTGTATCAGCACCGGAGAGCAGACCAGTATGCTCGGCAACCAGTTGATTGAGCACCCCAAGGCCAAACCACGCCACATCCTTGGCCGCCTCCTTGATTTTGCTCACACCCGCCTTCGGCGGCAGGTGCTTTTCCAACTCCTTCGACAACTCGGCCACGAT
>CAIPZZ010000175.1 GCA_903869665.1 uncultured Opitutia bacterium | reverse complement strand
GCCAGCTCGCGCCGGCCCGGCCGGTGCCGCCGCCACGCGCCGACCGCCACCCGCCACGCCGCGCGCGCGAACAGCGCCGTCGCCACCAGCATGAACCAGTAACCGGTTTTCACGGCGGCGGTGATCGCGGCATCGTTGACCGCCGCGTCTATTCCGTCCGGCTGCGGCGCGGCTTCACTGCCGCCCGCGAGCGCCTCCGCCAGCCGGAACGGCAGCAGCCACAGGCCTGCGAGCAGCACGACCGCCGAGCAGAGGGCGAGCACCCGGACCCGTCGGTCGCGGCACAGTTGGAGGAAAAAAGGCATGAAAAAGCCGTCCACCTTGAAATGGACGGCTTGAAGGAGAGCAATCAGACTTCTCGCTCAGGGAGCGTAGGTCACAGTGCGCGACGCGGCGATGCCGGAAGCGGTGATCGCGTTGCCCTGGAGGATCGTCCCCGTGTAGGCTTCGCCAGCGACGGTCTGGAACGTCTTCACATATTGCGAGGAGTTCGTGCCGACGAGGGTGGAGGAGGCCACGGAGCTCGCGCCGGCTTCCGTGAAGTATTGCTCGGCACCTTGGGCGAGCTGGCGGAGGTTGCTCGTGACGGTCTTGTCCTGCGCGCTGGCGCGGACCTTCTGGAACGCCGGGACGGCCATCGCGGCTAGGAGGCCGATGATGACCACGACGATCATGATTTCAACGAGGGTGAAACCCTTCGTGCTGCGGGGGGAGGTTTTCATGGTGGAATTTATTTATGGATGATACAGGATGCTCAGACGCGAGCAGTGCTCCCAGAATGGGAAAAGCCGCCGGCAGAAGCAAGGGTTATTTCGCTAATGAATTGTGAAAGGCCGGTGCCATTTGGGCCTCAACGGGCTTTCCGGGCGGGCTTGGCGCGAGACTTAGTTTTTGCTGCAACCTTCGAGCGGACAATGGACTTGCGCGGCGCGCGGGGCTTCGGCGGCGGGGTGAGCAGACGGGAGACGGCGATCTCCTCGGCATCGCGCCACAGCCGCTCCATCGCGTAGCGCTCGCGCTGCTCGGCGGTGAAGAGATGCACCATGATCTGGTAGGCGTCCACTACCGTCCAGCCGCTGCCAGGCTGGCCGCCGTCAGTGCCGGCGATGGGGGCGAACGCGGCGTCGAAGATGCGCTCGGCCTCAATGCGGAGCGCGCGCAGGTGCGGCTCGCTGCCACCCGTCGTCAACACAAGCCAGTCAGTGATGGTGGACTGCGCACCGACGTGGAACACGCGCAGGTCCCCAGCTTTCTTGGCGTCGAGGGCGCGCACGAGGTCAATGAGCAACGCGGGCGGCTCGGCACGGCTCGCCGCCGGCGGGGCGGGGCGGGCGGGCTTGAAGGCGGCGGCGCGGGCGGCGGGGGCTGATTTTTTCTTCGGCTTGGTCGGCATGAATGTTCAGTGATAGAGGCGGCGACGGCGGATGAGCGCAACCACCTTCTGCGGGGCAAACCACTCCAGCGGCAGCCCGGCCCGGGCCCGGGCGCGCAGTTCCGTCGAACTAACCCCCGCCGTGTGCCCCGAGCAGCGATGGAGGCGCAGCCCGCGCGGCAACCCCGCCGGCCGCCGCCAAGCGGAGCCGGGGCGCGTGACCACAATAAACTCCACCAGTTGCGCCAGCGCCGGGAGGTCTTTCCAGCGTGGCAGCCGTGCGAGCTGGTCCGCCCCGATGATCCAAAACAGCTGCGCCCCAGGAAACTCCGCCCGGAAAAACCGCGCCGTGTCCACCGTATAGCTGGTGCCGCCGCGCCGCAGCTCGTGGTCGGAGACCGCGAAACCCGGCTCACTCGCGACCGCCGCGCGCAGCATCGCGAGCCGGTCGGAGGCGGACGCGCGCACCGCGGCGGGCTTGAGCGGGGCCTGCGCCGCCGGGACAAAGACCACGCGGTCGAGCGCGCACGCCTCGCGGGCATCGCGCGCCGCCACGAGATGACCGTGGTGGACCGGATCGAAACTGCCGCCGAGGAAACCGATTTTCACGCGGCAAGCAAACGCCTCGCCCCGTTGCCGGGCAAGGACGCGTTTTCGCGCGGGCACTGACGGAGCGGGTCGGCTGTAGGGTGGGGTCGCCGAACCCCGACTTCCTATGGTGACGACAGCGAGGGCAAATACCAAACCACGGCGGGGTTCGGCGACCCCGCCCGACAAATCTTCACTCCCCGCGCAATGCCCCACCCCAGCATTGACCGCCCGCGCCGAGCGAGTGAGAGTCACCCCCAGCGTGGCCCCCGTGGCGGAATGGTAGACGCTGGGGACTTAAAATCCCCTGACCGTAAGGTCATGCCGGTTCGATCCCGGCCGGGGGCACCATTTTAATCAATAACTTACAACATACATCTGACTATCTCCAAAAAACGTAAAATCTGTCTGTCCGGTTTCTGTCCGGTTTTACGGGTTCTGGGCGCGGGGACTGCCCACCGCCTGCTCGGCAACGATCTCAGCGGGTTCGCGCCGCGCCGTGACCAGCTCGCGCGTGCTTTGTCCATACATGTAGCCGCCCTGACCCCGTATCCCGCCGCGTGAGCGGCGGAAGACTGGCGAAGGTCGGCCATGCGCTCATTTGGTAAGGGGTTTTATTTTGGCGATGCTCATAAAAAGCGGGTTTGGGGTGATCCCAACCACAACCCGCCAACCGAAGGCCGCCCGTAACCCGCCCCGCGCGCCGCGCGCTCAGTGTGACCCGTTTTTATTTTGGCGATGCTCATAAAAACAGGGTTTGGGGTGATACCACCCACAAGGAAAGACCCGTTAGAAGTCTCCTATGCCGGGGGTATCTATGCACCTGTTGTCATCCCCCAGCCTTACTTGTCCGCATCCCGCTTGTGAATGCCGCCGGGTGGCATACCCTTGCCCCTTGTTCTCCACCCGCCGCGCCGCCCTCGTCTTGCTCGCCCTCGCGCTCTGCCTCACCGGCACGAGCGCCCCGACCACGCCACCACCCGCCCCGCAAGCCGCTGAGGTCTATTTCTCCCCGCACGGAGGTTGCACCGAGGCCGTCGTCCGCGAGCTGGGGAAGGCGAAGAAGACCATCTTCGTCCAAGCCTACTCCTTTACGTCCAAACCCATCGCCGCCGCCTTGGTTGCCGCCCACCAGAGCGGCGTCGCCGTCACGCTGATCTTGGACGACAGCGACCAGACCGGGAACGGAACGATGATTGATGTCGTCGCGCTCGGAGGTGATGTCGTCCTCATTGATGCCAAGCACGCCATCGCCCACAACAAGGTCATGGTCATTGACGGCGCGGTCGTCCTCACCGGCTCCTTCAATTTCACCGCCGCCGCCGAGAACAGCAACGCTGAGAACCTGCTGGTGCTGCGCAGCGCGCCGCTCGCCGCCCAATACTCCGCCAACTGGCACGCGCACGAGGTCCACTCCACGAAATACACGCCTACCCCCGCGCTGCTCACGCTGCCGCGCGCGAAATAGCGGCACGCCCACCGCAACGTGCCCGACCGCGCCCCTCTGGGCGCTCGCCGTAACGCCCCCGAGTGCGCAACGTCCCCGGCTCGCGCGCCCCGTATTTCGCCTGCCCTGAGCACGTCGAATGCGCCCGCCGCCGTCGTCGCGCGCCTGTCAGCCAGTGCGCAGACGCAACGGCTGCCAAAGGGGCTGGACGCAATCAGCGCGCCGCCGAGCAACACCGCGAGAAAGACAAAAATATCGTCTGTCTCGGGACCGGGAAAATGCTTGGGCGGCTGTGGCCAAACCAAACGCCTCACCGCTGGCTCACACGCAGCGAGCATCAGGCCACACCACGGCCAGAACAGAACGCGGGCCTCCTCGCTGATGCGGGGATGGAAACGAAGCTGACGGCGGAGAAAGTTCATGGCGGCCTCCTTATTTTTTCAGCGTGGCGACGAAAATTTCCTCCAACGTGAGCGCCTCGCTCGTCATTGTTTCCGGCGAAAGGGCGCGCAGGCGCTCCTGCATTTCGGCGGCGTTGCCGTTGACGACCAGCTCCAGGTCGCGGCCGGAGCTTTTCACTTGGAGCGCGCCGGGAAGGTTGAGCGCGGGCGGCTCGGCGGCGAACCGCACGCGGATTTTTTGGTAGCGCGCGCGGGCTTCGTCGGCGGCGAGGTGGACGACGGCGCGGCCGGCGTGCATGATGGTGAACTCGTCAATGAGCCCCTCAAACTCGGTGATGAGGTGCGTGGAGACAAGGATGGTGCGGCGGGCCGGGTCGCCCTCTTGGTAGGCGCCGATCACGGTCTCGATGAACTCGCGGCGCACGATGGGGTCGAGACCGGAGGTGGGCTCGTCGAGCACGAGCAGCTCCGGCTCGGGGCAGACGGCGGCGATGAGCGCGACCTGCGTGCGCTGGCCCTTGGAGAGGCCGCCGGTCTTTTGCGCGGGATCGAGACGGAAGCGGCCGAGGAGATCGCGCTCGGTGCCTTTGTTCCAGTGCGCACGGAAGGAGGCGAACCAGTCGAGCGTCTCGCGCACGGTCATCCACGGGTAGAACGCGACCTAGTCGGGCACGTAGGCGAGGCAGCGCTTGACCTCGACCTCGTGTTTCGCCGGGTCGAGGCCGAAGAGGCGCACCGTGCCGGCGCGGGGCCGGAGCAAGTTGAGCAGGCACTTCATCGTGGTGGTCTTGCCCGCGCCGTTGCGGCCGAAGAGGCCGTAGCAGCGGCCGGGAGCGACCGTCAGCGAGAAATCATGGACCGCCTCGGCTCGGCCGTAGGCGTGGGAGAGGTTTTCTAGGGCGATGACAGGGGTGATCATGGCGAATGGAGAAAGGGGAAATAAATCGGAACGGATTGAGACGCGGGGAAAGGGCTAATTTCGCGGCGACCTCCTCATGCTCGCGCTGGCGCTCGGCGAGGGCGTCGAGCCGTTCGCGCACGAGCGCGAGAAACTCCGCCGGCGGCACTTGGAGGTGGTGCGCCTGCACCACAGCCTGGTCTATCTCGCGCACGAGCAGCCGGTGGCGGGCCTCCTTCCGCAACGGCGAGGCGCGGCCGTCGGCGAGGAAGCAACCCTTGCCGTGCACGTTCTCGACCACGCCCTGCGCCTCCAGCTCGGCGTAGGCTTTAGCAACGGTGTTGCGGTTGACGCGCAGCTCCTCGGCCAGCGGACGGATGCCGGGCAGCGGCTCGCCGCGCCGGAGCGCGCCCGACGCGGCGGCGGCCTTCACCTGCTCGGCGAGCTGGAGATAGACGGGCAGGCCGGACTTGAAGTTGAGCGAGAAAAGCATGGGCGGAGCGCGGGGAAGCTGGCTTATCTGTCACATGACACTAGGACAGTTAATGCGGATGTCAACGGGAAATTTTCAGCTCCTTTTTAGGGGTAGGCCGCCTGCGCGCAGGCGCTTTCTGTTACCCGCGCGAGCCAGCCTGCGGCTACGGGTGAAACGAAAATATCCGGGGCCTAAATTGGTTTTGCTACGCCCGGCGAAAGGGCGCAACGTCGCCGCCATCGCTTCGTTACCTCCTCTCCGCGCTCCAACCCACCCTACCATGAAAACCGTCCGTTCCCTCCCCGCGCGTCCGCTTGTCCAAATACTATGCGCCCTGACCCTCGCCGGGGTCGTTGGCCTCCCCGCCGCCGCCCAGCCCGGCGCGGCAGCCGGCCAGCCGCCGGGGGGACGCGGCGGCGGCCTTCACCTGCTCGGCGAGCTGGAGATAGACGGGCAGGCCGGACTT
>CAIPZZ010000174.1 GCA_903869665.1 uncultured Opitutia bacterium | reverse complement strand
GCCGCCGTGGTCGGCGGAGAGAATCACGACGGATGACTCGCGGATCTTGGCCCGGTCCATCGAGGCAAAGAGCGCGGCAAGCTGCTTGTCGGTCTTCTCGACGGTGGCGACATAGTCGGCTGAGCCCCAGCCTTTCGCATGGCCCACGGTGTCGGTGTCGGGAAAATGGATGAACATCAGGTCGGGTTTGCTCCCCTCGATGATCGGCACGGCATGGGCCACGACGGCGTCGTTGTCGTCCTTCGCATTGGCGCCGGACGGCACCCAAACCTGCGTAATAGTGCCGGGCTTGTTGAGCGTGGAGAACTTGGATTTTCCAGCGACCATCGCGGTGCTGAGACCGGCGCGCGTGGCCAACTCCATGACGGTGGGCCGGCTCGGCCAGACTGGGCGGCTGAGCGGTAGATCTTCGTTCCAGTAGATGCCGTGCCGATTGGGCGTGACGCCCGTGACCATACTCGTGTGCGAAGGCAACGTGATGGACTGCGCGGTGGTGTGCGCCCACATGGTGTAGGCGCCGGCCTTGAGCATGGCACGCATCGTCGGCGCGTCGGCCTGGAGCAGCTTGTCGGGCCGCAGACCGTCAATGCTGATGATGAATACATGCTCGACCGCCGGGATGGGCCGCACGGGCCGGGCCGGCGCGGCGGCGGGGATGGCGTCCGCCAGGGCGGCCGCCTGGCCGAAAACGGGGATATGACCGGCTAACAGCCAGCCGAGGAGGAGGGGGAGGATGCGGGGGGTCATCAAAGCCATGGTGCGGGCGGATGGCAGACAGACGCAAGCCGCGCGTGTGACGTTCCGTTGACTTTTTCCGCGCCGCGCCGTGCCGTGGCCCGATGCCCGCGCGCGAAAAAATCCTCGTGGCCCTGTCCGGCGGGGTGGACAGCGCCGTCGCCGCGCTCCTGCTCAAGGAGCAAGGTCACGACGTCGCCTGCGCCTACATGAAGAACTGGATTAACGAGGACCAGGTGATCGGCGACTGCCCGTGGGAGCAGGATATCCGCGACGCCAGCGCGGTCGCGGAGCGGCTCGGCCTGACGTTCGAGGTGGTCAACCTCATGCGCGACTACCGCGCGCTCGTCGTCGCGCACCTGCTCGACGGCTACGCGCGCGGCCTCACACCCAACCCCGATGTGATGTGCAACCGCGAGATCAAGTTTGGCGTGTTCCGCGCCTGGGCGAAAGAACACGGTTTTACGGCGGTGGCGACCGGGCACTACGCCCGCCGCATGGCGGCGGGTGAATGCGAACTTCGGAATGCGGAATACCGTATGAGCGGAAACTATTCTTCGGCACCCACACCGGCCAATCCGCAATCCAAAATCCAAAATCCGCAATTATGGGAGGGTGCCGACAAAAACAAAGACCAGTCCTACTTTCTCGCTCTGCTCACGCCGGTGCAGCTCGCCGACGCGCGGTTCCCGCTCGGCGACCTCACCAAGCCACAGGTGCGCGCACTTGCCCGCGCGGCCGGCCTGCCCAACGCGGACAAAAAGGACAGCCAGGGCATCTGCTTCATCGGCGAGGTGAAGATGCGCGACTTTCTGCGCGCCTACGTGCCCGACGCGCCCGGCCCTATCGTGCGCGCCACCGACGACCGCATGCTCGGTGAGCATCGCGGGCTGCATTTCTTCACGCTCGGCCAGCGCAAAGGCATCGGCATCCCGTCCAACACCGACGGCCGCGCCTACGTCGTCGTCGGTAAGCGCGCCGCCGACCGAGCGCTGTTGGTAGCCTTCGACGCGCCCGACGCGCCGGGTCTGTTTCAGCGCGAAGTTCGCATCCACAGTCTGAGCTGGCTCGCCGAGCCGATCACCACGCCGCGCGCACTGGAAGGCCGTGTGCGCTACCGCGACCCGCGCGTCACATTGGAATTTTATCCGGAGGCCGACGATACCGCGCTCATCCGCTTCCGCGAGCCGCAACGCGCCCTCGCCAGCGGCCAAGTTCTCGCCCTACACGAGGGCGAGAGGCTGCTGGGCGGCGGGATTTATTACTGACTTATCAATCCATGGAGAGGCGGTCCGCCGTCACAACACCGGCACCGTTGGCAGGCTCCAGATGTCGCGGGCGTATTCGCGGATGGTGCGGTCGCTGGAGAATTTGCCCATGCGGGCGGTGTTGAGGATCGCCATCTTCGCCCATTTGCCTTGGTCGCGGTAGGCAGCGTCCACACGGGCGTGGCAGTCGCTGTAGGCGCGGAAGTCGGCGAGCAGCTTGTAGGGATCGCCGCCAGCCAGCAGGCTGTGGTGCAGCAGGCCGAATGCGCCGTGCTCCGACGGCGTGAAGAAATCCGAGCCGAGCCAGTCCACGAGCGCGCGCAGCTCCTCGTCGGCGTGGTAATAGTCCCACGGATTGTAGCCGCGCTTGTCCAAGGCGGCGACCTCCTCAACGGTGAGGCCGAAGATGAAGATGTTCTCTTCGCCAACCTCCTCCTGGATCTCGACGTTGGCACCGTCGAGCGTGCCGATGGTGAGCGCGCCATTGAGCGAGAGCTTCATATTGCCCGTGCCGCTGGCCTCCTTACCGGCGGTGGAGATCTGCTCGGAGAGGTCGGCGGCGGGGATGATCTTCTCGGCGAGCGAGACGCGGTAATTGGGGAGAAACGCGATCTTTAGTTTCCCGCCGACGCGGGGGTCGGCGTTGATGCGCGCGCCGACCGCGTTGATGGCGTAGATGATGTTTTTGGCAAGGTCGTAGCCGGGGGCGGCCTTGGCGGCGAAGAGGAAGACGCGCGGCACGATGTCCAGGGCCGGGTTTTGGAGCAGCCGGCGGTAGAGCGCGAGGATGTGGAGCAGATTGAGATGCTGCCGTTTGTATTCATGCAGGCGCTTGATTTGCACGTCGAAGAGCGCGTCGGGCGAAACCTCGACGCCGCACTCGGCGCGGATGACGGCGGCGAGGTCGGCCTTGTTGGCGCGCTTGATCGCCATGAACTCGCGCTGGAACGAGGCGTCGCCCGCGAATTTCTCCAGCCCGCGCAATTGGTCGAGGTCGCGCGCCCAGGTGACCGAGCCAAGCTTGCTCGAGATGAGTGCGGCAAGGCGCGGGTTGCACTTGAGCAGCCAGCGGCGCGGCGTGATGCCATTGGTCTTGTTCTGGAATTTGCCGGGATAGAGCGCGTCGAACTCGGGGAACAGGTCCTTCCGCAGGAGCGCGGTGTGCAGCGCGGCGACGCCGTTCACGGCGTGCGCGCCGACGACCGAGAGGTTGGCCATGCGGACATGCTTGCTGCCATTCTCCTCGATGAGCGAGCAGACGCGCTTCTTGACGTCGTCGCCGGGCCACTTGGTCTCGACGACGTCCATCAGGCGGCGGTTGATCTCGTAGATGAGCTGCAGATGGCGCGGCAGTAGGCGCTCAAAGAGCGGCACGCCCCATTTTTCCAGCGCCTCCGGCAGCAGCGTGTGGTTGGTGTAGGCGAAGGTGCCGGTTACGATAACCCACGCCCGGTCCCACGCCACATCCTCCTCGTCCACGAGGATGCGGAGCAGCTCAACGATGGCGATGGCGGGGTGCGTGTCGTTGAGCTGGACGGCGACCTTGCCGGCGAAATTGTCCCAGGAATTCGCGGGGTTGTTGAAATGGCGGCGGATGATGTCGCGCAGCGAGCAGGCGATGAAAAAATACTGCTGCACCAGGCGCAGCTCTTTGCCGTTCTCGGTCTTGTCGTTCGGATAGAGCACCTTTGAAACGGTTTCGCCCACGGCCTGCTCGCGCACGGCTTCGACGTAGCCGCCACGGTTGAACGCCGCGAGGTCGAAATCCTCGCTCGCTTTCGACGCCCAGAGGCGAAGAAGGTTGACCGTCTTGGTTCCGTAGCCGGCGGTCGGGATGTCGTGCGGCACGCCAAGGATGGTTTTGGTGCCAACCCACTTCGGGCGGTAGTTGCCGCAATCATCGAACACGTTCTCTACCCAGCCGTAGAGGTGGACGGTCTGCGTGTAGTCGGCGCGCACCACCTCCCACGGCGTGCCGAAACGTAGCCAAGAGTCAGGATGCTCAATCTGGTGCCCGCCGGAGATCTCCTGCCGGAACAGGCCGAACTCGTAGTAGATGCCGTAGCCGAGCGCCGGGTAGTCGAGCGTGGCGAGCGAGTCGAGGAAGCACGCCGCCAGCCGGCCGAGGCCGCCGTTGCCTAGGCCCATGTCCACCTCGGCCTCGCGAATCTGCTCGAAATCCTGCCCGAGCGAGGTGAGCGCGGCACGGGCATCCTCCATCATCCCGGTGGCGAGGAGATTGTTGCCGAACAGCCGGCCCATGAGATATTCGAGCGAAAAGTAATAGATGCGGCGAACGTTGCCCGCGCTGTGGACGTTCTGCGTGGCGATCATGCGCTCATGGAGCGCGTCGCGCACGGCCAGCGCGGTGGCGACCCACCAGTCGTGAGCCGTGGCCGTGTCGGCGTGGCGCGCGAG
>CAIPZZ010000173.1 GCA_903869665.1 uncultured Opitutia bacterium | reverse complement strand
TCGATGTCGGCTCATCACATCCTGGGGCTGGAGAAGGTCCCAAGGGTTCGGCTGTTCGCCGATTAAAGTGGTACGCGAGCTGGGTTCAGAACGTCGTGAGACAGTTCGGTCCTCTATCCGCTGTGGGCGTTTGTGATTTGAGGGGTTCATTCTCTAGTACGAGAGGACCGAGAATGACGAACCTCTGGTGTTCCGGTTGTCACGTCAGTGGCAGCGCCGGGTAGCTATGTTCGGAAGGGATAAGCGCTGAAAGCATCTAAGCGCCAAGCCCATCCCAAGATAAGATCACAATCCATCGCAAGATGGTGCAAGGTCCGGGTAGACCACCCGGTTGATAGGCCAGATGTGTAAGCGGGGTAACCCGTTGAGCTTACTGGTACTAATGACCTTGCCGGTTTATGCAGATTATCACTATAAACGTTCTAGGCGTTTATTTTGCCTCCTTACAAAACTACCCTAAATTTTTCTTCAATTACCGGACGCAAGTCCGGTTTCCCTTCCTGGTGACCATATGCCGGGGGTTCCACCCGTTCCCATCCCGAACACGGCCGTTAAGCCCCGAGCAGCCAATGGTAGTAGGACGATAGGTCCCGCGAGAGTAGGTTGTTGCCAGGTTTATGGCCCGGTTTGTCGAAAGACGAACCGGGCCTCTTTTTTTACTGAATTGCCGCCGGGTGCGCTGGTGTCACCCTAGAACTGCAGTGTCTGACTCACCTCTCACCATTGTCTGCCTGTTTACGACGTTTCCGAAATCCACGGAAACCTTCCTTCAGCGCGAGGTCACCGGCTTGCGGGCACAGGGGGCGAAGTTGCGGCTCTACTCGATGTGGGGTGGAGGCGGGGAATTCGAAGGGCTGGCAGTCACCTCTTTCCCCAAGTGGAAACTGCTCGTCCTGCTCTGGGCGATCCCGCGGGAGACTTGCCGCCGGCCGCGGGTGGTTGGCGAATTGTTGCGCGGGTTGCTCACCCGTCGCGCGCCGTCGTGGCTGAATTTCTGGGAGAACATGCTCGGTGCGGGCTTCGCGTGCGTCCACGCACAGAAATTTCGCCGCGACCCGCCCGCGCACACTCACGCGGTGTGGAGTGGCGGTCCGGCGACCGCCGCGTGGCTGCTCTGGCGGCTCAACGACCAGCCCTACAGCGCGGCAGCGCACGCCTACGACCTCTACGATCGCGGTGGCGATTGGTGGCTGCGCGAGAAACTCGCCCCCGCGCGCTTCGTGCGCACCTCGACCGACATGGGCGGGCGCACGCTGCGCGAGCGCGGTGTGGCGGCGGAAAAAATCCATGTCATCCGCCGCGGGCTCGTGGCGTTGCCGCCGTTGAAGCCGCTGCGCGCCGGGCGCTCGCCGCTGCGGCTACTGTGCGTCGCCCGGCTCGTGCCCAAGAAAGGGCTCGACCTGCAACTCAGCATCTACGCCGCGCTCAAGGCGGCCGGCGTGCCGTTCGAGGCGCGCATCGCTGGTGACGGGCCGCTGCGTGCCGCGCTGGAGGGGCAAATTTCCCACCTCGGCCTCGCCGCCGAGGTGCGCTTGCTCGGCCACCGTCCGCAGTCCGAGATCGCGGAGCTGCTCGCGTGGGCCGATGTGCTCTTGCACACCGGCGTCGTCGCGCCTAGCGGTGACCGCGACGGGCTGCCCAATGTCATCCCCGAGGCCATGGCGGCAGGTGTGAATGTCGTGACCTCACCCGCCGCCGCCACGACCGAGGCCATCGCCGACAACGTGACCGGGTTGGTCGCCCCGCCGGAGGAGCCGCAGCGCTGGGTGGCCGCGCTGCGCGAGCTCGCAGCCGATGACGGGTTGGCCGAGCGGTTGCGCGCCGCTGCCCGCGTTTGGGTGGAGGAAAATTTTAACGTGCGGGCAAACACCGCGAAGCTGCTGACGTTATTTGAGCGCGCCATGAGATCCGAAGGCGGGGGATCCCTGAGGGTTGGGCGGGACTTTTAGATTGAGGTGGAGCGTGGCGTCCCGACGCGCTCAGAACGCGCCGAGGACGTCGCGTTCCACCTCCAAGCCATGTGAGCTGAGCCCAAAATTAATTTGTGCCATTTCGTGGTTTTTGTGGCCAACTTTTACTGCACCTCCGCCATGATCTACTTCGATGTCACCAAGGCCGCGCGCGCCGGCCATGCCTCCGGACTCAACCGGGTGGCGGCGCGGCTGCGTGACGAGCTGGGAGCGGACGCCGTGCCCGTCGAGTGGCATGCCCGGCGGGCGGTTTGGCGCACGACGGATACCCGCACACCGGTGGCATGGCGGGCCGAGGATTGGCTGCTCACCGGCGAATTGTTCAACGAGGCCGAGCGGCCGGGGTTCACGGCCTTTCTCCACTCGCGGATCTGCCGCACGGCGGCGATATTTTACGACGCGATCCCGTTGCGGTTCCCGCATATCACCTGGCCGCAGAGTGTCGCGCGGCATCCGGCCTACCTCGACCTGCTGGCGGAGTTTGATCACGTGCTGGCGATCTCGCGGGCGAGTGCGGCGGAATTAACCGAATTCTGGCGCTGGCAGGGCCGCACGCCGCGGGCGAAGGTGACCGCGTTCACCCTCGGCGCAGATTTCAACCGCCGCCCGCGAACGACTTTAGGCGTTCGCCCTGAGCCTGCCAGCGGTAAGCTTGTCGAACCCGTCAAAGTGGCACCCTCACTTTTGTGTGTCGGCATCCTGGAGCCGCGTAAAAATCAAATGTTCCTGCTCGACGTGTGCGAGGCGCTCTGGGGCGAGGGATTGAAGTTCGACCTGCACCTCGTCGGGCGCGTGAACCCGCATTTCGGCAAGCCTGTCGCCGCGCGCGCGAAGGCGCTGCGCAAGGCGGGCCGGCCGGTGACGCATCATGAGGGCGTGGACGACGCGGCGCTACTGCGGCTTTATGCGGCGGCGCGCGCGAACGTGTTCCCGACCATTGCCGAGGGCTGCGGGCTGCCGGTGATCGAGTCGCTCTGGATGGGCGTGCCATGCGTGTGCAGCGATTTGCCGGTGCTGCGCGAGAATGCCGACGGCGGCGGCTGCGTGCCGGTGGCGGTCAACGACGCGGCGGCGTGGGCCGGCGCGCTGCGCCGCGTGCTCACCGACGACGCGGCGTGGCGCGCGCTGGCGGCGGAGGCCGCCACGCGTCCGCTGCCGACGTGGGCCGGCGCCGCGCAGCAACTGCGCGCCGCGCTGGGCGGGTGATTCACATGGGGATTTTGGTTTGCGAGCATCGTTGGCAACGGCCAGATTCACGCCTAACAAACTAAACGCTGAACTGACTAAATCGCGTTCAGACAACTTTCCCCATTTCTCATGAAACCAAGCGGCTACAAGTCAGGCTATACGCTCGTTATCGGTGGACTGAATTTTCTTCCAGAGGATTTTCTTCGCAGTTCTCCTTTGAAGCCGCATGTCATTCATCGTGGCGACGCACTTCAAGACGGTCGGATCGCTGATGAGTCTTGGGTTGAATGGGCCGACATTCACGATGGCACTTATCCGCTCGATGCGGCCTGTGAAGCGATTGATTTCATCGAGGCAAACCGCGACGAGTTCCTTCGGCTTTCGCGCTTTCCCGGTGTCACGGGCGGCTCGCTCAATTTCTTTGGCGATGCAGACTCTTGCGGTTTGGAGTTTGAGCGAGGCCACATTGCTCTGCTTCATGCCCTTTCGCTGAGTATCTCCATTTGTCCCTACGTTCAGGCAGTCGAAAAGGCATAGCCCAATTCCCTGAGTCACTGTCGTCAGTAGCGCGCCATCTCCGGCTCGATGCGGTCGGCCCAGGCGGCGATGCCGCCGGCCACGTTGCTCACGACGGGAAAACCGTTCGCGCGCAGGAACTCCGTCACGCGCAGGCTGCGTCCGCCGTGGTGGCAGTGAATGAGTAGGTGTTTGTCGCGGGGCAGGGTGGGCAGGTGCTCGGGGATTTGACGCATCGGGATATGCTGGGCGGCGGCGATGCGGCAGATGGCCAGTTCGTGCGGCTCGCGCACATCTATTAGGGTGACGGCGTCGGGCGTCGTGGTGAGGAGGCGTTGCGTTTCCTCGACGGAGATTTCGAGCGGGCAGTCGGCGGGGGACGGGTTTGGGTTCGGCATGGACAAAGAGGCGGGCGGGGCGGCGCAGGCGAAGTCGTAGTTTTCGGCGCGCAGGTCGCGGATGGTCGGGGCGCGTCCGCAGACGGCGCAGGCGGGATCGCGGGCGAGCGTGAGCGTGCGGAAGGCGGGCGCGAGCAGGTCGGCGAGGAGCAGGCGGCCGATGAGCGGGGTGCCGAATCCGGCGAGGAGTTTTATCGTTTCCAGCGCCTGGAGGGAGCCGATGACGCCGCAGAGCGCGCCGAGCACGCCGGCCTCGCCGCAGTTGGGCACGGAGCCGGCGGGGGGCGGCGCGGGGAACAGGCAGCGGTGGCACGGCCCGCCGAGGTGCGGCGCGAAGACCGCGACTTGGCCCTCGAACTGGTGGACGCTGCCAAAGACGAGCGGGCGGCGCGCGAGCACGGCGGCGTCGCTGGCGAGGTAGCGCGTGGGAAAGTTGTCGGCGCCGTCCACGATCACGTCGTAGGCGGCGAAGAGCGCGAGGGCGTTGGCGGCGGTGACGCGGCCCTCGTGCGGGACGACGCGGATGAGGGGGTTGGTCGCGCGCAGGCGGGCGGCGGCAGAGGCGGTCTTGGGCTGGCCGACGGTGGTGTCGTCGTGGAGGAGCTGGCGCTGGAGGTTGTGCGCCTCGACGCGGTCAAAGTCGGCGATCCCGAGCGTGCCGACGCCGGCGGCGGCGAGATAGAGTGCTGCCGGGCTGCCAAGGCCGCCCGCGCCGAGGACGAGCACGCGCGCGGCCTTCAACTTGTCCTGCCCGTCCAAGCCCAGCTCCGGCAGCAGGAGGTGTCGGCTGTAGCGGGCGAGTTCGGCGGGGGAGAGCGAGGGCGCGGGCATGGCGGAGAGGGCGGGCGCAACAAACGTCGAGGGCGGGCGGCGCGCAAGGCTAGAGCGCGCGGTGGGGGTTGTTTCGTCTGAAAGGTGGAGCGCGTTGACCTCAACGCGCTTGGGCTTCAAGCGCGCTCAAACCAGCGCATTGGGGTCAATGCGCTCCACCTTCGACCTTTAACCCAAGGCAATCTGCCACGAAATGAAATTGCCCCACCGTCTGCGCGTGCCGCAATCTCGCGACGATGTCATCCCGTTTCATCGTCATCATCGCCGGGGGCAAGGGAGAGCGGTTCTGGCCGCAGAGCCGCGCGCACCGGCCCAAACACTTGCTGCCGGTCGTCGGCACGACGCCGCTGCTCGCGCAGACGCTCGACCGCGTGCGTCCGCTCGCGCCGGCGAAAAACATCTTCGTCATCACCAGCGCCGCGCAGGCCAAGGGCGTCGCGGCGGTGTGCAAGAAATTCCGCCTGCCGGCGGCCAACATTGTGGCCGAGCCGATCGGGCGCGACACGGCGGCGGCCGTCGGGCTGGCGGCGGCGCTCGTGGGCGCGCGCGACCCGCGCGGCGTGTTCGCCGTGCTGCCGGCGGACCACGTCATCCACGACACCCGCGCCTATGCGGGCGATCTCCGGGCCGCGTTTGCCGCCGCCGAGGCCGCGCCGGTCATGGCGACCATCGGCATCACGCCGACGGAGCCGGCGACCGGCTTTGGCTACATCCAGCGCGGCAAGGCCTGGAAAAAACTCGGCGGACGAACGGTGTTTCAGGTGCGGCGTTTCGTGGAAAAGCCCGCGCTCGCTGTCGCGAAAAAATACCTCGCGGCGGGCGATTACGTGTGGAACGCCGGGATGTTTTTCTGGGGCGTGCCGGTCGTGGAGGCCGCGCTGGCGCGCCACGCGCCGGAGCTGCACGCGGGACTCGCGCCAGTGCGCGCCGCACTGGCCGCCGGCCGGCCGCTCGCGCCGGTGTTGAAGAAAATCTACCCGGCGCTGCCGAAAATCTCCGTGGACTACGCGCTGCTGGAGAAGTCGGACAACGTCGTTGTGCTGCCCTCCACCTTCGACTGGGACGACGTGGGCGCTTGGCCGGCGGTCGTGAAGCACTGCGCGCCCGACGCGCACGGCAACGTCACGCGCGGTCATGCGCTGGTCGAGCAGGGGCGCGGCAACCTGGTGTTCGCCGAGGGCGGGCACTTGGTCGCGGTGCTCGGCGCGGACGACCTCATCGTCGTCCACACGCCCGACGCCACGCTCGTGTGCCCCAAGGGCCGCGCGCAGGACATCAAGGCGCTGCTCAAGCGCGTCGAGGCCGCCCAGGACGGCGCGCGCTGGCTGTGAGCGCGCGGCACGAGATTGACGTAGCCCGCCTCGTGAGAGGCGGGACTGGCCTGAGAGGCAGAACCGGCTTGCCCTCTGTTCTTGCCCGCCCGGTCCCGGCTCTCCCGAGCCGGGCTACAAGAATGGCTACAAAAATGCGTTCGCCCGCGTTCCCATGACGCGCCTCCTTGGCATAGACCTCGGCACGCGCCGCATCGGATTGGCCTACGGCGACGAGCTGGGCGTAGCCACCCCGCTGCCCGCGCTCACGCAGGCCGACCCGGCGGCGCGCTGGGCCGCGCTGCTCGCCGTCGCCCGCGAACGCCGCGCGACCGGCCTCGTGCTCGGCCACCCGCTCAACATGGACGACACCGCCGGCCCGAAGGCCAAGGAGGCCGAGGCCTTCGCGGAAAAACTCCGCGCCGCGCTCGGCCTACCGGTGCATCTGGTGGACGAGCGGCTGACGAGCGCCGAGGCGGAGGAGAGCATCCCGAAAAAGCAACGCCGCGCCGTGCGCGCCAGCGGTATCGTGGACTCCCGCGCTGCCACGCTCATCTTGCAGGATTTTCTGGACCAGCATTTTCCCCTGCCGGAGGCGGAACTGCCTTGAAACGGACGCCTTCGCTGCTTGTTCTCCCGCCATGTCCAAGGCCAGTAAGATGCACCCCAGATTCATCAAAACTGGCCGCCGCCTTTCATCCGTATTTGCCACCCGCTGGGCTTGATAAAAATGCAATCCACCTATGAAGCAGCGCACCAAAAGCATTTTGCTAGTCGTGATGGCAGTCGTATTCCTGCCGTTTCCAACTACGATTGCCCACAAGGCCGTTATTCGATTTGTCGATACCTCCAACGCTCCCGTGAGCGGAGTAAAGATTCATCAGTCATGGGCGACATACGGACTTTGGGGAGGCGGCAGTGCTGACCGCGTTACCGATAATAATGGGGTGGCGCAATTCCCTATTCGATTTGCGTATGGGACAATCGCGTTGCGCGTATTGGGTCGTCTACTTACGTTCGTTGCGGTGCATTCGTCCTACGGCGCATCAATAAGCGTGGAATTTAATCTCCAAACGCCAACTAGAGCTGTATTCACCCCGCCAACTTTCAAACAACTCGAACCGTTTGCGACGTCAGGCCAATATTCGGACTCCGCAGGTAGATACTATTTTCCACAGATTAACGGCGGGGAGCAGTGGATTTCCATAACAGGAGATTTCCTGCACGACGCGGATGACATCGTTATTACGGTTGAGCGGCGGCCGAAGTAGATCCCCGTAGCGAACCGACGCCTTCCCTTGCAGTCGGACAGCTGGGGGAATTGGCTGCGGTTTTTGTTGATAATCGGTATTTCTGGCAGCAGCCACGGAGCTTGGACATTAACATGTAAATGCGTTTGGGGAGTTGCCTCCGACTTTGTCTCCCGCCTTGCTGCGCGCATGGCCAAATGGCTCCTTGTTGACGGCTTCAACCTCGCCTACCGCTGCTTTCACGGGCTGCCGGAGCTGACGCGCGCGGACGGGTTTCCGACGGGCGCGCTGCACGGCTGGGTCAAGTCGCTCTGGATGCTGGCCGACCAGGAGCGGCCGGCGGGCACGCTGGTGTTTTTCGACCTCGGCGGCGCGCAGGACCGGCTCGCACTCCACCCGGAATACAAGGCGCAGCGCGCCGAGATGCCGGAGGCGCTGGCGAAACAGATCGCGCCGCTCAAGGCGCTCACCTGTGCGCTGGGCGGCGCGGGCATCGAGGTGGACGGCGTGGAGAGCGATGACCTGCTTGCCGCGCAGGCGGCCGCGCTGGCGCGCGCGGGACACGACGTGCTGATCGTGAGCTCCGACAAGGATTTTGCGCAGATGGTGGACGAGCGGGTGAAAATCCTGCTCCCGCCGCCGTCGGCCAACCCGAAGCTCGGCTGGCGCGTGCTCGACGCGGCGGGCGTGCGAGAGAAGTTCGGCGTGCCGCCGGCGCAGATCGCCGACTACCTCGCGCTTGTGGGCGACACGGCGGACAACATCCCCGGCGTGACGGGCGTGGGCCCGAAGACGGCGGCGAAGTGGCTGACGGCGCACGGCAGCCTCGACGGCGTGCTGGCCAATGCGGGCGCGCTGGAGCCGGAGCGTTTCCGCGTGGCGGTCGCAGCGGACGCGGAGCGGCTGCGGCTGAACCGCCGGCTGGTCACGCTCAACCTCGCGCTGCCGGTCGTCGCCGCCGAGCCGCCTCCGCCGCAGCCGGCGGAGCTGTTCCGCTTACTCGAAGAAATGGAGATGCGCGGCACACTCGCGGAAGCGCGGCGGCGTTACACGCAGCCGGAGCTGTTTTGAAATGCGGAGTGTGGAACGCGGATTGCGGAATTGCTCAATCCGCACTCCGCACTCCGCATTTCGCACTTACTTTGCCCCGTCCATCTTGCCCTCCGGGTCGAACAGATAGCCGACGCCGTGGACGGTGCGGAAGCCCGTGAGCTCTAGGCCGTGGCGACGGAAAAGGCCGCGCACTTTGACGATGTATTGGTCAAGCGAGCGACTGGTGACATTGGCATGCGCGCCCCACACAGCGTGGATGAGCGCCTTGCGCGGGATGACGACTCCGCGGCTCGCGCCGAGATGTGCGATGATGCCGAGCTCCTTGCGGCCGATCTTCTCGGTCTGCTTGTCGGGAAACGTGATTTCCAGCCGGGCCGGGAGGATTTGTGCGCCGCAAAATTTGAACGGCGCGTCGGCTACGGTGGCGTTTTCCGTGACGTGCAGGTCCGTGCGACCGCCGGCGCGGCGCAGCACGGCGTGGATGCGCGCGACCAGCTCGGCGTAGCCGAAGGGCTTGGTCACGTAGTCGTCGCCGCCGAGATCGAAGCCGTGAACCTTGTTTTCCTCAAGGGTGTTGCCGGTGAGAAAGATGGTCGGCACCCGGATGCCCTCCTGGTTGAGCGTTTCCCGCAGGGCAAAGCCCGACTGGCCGCCGGGGAGGTTGATGTCGAGCAGGAGAAGGTTGGCGAAATTTTCCCGCAGAAAGCGCAACGCGGGCGCGGCGCTGGTGTAGCCCTGCACCTGCATGCCCGCCGCCTCCAGATGGAGGGTGACGAGCTTGAGGAGGTGTGCCTCGTCCTCTACGACGACTATGAGCGGCTGGGGCGTGGAACTCATGTGCGACCGGATGCTGGAGCCCACAGGCCAAGCGCCCCGGGCGGGCTTGTCAACGGAAAGCTCGCGCCGGCAACGGTTTGGTTGGGAAAATAATAGGCGCGCGCGGCTCGGCCAGCCGTTGGTGAATCACGGCGACACCCGCACAAACGCGCCCCCGTTTTCATGGGACGCTCAGCGCGCCTGCTCGCGCAGCCGGCGAATCTCCTCGAACTGTTTCGGCGAGAGCAGCCGGCGCGGCACGCGGCGCTCCGCCTCGGCGAGCAGGCGGTCCCAATGCTCGTCGGTCAGCGGCGCGAGCGGCTCCCACGGCGTGTGGTGGCCCTGCTTGCGTGTCCAAGCGACGTTGCCGCCGTGGACGCGCGCGCAGACCTGATATTTCCCCGCCTCGGGGGTTGTCTCCCACCAGCCGAATTCCATGCCCATGGACGAGAGGGTGGGGAGGCGGCCACCCTCACGCGAGCGGAAACTCCGCGACCACGCGGCCGGGATAAAAAATGTCTTCGCGTCGCTCCACTCGCCGCACGCGCACAGTGCCGCCGGCGAGATCCACGCAGCGCGCGCCGAGCGGCGGCGAGAACGAGCCGGTGTTGACCACCGTGCGGCCGCCACTCCGCCGCACGCCGGGGAAATGGATGTGACCAGTCACAATCAGCCTCGCTGCCGGCCGCTGCGCTGCCGCCAGCCGGGCCGCGAGCCGGGGTGCGGCCGCCCAGGCGCGGAGCATGGCGAGCGCGCGGTTGGGCGGAAACAGGTCGCGCGCCGCGCGCTGGAGTTTGGTGAGCACGCCGCCGCCGAGGCGGGAGGCGTGCTCGCAGGGCAACTTGAGGCAAGCCTCGCGCATCATCGGCAGGCGCGTGGAAATGTTTGTCCAGTCAGCGGTGGGATGGCGCGGGCGGATGAGCGCGAGCCGGCGCGCGAGCTCCGGGCGTAGTCGGCTCCACGGCGCGATGTCGTCGAACAACACGTCACCGTGCGTTACCCACACCCGTCCGTCTGCCAGCTCCAGCTCGTGCGCGGCGGAGATGTCCGGGTCGTGGTTGCCGGTGAGGAAAGTGACCGACGGCACGCGCGCGGTGAAAAATTCCTTCAGCGCCGCGACCTCCGCCGGCCCGAGGTCGTGCTGCGTGTCGCAGGTGTCGCCGTTGAGCACGAGTTCCCCAACGCCTTCTAGCAGCGGCGCGAGCTGGGCGGGGTCGCGCAACGAGCTGCGCTCGTCGCCGAGGTGCAGGTCGGACAGGATGCGGAGAAGCGGCGCGGCCACGATGCCGCCGAGGGAAGCAGTCCGGTCGCGCGCCGCAAGGTTTCGTTCCTTGCCCGCCCGTGAGCGGCGGGATTTAAATAGGTAGGGGCGCAGACTTGCTGCGCCCTTTGGGTCGCGTTGGAGCAGCCGAAGGGCGCAGCAAGCCTGCGCCCTACAGGTTCGGACACGAAAAAGGCGCGGCGTTTCGGCCGCGCCTTCGTTGAAAATTATCTCCGCGCTCAGGCCTTCGGGATGATCTCGATGCCGTTGATCTGCGGGTTCTCGATTTGCGGGGTGAAGGTGATGTCGAGTTTGCCGTCTTTGATCTCGACCTCGACGGTCTCGATGTAGGCGCGGGCAAAGCCGCCCGCCTTCACCCAGATGTCGAAGTCCTTAAAATCCTTGCCCTCGACATTGTAGGAAAACACCCGTTGTCCCGCTCCGGTGATACCCTCGTAGGTTTCGGAGAAATGCAGGCGGACGGTGTATTTGCCGTTCGGCAGCGGCTCGGAAAACGCGGTCATGCTGTAGTTTTCGCTCTGGTAGATGCCGGGGCTCTTGGTGTTGGCGATGGCCAAACCGTCGCGGCCGATGGAACTGGCACCGATGAAGCCGCGATCGGTTAGCCACACATTGCCGTCGGCATCGGCCGAGAAACCAGCGACCGGCGGGCCGGCCTTGATGCGGATCGCGGCCATCGCGGGCTTGGCGGCGGGGGCCGACATGGCCGGCTTCGCCGGGGCGGCGGGCGCGGACGCCATGGATGAAGAGGTGGAGGCAGTCTGGCAGCCGACGAGGACGAGCGCGGCCAGCGCGGCGAGTAGGGTGGGGAGGCGCCCGTTCGACCCGTTCGACAGGCTCAGGGCAGACAGGCTCAGGGCTTTCAGGGAGGTTTTCATGGGGGTGGTTGGGTTGGGATTTGAGGAAGCGGAAACGACGAACAAAAATTGCTGCGCTCTGCCGGAGGTCGGCAAGAGAAAACAAGGCCGCGCGATTCCGCCCTTGCCGCTACACGTCGCGCCGCCACGCTGGCCCGCGTGAAATCCCCCGTCCCTATTCCCCTCCTCATCGCGCTTATGTCCGCCCCGCTCTCCGCCGCTGAAACTGCCCCCGCCGCGCCCGCCACGCCATCCGCCGTCCAGCCCGCCGGCGACTACTACGCCTACATCGGCTCTGGCGCGAGCAACGGTGGCATCGCGCTCGGTTATTTCGATTCGAAAACCGGTGCGCTCTCCGCGCCGTCCGTCGCCGTTGCGTCGCAGTCACCCAACTTCTTTGTCGTCTCCGCCGACGGCCGCCACCTCTACTCGTGCAACGCCGGCGGCTCGTTCCAAGGCCAGTCTGGCACCGGCGGCGTGACGGCTTTCGCGCGCGATCCCGCGACCGGTGCGCTCACCGCGCTCAACTCGTTGCCCACCGGCGGCGGCAACCCCGGCTACATCTCGTTCGACCGCACGGGCAAGTTTCTCTTCGTCGCCAACTACAGCGGCGGCAGCATTGCCTCCTACTCGCTCAAGGCCGACGGCTCGCTCGCCGAGCGCGTGACCTTTGACCAGCACACCGGCAGCAGCATTCTCCCACAGCGCCAGAATCACGCCTACGCCGAGGCCATCCTGCCCTCGCCTGACAACCGCTTCGTCCTCTCGACCGACCTCGGCGTGGACAAGGTCTTCATCTACCGTCTCGACGCGAAAACCGGCGCGCTCACGCCGCACGAGCCCGCCTTCGCCAGCGTGAAGCCCGGCACCGGCCCGCGCCGCTGTGCGTTCAGCCCGGACGGGAAGTTTTTCTACCTCATCGGCGAGATGGCCAACGTCATCATCACCTTCGCGTGGGACGCAGCCAAAGGCACACTCACCGAGCGCGAGACCGTCTCCACGCTGCCCGCCGGCCAGACCGGCGGGAGCTCCGCCGCGGAGATCGCCTTCGGCTCCGGCGGCAAATTTCTCTACGCCTCCAATCGCGACAACGGCGGCAAAGACACCATCGTCGTCTTCGCGCAGGACGCCGCGAGCGGCAAGCTGACGCTCGTCGAGCACGTCCCCAGCGGCGGCCGCACGCCACGCACGTTCACGATTGATCCGACCGGAAAATGGCTCGTCGTCACCAACAACGCCGGCGCGAGCAACAACGCCGTGGTCTTCAAGATTGACCCCGCGACCGGCAAGCTCACCCAGTCCGGTGCGCCCGTCTCCACGCCGCCGCAGCCGCTTGGCGTGCTGTTTGTGCCGGTGGCGGGAACCAAATGAGGGCACTGCTGGAACGCCAATTTTCTGCAGATGCGCGACAACTGCGGTCGCGCCTGATCAAGCTATGGCTGTTTTTCCCGATATTGATCTTCGGTGAAGCTCTGCTTACACTGCGGCTGAACGAACTTAGCGCGGTTTGTGCCATCATTACATTGGCGTTCTGCCTACCTTATTATTTTCTAACAGGGGTCTTTTTCTGCCGCGTGTGGCAGTCATGCTGTCTCAAGTCGCCTCGGCGCTTTGCGCGAGTTTTCCTAACTCTTTCAACGGTTGTTACTGTCGCGGGCTGGGCTTATCTGAATAGTCGTTCTCGTCACAACTCCTTGGCCGATGGCGTCAATGATCACAGCCCATTTGGGCAACCATGGTATTATTGGGATCAGTCGCACTACGGCTATCCGTCACCGTTTCTGCGCTTCTTTGATCGGCCGTTGGAGGGTTACGGCGATCGTATTTTCGATGCGTCGAGTTTGTTCGGTAATTTCCAGTTTTTGTCGTTTGGCATTTTTATTTTGGCGACTGTCACAAGCTTGATCTGGAAGCCAAAAAAATGAGGCCAAGTAAATTTCCCATGGATCGGCGAAGCTTTACTTGCGCTTAGCGTGTTGTTCGCCTCCGCGCTTGCGCGGGCGGGCGGGGCGCGTTGCATGGCTCGCAACCAAACCATGCCCGCCAATCCCTTCCTCGATCCCTCCTTTGAAATCCGCTGGTCGCAGCACACGCCCGAGCTGATTGAGCCGGCCATGACGGCGGCGCTGGAACGTGCGCAGGCGGCGGTGGATGCCATCGCGTCGCGCGAGGTGGGCGCGGCCAATTTTGAGAACACCCTCCTCGCGCTGGAGCGCGCGACCGAGGAGCTGGGTCTCGCGTGGGGCAAGGTCACGCACCTGCAGGCCGTGGCCGACGCGCCCCCGTTGCGCGCGGCGCACAACGCCATGCTCCCGGCGGTGTCGGCGTTCCAGGCGAAAATCCCGCTCAACCCCGCGCTCTGGGCGCGGGTGCGCGCGGTCGCCGGGTCGGCCGAGGCGCGCGCTCTCACCGGCGCGCGGCGACGGTTTCTCGACGAGACGGTGGCGGATTTCCGGCAAGCGGGCGCGGATTTGCCGGACGACAAGCGCGCACGGCTGGAGGCGTTGCAGGGCGAGCTGGCGCAGGTGACCCAGAAATATTCCGAAAACGTGCTCGACGCCACCAATGCGTGGCAGCTGCTCGTCGAGGACGAATCCCGGCTACGCGGCCTGCCAGCTCACGCCATCGCCGCCGCCCGCGCAGGCGCGGAGAAAAAAGGCCTCGGCACGGCGGAGAAACCGGTGTGGCGTTTCACGTTGCACGGCCCGTCGCAGGAGCCGGTGCTCACCTACGCCGAGGACGAGGCGCTGCGCCGCGAGATGTGGACCGCGGCGGTCGCCGTCGGCGCGGAGGCGCCGCACGACAACACGGCGCTGGTGCAAAAAATCCTCGCTCTGCGCGCCGAGAAGGCCGCGCTGCTGGGCAAGCCGCACTTCGCCAACCTCGTGCTGGAGCGCCGCATGGCCAAAGGCGGCGAGGCCGCGCTCGCATTTGTAGGCGACCTCGCCACGCGGTCGGCAGCGGCGTTCGCGCGCGAGTGCCACGAGCTGGAGGAGTTCAAGGCTCGCGAAACCGGCGGCACACCCGGGCCGCTCAAGGCGTGGGAGGTCACGTTCTGGGCGGAGAAGCTGCGGCAGGCGCGCTACGCTTTCGACGAGGAGGCGCTGCGGCCGTATTTCCCGATGGAGCGCGTGGTCGCGGGGATGTTTGAGCTGGTCGGAAAAATCTTCGGCCTGCGCGTGACGGAGCGTGCGGCCGTTTGTAGGGCGGGGTCGTCGAACCCCGCCGACAC
>CAIPZZ010000172.1 GCA_903869665.1 uncultured Opitutia bacterium | reverse complement strand
GATCAAGCGTGACAACCTGGCTTTGCTCTGCTTCAAGGCAAACCCTGTGCATTGCCTCAATGACTTCGTGGGATCGGCGGCCTCGCGCCAGTTCTGGACGTTGGCCGGGCGTTGTTTGGCGATGCGAAACCGATAGGGCAGGTCCACCGGGTTGGCCCACGTCGCGGGTCGCGTGGCGGCGGCCGACTCAGCGGCCGCACCGTGTGCGCCAACGCCGAAAAGAAAGAGCCCGGCGGCAAGCGCCGCACAACGGAGAGTGGGTAGGGTTATGGTCATGGGAAAGTCAGCGTGCCGGTGTGATCTCGATGAAGTCAAACGCCGCGCCCTCGCCGACGCCGGCCCCGCCTCTTCCTCCGCGACCAGGTATGCCAGTCAATCCACGCCCTCCGTTGCCACGCCGTGCCGCGCCGCCAGCGTTCGGGGCCGGCGCGACACCATCGGAGCTGAGTGGTGGTGTATTGGCGCTGAGAAGCGGTGTCGTCTGCGCCGGGAAGGTAAGAGTGACGGGCTGGCCGCCACCGCGCGGAGCAGCGGCCACCGCCTCGCCTTCGAGGCGGATCTCGTCGCCGGGGGCGAGCGTCACGCCGCGCACGAGGCGGCGCGTCGAGGTGTCCTGCGGCGTGGTGTAGGCCACGTCATAGTCGGCGCTCCAGGCGTCCACCGGTTTGCCCGCGACGAGCAGCGCGAACTTCGACTGGCCGCTCGCCATGTCGAGGTATTGCACGGCGAGGTCGTAGCGGCCCGCCGCGCCGGTGAAATTGAAGCTCGCCGCGCCCTTGGTGCCGGGCGCGAGCCGCGCGATCTGGCCGTTGGACGCGGCCTCCCACGGCGCGATGTCGGCGAGCGTGTAGCCTTCGAGCTTCATCGCGCCAGCGGCGGTCCGGCCGGGGAACACGCCCACGCGGCCCTTCGCGTCGGGCACGCCGGACACATTGAGGAACCAGCGGTTCACGTCGTCGCGCCACTCGACGGCGTGGCCGGCCTGGAAATTCAGCCGCCGGAGCACGGCGACGAAACGCTCGTCGTCCACCTTGCCCTTGAGTTTCGTCCAGTCGTCCACGAACTGCTGCGCCTGCGCCGCGCCGTTGTAGTGCGCGTCGTAGATGTGCTGGATGACCGTCTCGCCCGAGTGGAGGACGTGCGTGTAGGGCACATGGTGAAAGAATAGCAGCAGGTCGTCAGGGCACGTTTCCAACGATTCAAAAAATTCCGCGACCGGCGCGGAATACTGGCCGATGTAGCCGGTGCCGTCTTTCATCGTGCGATTCATACCGCTGCCGACAACCATCGGCAGGCCGAGTTGCGCGGCATTGGAGCGGTGCCACTGGCCCCAGCCGTTCTGCTCGGACGACTCGATGCCCGCGCCGAAATGCGTGCCCGGAATCTGCACGGCTGGTCCCTCGCCGCGCGCGCCGCCGGGCCCGACACGGCCGGACCAGCCGGCGATGCTCGTGAGCCCGCCGATGCCGAGGTTGCCAGTGTAGTCCTCGTAGGCTTTCCATGATTTCAGGAGAATGTTGTCCACCGTCGCTACGACTTCCTTGTCCGCGCCGAAGGTCTGACGCGTCCACTCGTCGGCGATTTGGTCGCTGCTGAGGTCGGGGTTCCACGCGAGACGGCCGAAGCCGTAGAGGTTGGCCATCTCGAGATCGTGGCCCATCCAATTCTGGTCG
>CAIPZZ010000171.1 GCA_903869665.1 uncultured Opitutia bacterium | reverse complement strand
GGACGAGCGGAATCTTATACCACGCAGGCGGGCGAACCGGAAAACTGGGAGGGAAGCTCAGGTCGGCGTAGGTATGCCCGTGGCGCTCGCAGTAGCGCGCCTGGCTCTCGAGGCAGCGACGGACGGTGTCGCGGTAATCTGCGCCGAGACCCACGGTGCAGACCGCGAGCTTGCCGGGGCGCTCCGTCAGCAGCGGCTCCAGCGTGGCGGTGGTGGCGGCGAAGTCATGGCTGACCACGACGGGCGATTCGGAGCGGCCGAGTTCCGCGAGGTGGCGCAGCACCGTTTTGTTGGTGCGATTGCGGTGGCGCTGCAACTCGGTGGCGGCGTCTTTCGCGCTGGCGGCCTGGCGGGCGTCGGCCACGCGGGCTGCGATGTCGCGGGTTTCGGCGAGCAGATCCTGCAACAACTCACGCGTGGACGGTGGGGCGTATTTACGGCTGCCAAACAGGCTGAGGAGGCCGCGGTAAAGATGCGTGTGCCATGGCTTGTCGCCGGCGGCGAACGGAGCCCGCGCCGCCCGCTGCCAATGCGTATGCCACGGCACGCGGAGCGGGTCGGGTCGGTTGTTCAGGGAAGGGTCGGTCTCGGCCACCGAGCCAGCTTGCCCACAAGGGCAGCCAGATGTCCAGCGGCGAGACGCCCCGGCTCACACCCCGTCGTCCGACAGGTCACCGGCGGGGCGCTGGTTAATCATGATCTTTTGCCAGGCCTTGCGCGAGAGGCTGGCGGTGAAATCCTCGATCTGGTCCACCGCGCCGAGCACCACGGGGTCGTCATACTCGCGCACATAGATCGCGGCGACCTTGCCGATGAGTGACGACAGCTCGCTACAATAGTCGAGGTAACGCGACAGCTCGGGGCGCGTGAGCGCGCGCCGGGGCGAGGACGCCGTGGCCGCACGGGGATCGGCGATGGCAGCGGGGTCCTTGGTAAGCTGGTGCATGTCCACGATGTGCGCGAGCGAGCGTAGCTCGTGAAGAAGCTTGAGCGCGCGGTTGCGCTTGAGCCGCGCCTCCAAAGCGAAGAGCGAGAAAATGGCCCCGCCCACGAGCAGCAGCGTGTTGAGCCCCGCGTCGAGCGCCTGCACCAAGTCCGTGAACCGGTCAATCTGCGCCGACACCCGCACCCGCAGCGCGAGCCAGGCCACAGCCGCCAGCAGCACCACGGTCAGCGCCGCGATGCCAAGGCGGAACGCGAGCTTTGGCCGGGCAATGGCGCGCGAGTTGGCGTCGGCCTGGCCGGCGACATGGAGCAGCTCCTCCGCCACGCGACCGAGCCCGGCCTGAGGGAAACGCTCCGCGATCCGGCTCCGCAGCACGCGGACGGTCTCCACGATCTTGTCGGCGTCGAGGCTGCGATACACGCCGCCACGCTCCCGCCGCGCGCCGCGCTGTCAAGCGGGGAACAGGGGCGGGCCGAGCAAATCAAAGCCTGAAATTCATGGCCCCACCCTGGCGTCCTCTCACAAAATCAGATCCGGCGGCACATTGCTGAGTGCCTCCTCAATCGTGGTGAGGCCCATCCTCACCTTCAGCATCGAGTCCTGGTGGAGGGTCTTCATGCCGTTCTTCATGGCGATGCGCTTCAGCACGGCGACCTCGGCCTCCTTGTTGATGCCCTCAGTCAGCTCCTCGCTGTTGGTCATCAGCTCGTGAATGCCGACGCGGCCCTTGTAACCGGTGCCGCCGCAGGTGGGGCAGCCGGCGGGGTTCGCCTTGAAGACCTGGCCGCTCCAGCCGAGCGCCTTTTCCATCAGCTCCTTCTGCCGGCCCTCGGGCTCGAAGGGCTGTTTGCAGTTTTTGCAGACGCGGCGGAGGAGGCGCTGGGCGCACACGCACACCAGCGAGGCGGAGATATTGAACGGCTCCACGCCCATCTCGCCGATGCGCGCGACGGTCGAGGGCGCGTCGTTGGTGTGCAGCGTGGAGACGAGCAGGTGGCCCGTGAGCGCGGCCTCGACGGCGATCTGCGCGGTCTCCTCATCGCGGATTTCGCCGACGAGGATGATGTCGGGGTCCATGCGGAGGTAGCAGCGCAGCGCGCGGGCAAAGGTGAGGCCGATGGCGCGGCTCATCTGCATCTGGTTGATGCCGGCGAGGGTGTATTCGATGGGGTCTTCGGCGGTCTGGATATTCACGTCGGGGGTGTTCACCTCGCCGAGCGCGGAGTAGAGCGTCATGGACTTGCCGGAGCCGGTGGGGCCGCAGTGCAGGATCATGCCGTAGGGCTGCCGGATGCACTCGCGGTAGCGGGCGAGGTTTTCCTCGGAGAAGCCGAGCGCGGGCAGGGGCAGGGTGGACTTGGACTTGTCGAGAATGCGCATGACGACTTTCTCGCCGTCCTTCATCGGGCCGGTGGCGACACGCAGGTCAATGTCCATGTTTTTCTTCGTGTATTTCTTGAACACGATGCGGCCGTCCTGCGGCAGCCGGCGCTCGGAGATGTCGAGGTAGCACAAGATCTTCAGGCGCGAGATGAGCGCGCCCGTGACCTGCTTGGGGAGGCGGAGCTTCTCCTGGCAGAGGCCGTCAATGCGGTAGCGCACGAGCAGGTCCTTCTCCATCGGCTCGATGTGGATGTCGGACGCGCCGCAGACATAGGCGTCCTCGATGATGCGGTTGACGAGCTGGATGATGGGGGCGGAGTCCTCGCTCTCGAGGTCGCTCGCGCTGATCTCGCCGCCGCTGCCGTCGGCGCTGTAGGCGGTGCTGATAACATCCGCGACCGAGCTGATGTCCACGTCGCCTTCGCCGGGGCCCTTGGCGGCTTCCTTGAAAAACTTCTTCACCAGCGCCTCGATGAGCGTGGCGGGCGCGACGCTCACCTCCTCGATGACGAGCTCGCTGGCCTGCTGGAACGCCTCGCGCTTCGCATAGTCGAGCGGGTTGGCCATCAGCACGGCGACGGAGTTGGGTGAGAGGCGTTTGTGCGGGAAGACGCCCTCGCGGCGGATGAGCGCGTCGCCCACGACCTCCACGAGCTTCTCGTCAATCTCGATCTCCTCCGGCTTGGTGACGAGCGGGAGGTCGGTGAGCTTGGCGACAAATTTCGCGGTGTCCTCGGCGCTGAGCTGGAACTTCGGATCCAGCATGCGCTGGAGCAGTGTCGAGCAATACTCCGCCATCTCCTCCAGCAGCGGCAGGTCGCGGTCGGTAAACTCCCCCTTGGTCCCGGCCGCCGGCTCCTTGTTGAGCAGTTGGATCGCGCCAATGACGGCCGGGCCGGCCTTGAGCGGCACCGTGAGCATGGAGCCGATCTCGAAACCCGTGTTCTGCGTCATCGCGGCCATGAACGGCGCTTGCGTCTCCGTGTTGCGGAAAAACACCGGCTTCCCCGTCGTAATCACCCGGCCCACGATGCCCTTGCCCAGCGGCAGCTTCAGCGCGAGCAGCTTCGCCGCCGTCTCTTTCATCTTCGCCTCCTTCGCCTTGTCGGCGCCCCACAGCGTCGGTGAGTAGAAGACGTGCTTGAACGTGATCTCGTTGCCCTCAACCAGATAGAACGTCATGGACTGCGCCTGCAACGCCTCGACCACCTTCGACGCGCTCAACTCGACCACCGACTGCAGGTCCTCGCGGCTCGGCGCGGGCTTGGAGATGATCTTGATGAGCAGCGAGCGGCGCAGCGTGTGCGCGATGGCGGTGGCGGCCATCGGCGGACGGGAACCTTGAGGGACTAGCGGACTGGTTGGCACGGTTTTGGAAATTGCCACCGCCCGCCCGTCGCCGCAATGAGAAATCGTAAATCGTCCACCCGCCCCCTTCCCGCAACCATGTGGCAACGCCTCCTCCGCGCCCTCGGCTTTCCGGTGCCTTCACGACCAGCCAGTGACGGCTCACGCGCGGATGCCGCCGCGCGCAAATCCGCCGCCGGTGCCGCCGGTGAGCGCGCCGCCGAGGCCTTTCTCAGCGCGCACGGCCTGCGGGTCGTCGCCCGCAACTGGCGCGGCCCCCGCGACCGCCGCGACGAGCTCGACCTCGTCTGCCGCGACGGCGAAGTGCTCGTCTTCGTCGAGGTCAAGACCCGCGCCGCCACTGCGCTCGTGCCCGGCTATTACGCCGTCGGCGCGCGGAAGAAACGCGTCCTCCTCCGCGCCGCATCTGCCTACCTCCGCAGCCTGCGCCCGCCCCCCGTCACCTTCCGTCTCGACATCGTCGAGGTCTCCACTCACCCTAACGCCCGCCCGCCCGACGTGCGGCACTTCGAGAACGTGCCGCTGTTCCCGAAACACTTCCGCCTGTAAGCGCGTCGTGAATCCGCGGTTCTGGCTCGGTCTGGGACGGGTAAACGCGGGAACGCGCCCCCGAAATTTGGTAGAGCTTGCGATGCGCTTTCGGTCACGGCAGCTTTCTTGGCTCTGGCACCTTGTTGGGCTTTTTATTCACGGTCTGAAAACGTCAGCGCTCGCACATCGTAGTCGGTCGCTGCGATTCGAACATCCTCCTCTGCGCCCATGAAAGCGACCAAATCGGAATCGCAAAGCCACGCTTCCTCGTGGTGAGAAACAGAATTGAACAAGCAGCGGCCATCGGCGGCGAAAAATGCTAGATCTTCGGGAAGCTGTGGATAAAGCCACGAGAAAACTCCGACTTCTTCAGCAAGAATTGCAAGTGAAGCGTTCGAGACGATGTATTCGCTGACTTGTGCGGGATCCATCGCTTCTGAGCCAGCCCATCGCTTCGTGCGGCGTGCTTGCTGCAAGTATGGCTGGAGTCTCACGCTCATGACGTCCGCAGCCGGCGCAAATTCTAGTCCGTGCCTACGGACAAGATGAAACGAACGAGCGTGATCATGCGCCCACTTTAGCAGCGGGCGATATGCCTTCTTTTCAGATTCGGGAAGAAGCTGGAACGCCTTCATTTTGCCCAATAAGTTATTCAGCTGCACTCAGTGCAGCACGAACGGCGGAGCGGCCGATGGTTGAGGTGAAAAATGAGCGGGAACGCTCATGGGCAAGTCGGAAGCAAACAGGCGGTTCCGAAAATGACAAGGTCGGACTTTTATCTGGGGCAGCCTTACCCGCCTAATACCGCGTCCGGCAAAGGCTGCATCCAAACACCGGTTTTCCCGGCGAGGCGCGCACCGGGACTTCGTTGTTGCCAAAGGCGGCGCGAGCGGGCGCATTGGCCGGGCGTTTCGCAACCCTCCCTGATGGCCCGCCTCCCGCATCTTTTCCTGACACTCGCCGTCGCCGCCGGCCTGTTTACGGCGGCCGTCCGCGCGCAGGGAAAACCTCCCGCCACCGCCGCCGACGCGCTCCGCCTACCGGAAACGCTCCTCCCCGCGCTCCAGCCGCTGCTCGACGCCGCGCTCAAGGAGTCGCCGCGCGTCCTCTCGTCCCGCCTCGCCCTTCTCGCCGCCGACGCCAACATCCTAGCCGCACGCGCCCCGCAGGGTTGGCAAGCGGGCATCGGCGCGGGGGCGGACGTGCGACAGGAGATGCGCCGCGACATCCCCGGCGTCCACTACAGCTTTCGTTTCTCCTACGGCGTGTCGGTCTCCAAGTCGCTCTGGGACTGGGACGCCAAGGCCAACCGCGCCCGTTACGCGGAGCTCCAGCGCCAGCTCGCCGAGGGCGAGCTGGCCGAGGCCCGGCGCGCGCTCGTGCTCGAGCTGCGCGCGCAGTTCGCCGGGCTGATCGTCCGCACGGCCGAGCTCGCGCAGGCGCGGCGCGAGGACGACCGCCTCTCGCGCCTCCTCACCCACGACCACGAGCGCGCCGCGCGCGGCGAGGTGACCGCCCTTGACCTCAACGACAGCGAAAACGCGCTCAGCCTCGCCCGGCTTGCCGCCGAGCGGCTCGCCTCTCAGCTCCGCCGCGCCGGCGAGGACTTTTCCGTGCTGGCCGGGCTGAAGGATTTTCACGCCGCCAGCCTGCCGGCGGAGATCCCCCCCGTGCCCGACCTCGCCGCCGCGCTCCGCCCGCCAGCCGCGCCGGCCCCCGACGTCGCCGCGCTTGAGGCCGCCAACACGCAGCTCGCCGCCGCCCGAGCAACGCTCGCGGCAGAAAAGGTGCGTCAAAAGCCCACGCTCGACCTCGTCGCAGGCGTCGCGCAGGACGAGGTTAACTACACCGCCAACATCGGCAGCAAGGTCGGCGTGCAGACCAACTACGTCGGCCTCCGCCTCAATTGGAATATCTGGGACAGCCACGCCAGCGACGCCGCCGTCAGCCACGCGCTCACCGCCGTGCGCCAGGCCGAGCTCGCGGTCCTTCAGGCCGGCGACACGCTGCGCCGCCAGCTCGCGGACGGCGCGGACGATGTGCGCCTCGGCCAGCAGGAGCTGGCGTTGCGCGAGACGCAGCTCGCCAACGCCATCGCCCGCCTCGCCGCCGACCAAGGCCGGCGCGATGCGGGCGAGATTTCCGCCGACGCCTGGGAGCAGCGCTCGCTCGCGGCGGACAAGCTACGGCTCGACGTTCAGCAGGCGCGCGCGGCGCAGTTGCTCCGCGTCGCCGAATATGCCTTGCTGCTCCGGCGCGGCACCCTCCCGGCGGCCGCCATCGCCTTTCCCTAAATCATGAAATTTTCCGCCGTGCTCAAGCTCCTCGTGCCGCTCGCCCTCGTGGGCGTGGCGGCGTTCGCGCTGCTGGGCCGCTCGCCCGAGGCGGCGGTCACCGCCGTGCGGCGCGGCACGGCCGTCAACGCCGTGCCTGCGACCGTCAGTGTGCGCGCCGACCATACGACCGAGCTGCGGAGCGAGATCGCCGGCCGCGTCCTCGCCACCGCCCCCGACGTCGGCACGCGAGTGCGCGCGGGCGACACGCTCGTGCGGCTCGACGACGCCGATCTCCGCATCGAGCTCGATCGTTTGGAAAGCCAGCTTCGATCCGAGGACAGCCGCCGCGCCGCCGGCCTGCCCGAGGAGCACGCGCTCGCCACCGCGCGGGACGACCTCGCTCGAGCCACCCGGCAGGCCGAGGCGGGCACCTTTCCGAAGGCCGACCTCGAAAATCTCTCCGGCAAGGTGAAGCAACTTGAGACCGCCGTGTCGTTGGCAAAAATCGAGCGCGACGCCGCCCGCTCCGACTTGGAGAGCCGCCTCAAGGCCCAGCGGCGACTCGTCGCCAAGGCCACCGTCACCGCGCCGGCCGACGCGCAGGTCGTGGCCGTGCTCGCGCACCCCGGCGACCTCGTCGCCGCCGGCGCGCCACTGGCAGAATTGCTGGCGGAAACGAGGGTGGTCGAGGCCAGCCTCGGCGAGGAAAACTTCGCCGGCGTCGCGGCGGGGCAGAAGGCAACGGTGCGTTTCACCGGCTATGGTATGGAAAAATATGAGGCGACTGTCGCCGCCGTGCTCCCCACCGCCGACCCGGCGACGCGGCGCTACACGGTGCGCCTCGACGTGAAAATTACCGCCGACAAGCTCATGCCCGGCCTGAGCGGCGAGGCGGAGGTTATCCTCGGCGAGCACGCGGGCGCGCTCCTCGTGCCACGCCGGGCTCTGCTCGGCGACACACTGCTCGTCGTCAAGGACGGCGTGGTGGAGCTGCGGCGCGTGAAACGCGGCTTCGCCAGCCTGACGGAGGCGGAGATCGCCGACGGCGCGACCGAGGGCGAGCTGATCATCACCGACGGGCTGGACAAATTCCACGCCGGCGACCGCGTGCGCGCGGCGAAACCCTGAGCGCGCGGCGGGAATCTTTTTCGCGCCATGCCGCCAAACCTTCGCATCGCCCTGCGGTTTCTCACGGCGCGGCGGCGCTCGATGCTGATGAGCCTCGCGGGCATCGTGTTCGGCGTAGGCTTCTTCATCGTCACGCAGGCGCAGACGGGCGGGTTCGAGCAGTTTTTCATCCGCACGATCCTCGGCACCAACGGCGCGCTCCGCATCGAGGACCGGCTGCGGCCCACGCTGTTCGCCGCCGACGCGGCGGCGGGCGTCACGCTTGGGCTGGCCCCGCAGGGCGGCATTGAGGATCCGGAGCGCGTGGCCGAGGCGGTGAGGCAGTTCCGCAATGTCACCGGCGCGGCTGTTGTTCTCCTGGGTGGCGCGGCTATCACGGGCGCGACCGGCAGCGACCCGCTCGCGCGCGTGTTCGGGATCAACCTCGACGACCAGCTCGCGGTGTCGGATCTGCGCGGTCAGGTGTCGCGCGGTGACCTAACGGACTTCCGCCGCGCGCCCGACGGGGCGCTGCTCGGCGGAGTGCTCGCGGGGCGGCTGGGCCTCGGCGTGGGCGACGCGTTCCTGCTCGACTCAGGCGGCGGGCCGCGCCGTTACCGCGTGAGCGCCATCTACGAGACGGGCGTCAACGACATTGACCGCGTGCGCGTCTATCTGCACCTGCGTGAGGCGCGGTCGTTGCTGCGCCGGCCAACCGGGGCGTCGTTTCTCCAGGTGGGCCTGCTCGATCCCGACCGCGCGCCGGCGGACGCCGCGCAGATCCAGGCCGTCACGGGCCACGCGGTGACGACATGGCAACAGCGGGAGAAAACGTGGCTGGAGGTGTTCCGCGCGCTGCGGGTGTCGTCGGCCATCACCGTCTCAACAATTATTCTCGTCGCCGGGCTGGGCATGTTCAATACGCTCGCGATGCTTGTGCTGGAGAAAACCCGCGAGATCGCCATCCTGCGCGCGACGGGCCACACCCGGCGCGACATCGCGGAGATTTTCCTGTGGCAGGGCGCGCTGGTGCTCGTCGCCGGCACGGCGCTGGGCTGCCTGTTCGGCGCGGGCGCGACGTGGGCGGTGTCCCGGCTGCCGATCCGCATCCGGGGAATTTTTTCAGCCGACTCGTTCGTGGTCGAGTGGTCGCCGTGGCACTATGTCACGGCGGCGGCCACGGCGACGGTCGTCGTGCTAGCAGCGAGCTGGGTGCCCGCGCGGCGCGCGGCGCGGCTCGAGCCGGGCGAAGTCATCCGGGGGAACGCGCAATGACTTCCCCCACCGCCCTCGCCGACCGCAGCGCCGTGCTGCGCTGTGAAAATCTCCATCGCCATCTCGGCGCAAGCGAGGCGCGCGCGCACGTCCTGCGCGGCGTGTCGTTCGCGGCGCGGCGAGGCGAGGTCTGCGCCATCGTCGGCCCGTCCGGCTGCGGCAAGTCCACCTTGCTCTACCAGCTCGGACTGCTTGACCGCCCCGACGGGGGCGAGATCTGGCTCGACGGCGCGGCGCTCGGCGGCGCGGATGACGAGGCCCGCACCGCCGCACGCGGGCGGCACCTGGGGTTTGTGTTTCAGTTCCATTATCTGCTGCTGGAGTTCTCAGCGCTGGAGAACGTGATGCTGCCCATGCGGAAGCTTGGCCGCCTCACGCCGGCCGCGATGGAGGCTCGCGCCCGGGAGCTGCTCGCCGCCGTGGGCCTCGCCGACAAGGCCGCCCGCCCCGCCGCGCACCTCTCAGGTGGCGAGCAACAGCGCGTGGCCGTCGCCCGCGCCCTCGCCAACGAGCCCGCCGTCATCCTCGCCGACGAGCCGACCGGCAATCTCGACGCCGCCAACTCCGAAGCCGTCTTCGCGTTGCTATGCCGCCTCGCCCGGGAGCACCGGCAGGCCGTCGTGATGGTCACGCACAACCCCGAGCTCGCCGCTCGCTGCGACGTCACCCGCCCGATGCGCGACGGGCGCTTCGTGTGAGCCGCGCGACGGAACTTTCTCTCATGTCCACCGAAACCAGCAACTCCACGCCATGGTGGCGGCTGGTCTTCCCTCTGCCGCGCCTCGCGCTCCTCGTCGCGTTGCTGCTTGTCGCCGGTGAGGAGTTTCCCCTCACGCGGCTGCCGATGTATGCGACCTTCGACCCGACCGCGGACTATTTCTATGTCACTGACGCGGCCGGCCAGCCGCTCGCATGCGCCCAGGTTTTCGGTATCTCCACGGCCACGGTGAAAAAGATGTTCCGCTCCCGGCTCGGAGAGATCGCCGCCGCGCGCGGCGCGAACCGCGACGCCGCCACGGCCGGAGAGCGCCGCCGCGCGGGCGAGGCGCTGATCGCGGAGCTGCGCGTGACCGGCGCGCGGCGCGGCGCGGCCGTGCCCGCCGGACCGGTGCGGCTGCTGCGCGTCGAGGTGCGCCGCGCGAGCGGGGCGGCGGACGGCTTCGCACGCACTGAGGAGCTAATCGCGGAGAGATGAGCATGAGAAAATGGTGGATAAACCTCCGCGAGACGACCGTTCCCCACGCCCCGTGGGAGATGCTGCTCATGCGCGCCGCGTTCGCGTGGTTGCTCTGGCGGCTGCTGCCGGCGAGTGTGCCCTTCATCGCGCAGCCTTATCCGACCGGCCTCGCGCGGCTCGTTGATCTCACGTTTCTCGCCGACCCGGGCGTCTATTCCACGCTGCGCGCCGGCGCGCACGCGTGCCTCGTGCTCTACACACTCGGCGTCGCGCCGGTGGTCACCCTGCTCTGGCCCGCCGCGCTGCTCACGGCCTGCGGCGCGCTGGAAAACTCGCAGGGCGCGACCGGCCACCACCTGCAGCTGCCATGCCTCGTCGCGCTCGGCCAGTGGTGTGTCTATGCGGCGAACGCCGTCCGCGGCGCGCAATCCCACCCGAGCGGGTTCGCCCTCGTCCCCGCCGAGGCGCAGCGCCGTGCCATGCAGGCGGCGAAGCTAGTGATCGCGGCGGGCTATGTCGCCTCCGGCTGCGTGAAGCTCATCGCCAGCCGCGGCCTATGGTTCTGGCAGGTGGCGGACATCCCGGTGCAGTTCGTCAAGGCCGCCGCCAACGAGCACTACGACACACTCGCGCCGCTGCCGGAATGGCTCACGCGCGACCTGCCCGCGCTCATGGCCGCTCACCCCAACCTCACCCGGCTGGCATTCGCGCCCGGGCTGCTGCTGGAGCTGGGCGCGCTGTTCGCGCTCGCAGGCCGCGGACCGGCGCTCGCCGTCGGCCTCGGCCTGCTGACGATGCACTTGCTGGTGGACACATTCATGCGGATCAGCTTCGCGTCGCACGAATGGCTGCTGGCGATTTTCTTCGTGAACGCGCCCTGGCTCGTGGCCACCGTTTGGGCGCGGTGGCGGGATGTTCTGGCAGGCAGAGGCCATGTTCCCAATGGGTAAGCCTGTGCCGACGCTCGACGCAGAACCGCACGCACGTCACCCCCGGAAGTAGGAAGCGCCATACTCTTTGAGCGCTGTCTGCGTCACGAGGTGCTGCCGAACCGTTTGGACGCCGATCACATCGTCATCAACTTCAACTTCGCCTGAGAGTGAGCGCTAGGATTGTCCAAGCCCGACATCACCGCTTCTTCCTCGGATCGCGGTAAAATCCATTAACACTGCCTCCTATTTGTCAAAGTCCTCACACCGCGCAGTCCAGTAGATTTAGCGCCGACATCCATTGGCGGCATGGAATAATCCAGATTGTGCGGGCTGGGTTTGCCGCAGGATCTGCATTTTGTGTGTGCAGGTTACTTTCCGGCTTTTGAATCCGGATCTGAGTCCCGTTGGCCGCCCCGGTTTTAGTGCGCGACCTAACGCCCTCGTGGATGGCCGTGATTGACGCCCTCTACGCCGGCATGCAGGACGCAAGGTCTCCTCGAATCTATCCCCTAGTTTGTATCTGTGCGGTGAGATGCGAAAGATTCACGTTACCAGAAACCGTCGCCGCGCGACCGCAACGAGAAGAGCGGCACACCCGACGAGGGCGGCCCAAGTGCTGGGCTCGGGGATGGCGGAGATGGCGCTGATTTGGCCGACGCCCCCGAGGCTCACGCGGTAGGCAAGGAACATCGTGTCGTTCTGCGCCGACAGGCCGTTGGCCGTCAGCACGTTGATCGGCGCGTTGAGGTTACCGTCGAGGCCGCGCATCACAGTGGAGCCGCTGATGAAGTCGTTGTCGTTGGCGACAAAGAGAAAATACTCGCCGGGCGTCTCCGTGGGGACAAGCGACAGGCCTTCCCATTTCTCCGAAAGCGAGTTGGTGTCGGCGCCGAAGCCGCCGCTGAGATGGAGGCCGAATTTGCTGAGCTGGGCCGTGTTGAGCAGGTTGACCGCCTCGACGTAGGTCATGGGCGTGATGCCGCCGGCGAGCGTGGTGCCGCTGGGGGTGATATCGCCGGCGGTGCCGTCGAAGCTGCCGAGGATGTTGGAGCCGGTGGCTAGATCCACCAGCAGCACGCTCTTGAACACCGGGCCGGATGTGGTCGCGGTGCCGTTGCCGATGCCGTCGCGGGAGAGGACGAGCAGATGGGTGTTGTCGAGGGCGACGATCTCGCTCTGCGCGGCGGTCTTATTGGCCGAGAGGGTGGTGCTGCCGGTGTCGTTGAGCACGGGGAGCTTGATCACATATTCGGAGGAGAGTGTGGTCGAGGTGCCGGCGGCGTTGACATCATAGACGAAGAGCCGGGTGTTGAGGCGGCCTTGGTTGCCGGAGCCGGAGTCCTGGATGGTGGCGCTCTGCATGAGACCGAAGAGCTTGGTGCCGTCGGGCGAGAGGGCGACGCCCTCCATGCCCTGGTTGCCGCGGCGGCCGTCCACGTTACTGACCTCGGAGCTGAAGTTGAGGACGCTGCCCGCAGTGTGCGGGATGACGGCGGCGGGCGGGGTGATGACGGCGTCAATCTGCTTGGCGCTGTTGAAGTGGTAGATATTCGCGCCGTATTCGTCGCTGATGAAGCCGGAGCCGTCGCCCTTGAGCACGAGGCCCTCAGTATCAAGGGAGACGCGGTTGATTGCGCTCGTGGTGCCAGTGGTGGTGCCGGTGCCGAGGCCGTTGGAGACGGTCACGAAGGGGACGATTTTCCCGGCGAGCGTGGTGTTGCTGTCGGGCACAAGGCCGGTGGTAGTGACGAACGTGCCGCCGCCCGAGTCGTAGGTGAACTTGGCCGAGGCCGCGCCGTTGTAGGTGAGGTTGAACTGGTTTTGCGCGACGCCGCTGGTAGCCGTGCCGGTATAGGGCGTGAAGTTGAAGTCCACCGTCTGGATGCGGGCGGCGTAGTTGGAGAACGTGGCACCGTTGTAGCCGCGATCGGGTGTGAAATTGAAGCTGCCGCTGTAGTTGCCGCCGCCGTTGATCGTCCAGTTAGTCACCTGTAGACCGGACACAGAGCCGAGCGTCTCGCCGAACGCGTCAACCGCCGTGGCGTCAATGCGGCCGACACCAACAAGGCCGAGGTTGGAGAACGTCACCCCGCCGAGCGTGCTCGTGGTCGCGCCGGTGGAGGCAGAGACGTTGCTGCCGGTTAGGGTGAACGCGGTCGTCGCGCCGAACTGCGCGCGGGCGGCGGGAACGAGGGCGAGCGCGAGCGCGCTGCCAGCGAGGAGGAGACGGGAGGCGAGGGAGGATTTCATGGCTGGAAGGGGAAGGATTGGCGGGAGAAAGTTCAGCTGACGGAAGCGGCGCGGCGGCGCGACCACACGGCGGCGCTCAGGGCGAGCGCGCCGAAAATCGCGGCGTAAGTGGACGGCTCGGGGACAGCGGCGGCGTTGGCAATCGCGCCGGGCGATCCGAAGCTTGTGGGCGTGCCGACCGAGGCGAACGCGCCAAACTGCCCGTCCACGCTCAACGCGCTGATGAGTGTGGAGGCCGGGTTGGTGGACGCGTGGTTGTCGAAGGTGAAGGTGGTCGCGTTCGCCCCGAACGTGACCCCGGACACAAAGGAGCCGCCGCTGTCAAAAATGTTCACCGCGTCACCGCTGGAGCTGAGGCCGATGCCTGCGCCGCTGTAGAAACCGAGCTGAATGCCGCCGAGCCCGCCCCAAAAGGTCTGGAACGCCCCGATGGCCGCGCCCCCCGCGCTCTCCATGAAGACCACGGACTCGCCGGGCGCGATGGACGTGACGCCCTGCAACGCCAGGGCGGTGGCAAACGCGGCGGAGCTGTCGTCCACCTTGAAGCCGGAGATATTGAGCGCGCTCGCGCCCTTGTTGGTGAGCTCAAACCAGTCGGCGGCATAGGTGGCGGCCGACCCGCCCGGCATCACCTCGGTGATGATGAGCTGGGCGTGGGCGGTTGGAACAAGGGCGAGCGAGAGCGCGCCGACGGTTAGGAGAAGACGGGAGGCGAGGGAGATTTTCATGGTTGGAAATTTGCCGGTGGTAGCGGATGGCCCAATTGGCGAAAGGGAGTGCCGGCGGAGCGGGCACGCGTGTCGCATGAGGATTTCGCCACACATCATGCGGCCCGCGTGTGTCGCTTTCGCGGCGGGCGGGTGACGATTTGGCAAAGTCGGCCCGCGTCCGCGTGCGGGCCGGTCGCGAGCCGTCCGCACCGCGCCGGGCGGAGATGGGAGGCCCAAAGGGGATAAAAATGTAACATTCGCGGTGTTGCGCGCGGCGGGCTGCGGTGTAACACAGCTGTAACCGCCGCCTCGTTCCATCCGCCACCCACCCCGCCGCGCCCATGAAAAAATCCGCCCCCTCCAAACCCAGCTCCGTCCGTGAACTTTCCACCCAGCTCGCCGCCGCGAAGAAACGCGCGCACGCCGCGAAGGCCGGGCTGAAACAGGCCCGCCGGGCGTTCAAGCTCGCCAAAAAATCCGCCAAGGAAACGCGCAAGGAGGCCAAGGCACTGAAGAAGCGGCTCGCCACCACACAGGCCGTGCTCGCCAAGCAGGCCAAGGCCGCCAAAATCCGTGCTGCGGCCAAGCGGGCCGCCGTCCCCAAAAAATCCGCCGCACCGAAGACAGTCGCCACGCCCCTTACGGCAGCAGCCGTGAAAAAGCCCCGGCCGTCGCCAGCAGCGGCAGCGACGCCCGTGCCCGTCCAGGCCGCGCCGGTGGTCGCGCCGACGCCCGCAACTCCGGTCTGAGCGAGCTCCGGCCGACAGAGTCAGGCGATTGGGATGGAGTGTGCCCCTAGAGCGCGCTTCACACCGCCTCGTCGCCCAGGCAGGTCTCGACGAGCCGGGCGGTTCGCAGCCACGGGTGGTCGGGTGGCACTGTGCGCTTGAGGCCGGCCACGTTTTCCAGCGGCACCGGCACGCACTCCGTGCCTTTCACGCCGACCATAATGTTGTAGTGGCCCTGCGCGAGCAGCTCGCCGGCCTTGGTGCCAAGCCGCGTGCAGAGCAGCCGGTCGAACGCCGTCGGCGGCCCGCCGCGCTGCACATGGCCGAGAGAAGTCACGCGTGCCTCGACGCCGGTGAGCTGCTGGATGTGCCGCGCGAGACGGCTGGCGACGGGCTCGTGGACGAGATGCACGGCGTCGGGCGCGTGCGGCGCGACCGGGGCGGGGGTCTTTTCGGAATTCTTTTTCTGTTTTTTTCCCAGCGCGGTGCGGCGCTCGGCCTCGGCGCGCGACAGGATGCCCTCAGCCACCGCGATGATGGAGAAACGTTTCCCGGCACGGCGGCGGTGCGCTAGGCTGCGGACGATCACGTCGAGATCGTAGGGAATTTCCGGAATCAAAATCACGTCCGCCCCGCCCGCGATGCCCGCACCAAGGCAGAGCCAGCCGGCAGAATGCCCCATGATCTCGCACACGATGATACGGTGATGGCTCGTGGCCGTGGTGTGCAGCCGGTCAATCGCCTCGGTGGCGATGGACATCGCAGAGTCAAAGCCGAAGGTGATGTCCGTCTCTGCCACGTCGTTGTCAATCGTCTTGGGCAACGTGAGGACATTGATGCCGCCGCGCTGGTGGAGGCGGAGGGCGTTCTTTTGCGTGCCGTTGCCGCCGAGGCACACGAGGCAGTCGAGCCCAAGCCGCCGGTAGTTCCGCACGGCAACTTCGGTCATGTCCACGACGCGGTGGCCGACCGGCATCTTGTGCGGCTTGTCACGGCTGCTGCCGAGAAACGTGCCGCCCTGCATGAGGATGCCGCTCACGAGGCCGTTGCTCAGCTCGACGGTGCGGTTCTCCACGAGACCGCGAAAGCCATCGCGGATGCCGAGCACGCGGATGCCGTGGTGCATCGCGGCCTTGGCGACGCCGCGAATAACAGCGTTCAGGCCGGGGCAATCGCCGCCCGCCGTAAGAATGCCGATGGTGCCACGAGATTTTCTGGGCATGGGCCATGAGTGTGCGGTGCGGCGCGCGCGGCGCGAGCCTGAGTTTTCGAAAAATTATCCCGCTGGCCGGGTTTGGCCAGATTGTAACCTAGCCGTCACGCAAACGCCGCACGGTGCAGATAGCCTAGCGGGGCAGATGCCGCTGAAGACCGGCACTCATCTTCCACCGTGAAACTCGCCCTCGTCACCGAGACCTTCCCGCCCGAGATCAACGGCGTGGCGATGACATTCGGCGTCATCGCCCGCGAGCTGGGCCGGCGGGGGCATGCTGTCACGGTTTACCGCCCGCGCCGCGACGACCTCCCCGGCGACGCGGCGCACCCGGAGTTCCGTGAGATCGCGTTGCCAGGCTGGCCGATCCCCGGCTACCGCCAGCTTCGCTTCGGCCTGCCCGCGCGCGGACGGCTGAAAAAAATTTGGGCCGCTGATCGGCCTGACCTCGTCCACGTCGCCACCGAAGGGCCGCTCGGCGCGTCGGCCGTCACGGCCGCGCGCGCGCTGGGCGTGCCGGTCACGTCGAGTTTTCACACCAATTTCCACGCCTACGCCGGCCTCTACGGCGCCGCTTTGCTACGCCGGCCTGTGCTCTGGTGGCTGCGGCGATTCCACAACCGCGCTAGGCTCACCTTCGCGCCCACCGCCGAGCTGCGCGACGAACTGGCCGCGCTCGGTTTCGCGCGCGTCGCCATGCTCTCGCGCGGGGTGGATACCCGGTTGTTTACTCCCGCCCGTCGCTCGACCAAGCTCCGCGTCGCCTGGGGTGTGCAGCCCGGCGACCCCGTCGTCCTGCATGTCGGCCGGATTGCAGCGGAGAAAAATTACCCGCTGCTTTTCCGTGCGTTTGCGGCGATGCGCACCGCCAACAGCCGCTGCCGCTTCGTCATCATCGGCGACGGCCCGATGCGCGCCGCGCTCCAGCACGCGCACCCGGGCTGCATTTTCACCGGTTTCGTGCCGCGCGAAGAACTCGCCGTCCACTACGCCTCCGCCGACATCTACATCCACGCCAGCCTCACGGAGACGTTCGGCAATGTGCTCACCGAGGCGATGGCGAGCGGCCTCGCCACCGCTTCGTTCGACTACGCCGCCACCCGCCAGTTCGTGCGCGATGGGGAGAACGGCCTCGCCGTCCCTCGCTCACGGCCCGACGATCTCGTGTCCGCCGCCGCGCGCCTCGCCGCCGACCCCGCGCTCCGATCGCGCCTCGGGCCCGTCGCTCGCGCCTCCGTCGCCGCACAGTCGTGGGAATCTGTGATCGTCCGCTTCGAGGCCCACCTACGCGCCATCGCTGGCGGCGACGGCCCGCAATATCCAACGTCCAACCATCTATCTTCAGCATCCTTGCCGGTCGCGGCGTCACCTGACTCCCCCTTGGACTCGCATTTTTCTCCGACGGCAGCTTCCAACTCCGCCCCGCCGTTTGCTCCGCCGCCTAGCGACTCCGCCGACAGCACACCGCCGCTGCCGGTCAAGGCGCCCGTCGCGCCCATGTCATGATTGCGCCCCCGACTTTCGCCGCCGGCCCCGCGCCGTCCGCCCCGGACGCCGACAGCCCGCCGCCGAAAGTTGGCAGCCCAACGCAGAGTGGGCATCCGCGCGCCCACCCGCAGCGCGTCCTCCTCCTCACCGCGGGCTTCGGCGAGGGCCACAACGCCGCCGCCCGCAACCTCTCCGCCGCGTTTGACAGTGTCCTCGCTCCCGGCGCGGCCCGCGTGGCCGACGTGTTCGCGCTCGCCTCGCCGCGCCTCAACGCCGTTTCGCGCCGCGGCTACCTCGCGCTCATCAACCGCGCCCCACGCGTCTGGCAGTCCGTCTATGGCTGGCTCGACCGCTCACAGTTCCCCAAGCGCAGCCTGCGCCTGCTGCGCGGCGAGACGCGCGTCCTAGGCGAACTGCTCGCCGCCGAGCAGCCCGCCGCGGTGTGCTGCACCTACCCCGTTTACGCTTTCATGCTCGCGCGGCTCGCCCGCGAGGGCCGCGCCGTCGCGCCATGGTTCAACGTCGTCACCGACGCCCTCAGCATCAACTCCATCTGGTGGCGCGCGCCGTGCGCCGGCTGGTTCGTGACCGATGCGGACTCGGCCAACGTGCTGCTGCGCGCCGGGGTCGCGCCTGGTCTCGTGCATGACTGCGGCTTCCCTACCCCGGCGTTCATCGCGGAGAACGTTCACCTCACACCGCCCGACCTAGCGCTGGGCGGCCGCCCGCGCGTGCTCTGCGTCGTTAATTCCGTCACGCGTGACGCCACCGCGCTGTTGCGCCCCTTGCTCGACCAGTCGGACTGGGAAATCACTGTCGCCGTCGGCCGCGACGCGCGTTTACGCCGCACGCTGGAGAAACTGGCCGCTGGCCGCGCCGGCCCGACGACCATCCTCGGCTGGACCGACCAGATCCCGCGCTTGCTGCTCACGCATCACCTCGTCCTCAGCAAAGCCGGCGGCGCGACCACCCAAGAATCCATCGCCGCGCGCTGCCCGATGATCGTCAACCAGATCGTGCCCGGCCAGGAGGAGGGCAACTACGAGCTGCTCCGCCGCCACGGCGCCGGTGCGCTGGCCGAGACGCCCGACGCAATCCTTGCCGCGTGCTGCCGCGCGTTTGCCGACGACGGCCTCGTCTGGCGCGAGTGGCGCGCGGCGCTCACGCGTCTCTCCCGTCCTGCCGCCGCACGCGACATCGCCGCACGCGTGCTGGCCCAAGTTTCCCGCCCCCCGATTTTCCCGTCTGCCGCGTCGCCAAACTCCGCGTCCTTCCGCCCATGAGCAAACTCCGCGTCCGCACCGTCATTCTCTCCGACGTGCATCTCGGCACGGCCGACAGCAAGGTCGCCGAGGTCACGCATTTTCTCCGCCACGTCCGCTGCGAGAAGCTCATTCTCAACGGCGATATCATTGACGGCTGGCAGCTCGTGCGCGGCGGCAAGTGGCACAACGCCCACACGCGCTTCGTCCGCGTCGTGCTCAAGCACATGGAGAAACGCGGCACACAGGTCGTCTATCTCCGCGGCAACCACGACGACGTGCTCGGCAAGTTCCTCCCGCTCGACTTTGAAAATCTCTCTGTCGTCGAGGAGCATCTGCACGAGACCACCGACGGCCGCCGCTACTTGGTGCTCCACGGCGACGTGTTCGACACCGTCACGCGGAACTTCGTCTTCCTCGCGCACCTCGGCGACTGGGGCTACCAGATGCTGCTCACGCTCAACCGCGCCTACAACCACTGGCGCGCGTGGCGCGGCAAGGAATACTGGTCCCTGAGCAAAGCCATCAAGGCACGGGTGAAAGGCGCGGTGAACCACGTCTCGAAGTTTGAGGGCCACATCACGCGCCTCGCCCACGAGCGCGGCTGCGCCGGCGTCATCTGCGGCCACATCCACACCGCCGCCGACAAGATGATCGGCGACGTCCACTACCTCAATAGCGGCGACTGGGTCGAGTCACTCACCGCCCTTGTCGAACACTGGGACGGGCGGTTCGAGTTGGTGCAATTCACTGATTTCGTGCGCGCGCATCCGCTGCCTGACGAGGATGGCTCTTCGCCGCAGCCCGGCGACGAGGCGGCGCTGGAGGCCGAACTGGCGGAAGACTGAGCGACTGCGCGCCGGCGCGTGACGAATCGGCGGCGGTCGCGTTTCGCCCCGGTTAAATCTGCGCTGTGGCAAACGCACGAAGCACAAAAGTGTCGTTATTGAAAATGGCGCGCGCGCAAAATCACGACATGTCCTGTCATACATTCGCCGAGTTTTATTGCGCGCGCCACGGCCTCCGTTCCGAGGATTACGCTCGCGGTGACTAGCTTGTGGCGGATTCACGTGGTTGTCACGTTAGCCGACCGCGCAAACCGCGCGCCCACGGTCAAGACCGGTATTTCCATCCGGCCGCGAGCAGCGCGCGCGCGGTGGTGGGCGAGGCGCTGGGTGGGATAAAGGGCCCAGCAGCGCCCCCCGTGTCGCCTGCGCCTCGGAGCGTGCCGTCGGGCGCATAGGCTGTGCCGTCGCTGGCGACGCGACCTCCGTCAGGCGTGATGGTGGAGCCGTCGGCAGCGGTGCTGATCCCGTCAGAAGTGATGCGTGTGCCGTCGGGCGTGGTGAGGGCAAGCGCGGGCGTGTCGCGCCGCAGCACGAGATCGCCGTAGCTTTCCCCGGCGGCGGGCGTGAGCGCGGCGAGCGGCTTGCCGGGGCCGACGAGCTCCTCGAGCGTGGCGGTGTCCGCGCCAGTGGCGGTGAAATATTGCGCGGCGGCGGCGGCGAGCTGGCGGAGGTTTTCTGCGATGGCCCCGCGCTGCTCGTTGGTGGGCTGAACCCAGGAGGGTGCCGGCGGAGCGACGACGAGCAAGGCGTCCTTTAGGCGGAGCGCGAGCGCGGGCCGGCCATCGCGCGCGAGCGTGGCGGTGTTGGCCGCACTGTCGTAACCAAGCAGCGTGTAACCGGAAAATTTGCCGCCGACCTTGACCCAGCGAGCCTCGCCGGTGGCGGGGTTGGCCAACGCGAGCTGCACACGGCCGCCGGAGACGAGCACGCCGTTGAACTCAAGACTCCCTTCCGGCGCGGCACGCGCGACGGCGAGGGCAAGGAGCGGGAGGAAGAGGGAAATTTTTCGCATGGGCAGGCATGCTTCAGCTGGCGGGATCGTCCTTCTTGTCGGGGCTGTCGCCCTCGCCACCGCCGTAGCCGAGCACCTCGACGGTGATGATCGAGGGCAGGTTGTCCACCCGGGCCTGCGCGCGCGCCTGCTCGCGGGCGGCGGCGTCGTTCGCGTTGCCCGCGGGTTGGTTGTTGGTCGTGGGCGAGACCACGTTGGCCAAGCTCGGCGCGGCGACCGGCGCGGGAACCCCGGAGCTCGTGCCGCCGGACGAGATGTTGGAGGCGTTGAGAACCTGCACGGCGGCGACGTTGAGCCGGCCGGAGGAGCGGATGCCGGCGTCGCCCGCGTCAATGGTGCCGGTGGGCGCGATCAGGTCCACGTCGCCCGGCTCCACGCCGACGACGGTGGCGAGCACGCCAATGCCGCCGCCCGTCGCGAGGCCGGCGAGGTCGGTTTTCACGTCGCCGCTCTGCGGGTCAATGAGCACGCGGGTGGGCGGCGCGGACTGGACGGTCTTCGAAGAGGCACCGGCGGCGATGTTGCCGGTGGAGGCCCAGATGATCTCGTTACCGCCGCGCAGGGTGAAGATGCGCGAGGTGCCGACGTTGACGCCTTTTGCGGTGAAGATGGAGATGCCGCCGCCATGCGCGGTGAGGATGCCCTGGTCGGCGGACTGGCCAGCGATGTCGAAGCCCACCGTGAGCGCGCCGCCGGGCGCGTAGAGGCTAAGGTCGCCACCGCTGACGGTCTTGATCGCGCGCGAGGTGAGCGAGATGTCGCCCGTGCGCTCGCCCGGGAACAGCGCCGCGATGGCATCGAAGCCAGACTGAAACTTGAAGCCGGGGCTATCCGCATCGTTGTGCTCGCGGCCCGCGTCGCGAAGGACGAGGTAGAAAATGTCCAGCGCCAGAGCGGCGCGGCGCGAGGCAGGCAGGGCGCTGAAGGTCGCCCAGATCGCCGCGCCATCCGTGCCGGAGGCGAGGCCGAGAGCCCTGCCGAGTTCAGGGAGGTAGCGCGCCGCGAGCGCGCCGCCGGTGCCGGGGTCGAGGAACCGGGCGTTGAACGCGGCAAAGTCGAGCGAGGCCGGGCCGCCGAGGCCGGCGCCGGCGACGATGCTGGCGCCGTCGAAGGGCAGATAGGGGTTGCGCGAGTTGCCGATGGTGGTGAGGCCGGTGGCGGTGCCGTCGGCGTTATTCGGGCCGACGCCGAGGTCGAAGTTGCGCCCGGCCAAAACCTCGAACGTGCCCGGCCCGCCGAGCTGGAGGTCGCCAGCCGTCGGATTGCCGGTGCCCGGCCCGGGGGAGCCAACCGTGGACAGGAGCGCGTTGCCGGCGGTCTGCGCGGCGAGGCGGAGCGGCGAGTTGGGATGGTAGGCGATCAGGTCGCGCCCGGCGATGACGCGGGTGATTTCGTCAGCGGCGTTGTTTTGCAGGTAAAGCGAGAGGTCGGTGAGGTCGCGGCCCGCAATGACCTGCGCGGCCTTGCCGGCGAAGAGCGTGAGTCCGGAGAGATTGCCGGCCTCCGCGTAGAGGCGCACGGGCTCGGGATCGGCCGCGTGCAGCGGACCGGGGGCATGGAGCGCCTGTTTCGTCTGGATCACCGCCTGCGCGCCCTCGAACGAGCCGGACTCGGCAAACTGGCGGTTGATGCTGTCGAGCAGGCCTTGCGCCGGCGTCAGCGCCCACGAACCAGCAATGCCGGCGAGGCTGCTGCGGCCGGTGGACGCGGACGCGAGCGTCAGGGGCGTGGCCACGCTAGGCACACGAGCGGGGTCGGCGTCGGAAAGATTGATGGTGGCGGAGCCCCAGAGACGGAGGTTGGTGGCGGAGACGGGCGCGAGCAGGTTGGTGAGGCTGTTGGGCTGAAAGCCGTTGACCGAGCCGGCGGCGGCCAACTCCACCGTGCCCGAGGGCGAGGGCACGAGCGTGAGGCCGCCGACGAGGTTGAGGTCGCCGGTAAATGCGGTCGCGCGCAGCGTCGGCGGCAGAAGTTTGGTGACGGTCGCGAACGGCGTCACATTGGTCTCGGCGAGACGCAGCCAAGGCTGGGAGGCGGAAAATGCTCTGGGGTTGCTGGCAAACAGGAGCACGTTCTGGAACCAGCTTTGCAACGAGCCGGCCCCGCCGTCGGCGGCGGTCTTCAGCGTGACCGCGCCGACGAGCGAGGTGGCGCTGACGGCGGAGTCGGGCGCGTAGGTGGAGAAATAAGTTTTCTCGTAGAAGCTGTTGTTGATACCCTGCGGCAGCAGGAACGGATTGGCCGCCGGCCCGAGCAGCAGGTCGCCGCGCGCAGTCACGTCAAAGGTGCTCTTGCCGAGAAACAGCGTCGTGGGCAGCCAGGTGATCGCATCCGGCGCGGGCAGGCCGGTCAGGTCGCTTTGGGTGAGGGCGGCGCGGGTGGTGTTGCTGTGGATGTTGCCGCCGGCGGTGAGCGTGCCGCGGCCGCGCTCGACGTAATAGACACCGCCGTCAATATCGCGGCCCGCGCGCACGGTGAGGTCGCCACCGCCCAGCTCGACGAGCGCGGCAGCGTTGGGCGTGCCCTTCGGCATCCGGGCGTTGGTCGGCACGAGGGCGTCCACGTTGCTCACGTCACGGCCGGCGGTAAGCGTCACGCTGCCGCCGCCGAGTGCGCCTACGCCCTCGAAATAGTTACTGAAATCCACCCACCACGAGGTGGACGCGATCTCGCCGCCGGCATTGCTCGCGGCGAATTGTCCGGTGGCCGAACTCACATAGCCTCGCCGGTAAAGCCAGCTGGTCGGCAGCTCGCGGGTCGAGTCGGCCACGAGCACGCCGAACTTGAGCACGAGATGCGTGATGTCGTTTTGCGCAGTGACGGACACGTTGCCGCCGCCGAGGGTGTATTGCGCCGGGTAAGCGGGGGTTTGCGCGTTGCCGAGCTGGCTGTTCTGGTAATCGAGGATCGGCAGGTCGTAATTCGCCAGCGCCACGGCCTGCGTGCCCGCTGTGTAGATCGCCGCCAGCGGATTGAGCAGCTGCACGTCGCGCCCGGCGGCAAGGTCAATATCGCCGGTGCCGGTGCGGATGACCTGAAAGAAATTCGGGATAATACTGGAGCGGCTGTTATTGGTGGCGGTGGGCAGCGAGGTGGCGTTGGTCCCGAGCAGGACCGAGCCGGTGCCGGTGGCGAGGTTGGCGAGCGGCTGCACGCGATGAAAGTCGGCCGCGCTGAGATCCGCGCCCGCCACGAGGCGGTAGGACCACGACTGCGCGCCGGCCGCGAGCAGCGGCGAGGCAAAGGTGGCCCCGGTGAAGCCGTCGCTCAGGCTAGCCTTGAAGAGGAAACTGAGATTGCCAGCCGCACGCAGCGTGAGAATACCGGGCTCGCTGGCCGGCCCAAAACGGAAGGTCGAGAGATCCCAGCTCGCGGCGAGCACAAGGTTTCCGGTGCGGTTGATGATCTCCGCGCCGGGGCGGATGTGCAGCACGGAGGCGAGCGCGGCGTTGTTGGCGAGCAGGCGGGCGGTGATCGCAGCGGTGGCGTTGCCGAAGGTCGTGCCGTTGGCCTTCACGTTGTTCTGGATCGTGCTCGTGAGCGTGGCAGTCGCGGCCGTGAGATCGGTGAGCTTGTAGCCCTCGACGACGATGGAGGAGGCGCCGACGATGGTGCCGTTCAGCGGCGTCAGCTGGAGGTCGGTGGCGGCGGCGGTTTGCGGGGCGCGCAGATGGAGCGTGCCGGTGAACCGGCCAAGCGCGGCGCTAGCGGTGGTGTTGGCGGCCACGGAGAGATCCACGGTCGAGCCGGTTTGCACATCCACGAACGCCGTCGTGGACGTGACGCCGTTGCGCGACGCGCCCGCCTCCAACGAGACCACTCCACCCTTGCCCGCGCTGTCAAAATCCTGCGCCGCCGCCGTGAGCCGCGCGCTGGCCAGCAGCGTGACGCTGCCCTGCGCCGCGAGGCTGATCGCGCCGCCGGTCGTGCCAGAGGCGTCTATTGTGCCGCTCACGGTAATTGATCCGCCGTCTGCCGAGAGGCTGAATTTCCGTGCTGTCGCCGTGCCATCGGCCGTGACACCGCCGGTCCTAACTCGATATGCGCGCGACGCCGCGAACCCGCCCGCGTCGAGCGCGGCATCCAGGCCGGCCAACGTCGGGAGTGCGCCGACATCGAGGGCGAACGTCCCGCCCGCGCCGCCTGTGCCGAGCAGTGCACCCGAGAGTGTGAACGCGCCCACCGTTGCGCCAACGGTGACGCTGCCGGCGTTGCCACCCGCCGCCGCCGCCGCGACGTGGACCGAGCCGCCGGCGGTCACGTCCACGCTGCCGGCGTCAGCGGTGAGACTGACGCTGCCGGCGTCGGTGAACTTCGTCAGATCAAAAAAAGTTTGTGCCGTGCCACCCGTGTCGAGGCGGCCGGAGACCGTGACGTTGCCCGTGGTCGCACGCAGTGCCAGCGCGCCGCTCGGCAGAGTTATGTCCGCGTCCGCCGTGACGCTCGCGCCCGTGAGCGCGAGCCGCGCGCCCAGGCCGCCCGCCACCGTCGCTGCGCCGCCGGCGGGGGCGACGACCGTCAGCGCGCCGCCCGCCGTGAGGGACTGGCTCGCGGCAGTCGCGCCGGTGAGAATGGGCGTAGTGAGCGTGAGCGCGCCGGGCGTGGTGAACGCGCCGGTTCCCTGTGCGAGAATGCCGCCAGCGGCGGTGAGCGCCACGGCGGTGAACTGGTCAAGGGCGAGGGTGCCGGCACCGAGGCGGACAGTGTCCGCGTTGAAGACGAGTGTGCCAGCCGCCGCCGCGACCACGCCCGGCACGGTGGCGGAGGCGGCGTTGTCGAGGAGGATGTCGCGCGCGGCGAACGTCACTGTGCCGCCGCCGGTGTTGAAGCCGCGGACCTCGCCCGCGTGCAGCGCGAGGCTGGCGACCGCCGCCGTGCCGACCTCGCCGGTGCCGTAGAGGTCGAGGGAGCTGTAGCTGAGCAACGACAGGCGCTGCGCCGAGGCCTGGAGATTTTGTAACGCACCTCCCGACAGCACGAGGCCGGTGGTCGGTTGCAATGCGCCGGGATTTGTTAGCTGGAGACTGATCTGGCCGCTGTTGAGCGAAACGGCGGTGCCGCTCACCACGGCGGCGGGGTCGAGCGAAGTCGCGCGCGTGGAGTCGAGCGTCACGCCCGCGCCCGTCACGCTCGCGCCCGCGCCGACAACCAGTGCCGGTCCGACCACCGTGGTCACACCGGCGCGTGAACTTTGCGCCGTCGCATCCGCGCTCACGCGGAGTAGCACGCCGTTGCCGCTGCCGGCGGCGGACACCGCGCCGAGGAGCAATGGGTCGGCCGCGCTGGCGAGCGCACCCGTCTGCGCGAGAACCGCCCCCGGCGCGAGCGTCAGGGTTTGGTTGGCGACCAGAATGATCTCAGGCCCCGTGAGCGGCGAGCCGGCGTTGGCGAGGGTGAGATTGCCGGTCTTGACCGCGATGGCCGTGCCACCTGTCGCGGCGGAGCGGACGCCGCCGATCAACAGACTCTCCGCGCCAAACGCGCTGAGTTTCGCCGCATCAAGCACGAGCGTGCCGGCCGGGCCGGTTGCGCCGGGCGCGGCGATCAGGATGTCCGCCGGGCTGCTGATGTCCACCAGACCGCCGCGACCACCGGCCGGGGCCGCCGCCGCGACCGCCCCTTGCACGCTCATCGCCGCCGTCGCTGCGAGCACGAGCTGGCCCGAGTCCACCGGCAGGCGCGGGACGGTCGCGTCGTTGGCGAGCGCGCCCGCGCGCAGGAAGGCGTTGGCCGAGGAATCCTCGTATTGCGCGCGCGCGCGGACGACGGCGGAGGACGCAACCTCAAACGACGCGAACAGCGGCGTGCCGGTGCGGGCGGAGTTGAAGCCGTTGCCCCGCCAGCCGGCCACGAGGTTGGAGCCGTCGGCCCGCAGCACGGTAGCGGCGGGCGCGCCCGTCTGCGGCGTGACCAGAAATGCGCCCGGCAGCAGCGCGTAGCGCGCGGGCAGCAGCGTGTAAAAGCCGGCCGGCAGCCCGTCGCTGGCGTTGAAATAAATGCGGTCGCCCGGCGCGAGGGTGGCGTTGGCGTAGCCGGGATCGAACGGCGCGTAGTCCGCCGTGTAGCCGGGGATAACCGCAAAGCTACCCGTGAAGGAGAGAATGTCCGTCGTGCCGCCGGTGCCCGCGACGAAACGGTAGGCGTAGAGGTCGCCGCCACCGCGCAGGTCAATCTCCGCGCCCGTAGTAATGTTGACGTTCACGGCGGAAAGGTTGACCGACTTGCCCGGCACGCCGCCGACGGTGATGTCGTCGCCGGCCGGACTGAGCCACGTGGTGCCGTTGAGATTCGTGCCGTAGGGGATCGTGAGCGCACTTCCGGTCTGCGGATCAATCCCCGCGACCGAGGTCACGCTGCCCGGCGCGACCCTGAGCTGCTGGGTCGCGGCGAACGGCTGGTTGGAAATCAAGTCCGCTGTGCCCGCGCCGCCGCCACCGAGGCTGATGGTGCCGAGCGGCGCGCGCAGCACCCCACCTTGCGTGATGGAAGAGCCGCGCAAATTTAACGTGCCGCCTGCCGAGAGCGGCAGCGTCCGCGTGCCCGCTCCGGCCACCGTGATCGAGCCGGCGTGCGTCACGCTCGCCGTGGTGTAGTCATAGGCCGCGAGGGTGAGGCTCACCCCTGTAGGCGGATAAATCTGCCCGGCGCGCAACAGGAGGTCGCCAGCGATATCCAGTGTGCCGTCGCCCCGAATGTCGCCGTTGTCGGCCAGCAAGTCCGCGCGGCCGATGTTTTGCAGCGAGAGGTTGCCCAACTCGATAAGCTGGGCCGCGACCGTGAGCGTGCCTGCGCCGAACGTCGGCGAGAAATAATACGGCTGACCCTGCTGGGTGAACGCGCTCACCTGCTGCTGTTGTTGCTCCACCGAAAGCGGCCCTTGGAACGCGGTGCCGAGTGCGACGTGCGGCGCGATCAGGCTCACGGCGGCATCGGCGTAGAGCACGCCGCCGTCCGCCACGCGCAGGCTCGTCGGGGCCGTGAGGGAGACCGGGCCGGAGAACTCCACGACGCCCTTGAGCGTCAGCGCGTCGAAGCCCGCGCCGTTAAAGCTGTCGGCCGCAAAATGCCCCAGCGCGGGCAAGACGCCGCCGCTGCCGTCGTCCACCGCCACGCCGACGAGAGCGCCACCGGCCGGACGCGTCGGCCCGGTTTGCGTCGCTTCCAGAGTGACATCCAGCGGTGTCGGCGTGCTGCTTCCGGGCGGATAAAACCGGCCCGATGAAATCACCAGTCGGCCGCCCGCCGCCGAAGTGCCACCCGCCGCGCCGCGCAGCGTGGCGTCGGTGAACAATTCCTGCCCGCCCGCGAGCGTGAGGGTGCCCCCGTTGCTCTCGACGCGTGTCGGCACGAAGGCCGAAAGCGACACCGCCGCGTCTAACGCGCCCCCCGCCCCGCCGTCGCCGTAGGCCGGGAGCAGGTCCAGGGTGTCCGCCGCGCCGGAGACATCGAGCCGCGCGCCGGGCTCGGCGACCAAATTGCCGGTGATACTGATGCTGCCGCCCGCCAGAACGGAGCCGGTGCGGTAACCGCGCGCGTCGGGCGTTAGCACGGTCGTGCCGGCAGCGGAGAATACGCTGTTCGCCCCGAGCACCACGGTCGGCAGCGCCTGCCCTTGGTTGAGGAGATAGAGCGCAGCCGAGTCCCGACCGCCGCTCACGTTGATGGCGCCGCCGGGAGCGATGACGGAACCCAGCGCCGTCACGGTTTCGCCCGCGAGGGTGACGCTGCCCTTGGGCTCTGTCCGGATCACCGCGCCCGCGCCAAGCACGAGGTCGCCGCGCACGAGCAGGACGTTCAGAGGGTCGCGGACGCCAACAGCGTTGAACGCGAGGCTCACTGGCGGACGCACGCCCGCCGGCTGCAACGTCGGCCCGAGCGTCACGCCACCGCCGTCGGTCGTAGCGAGCCAGCTTTGCGCCACCGGGGCGAGCGTGGTGCCCGGTGCGATGACGACCGCCGGAACGAACTGGTCGGCCGCGCCCGTGGTCGCGCCCAGCCCTTTCACCGTGAAGCTGGTGAAACCGCCCGCGCTGAAAAATTCCGGCGCGAGCCACAGCGTGCCGCCGCTGGGCGCCGGGCCGCCAACCTGCACGAGTGGGGCCAGCAGCGTGAGCGAGCCCCCCTTGGCCCCGGAAAAGCCCCGCAGTTCCGCGCCCAGCGCGAGCGAGCCGCCGAGAATGGCCGCGATGCTGGGATCCTGCCCCGCACTGATACTGATGCCGCCGCCGTTGCCATAGGAAATTTTCCCGGTCGCGCCGACGGCGACCCCGCCCGAAACATCGAGCACGCTGCCGGCCTCAAGGTTGGCGACATGGCTGGTTAGGGTGATGCTGCCGGCCGTCGTCAATAGCGGCAAACTGGCGGCCGATGCTGCGCCGGGGCGGTTATCCACAACGAGACCCGCGACATCCAGCACGGCCGTCGCGCCGACGGTCAACCGACCGCGCGACAAATTGACCGCGGGAACCGGATCCGTGGGGAGCAGCGCCGCAAAAGGTGAGAAATCATAAGCGGTGAAAACGAGGCTGCCGCCCGGCACGGAGATACGGCCCCCGAGGTCGAGGTTGGCTGTGAGCAGCGTGAGCGAGCCGCCGGCCGCGCCAGTGAGCGCGACCCCGGCGGGCACGGTGATGTTGCCATCGCGGTTATCAATGGTGAGCCGGCCGAAGCCGGCGGCGTTGACCAGCGCCGGATCAAGGTCGAAGGCCACGCGGCGCTCGACCCGGAGCGCCAGCGGCGTGCCGGTGCCGTCGAGCGCGAAAGCGTCCGCCACCGGCAGCTCGCCGTCGCCCCGCACAACGATCTCAGGCGGGGTGGGCGAAAACACGGGGAAGGTGGTGGCGTTTTGCTGATACTGCCCCTGAAACGTGAGCTGTAGCGCGGCCGAGGCGGGCGGAACGGTAAGCTGGCGCGGGCCGACAACCCTTTGGCCGCGCAAGTCGCCGTCGAGCGCCAGCGCCGGCGCGTTGATGGCGAGCGTGCCGGCATTGCCGCCCTGCAGGTAGCCCGGCTCGTAGGCGGCGGCGTTGGCGGTGAGCGGATGCGCGGCCGTCGTGGTGACGCCCCATTTGGCATCGGTCCTGGCGGAGGTTGCCGTGTAGAGGCCGCTGTAAACGCGGTCGGGTGTCGCCGCCGCAATGTCGAAGACGTGGCCGTCGGAGAGCACCTTGCTCGTCTCGACCGTCGCGCCCGCGTAATTGATCCAGCCGCCCGAGACATCCACCGTCGCGCCGGGCTGCACGATGACCGACTCGCCGGCGCGCATCGTGACCGTGCCGCCGCCGATGGTGAGCTCGCCGACGGTCCGCGATATGAGCGCGACGTAACCGGCGGTGTTCGCGAGCGACGTGCCGACCCAAGCCTTGCCGTTGAACACCCCAGTCTGGCGGACATCTACCTTGATGGTCTGCCCGCGCAGCGCGCCGTCGCGCTGGAGCGGCGAGTCGGCCAACTCGGAGCCGCGCAACTGCACCTCAATGAAGTTCTCCGCCACGGAGGCGGCCACGTCCTGCGCGCCGGCCACGTCTATCAGCGCGCCGGCATCGAGGTAGATTTGCCCGCCGGTGAAAACGAACTGGTTGGTCGCCGACAATCCGGAGCCGGCGAGGGACCAACGGCCGGCGCTGATGGCGACCGTCGCGCCGGGCGCGAGGATCGCCGCGTCGCCCGCGAGGTGGACGGCGAGGCCGCGTAGGTTAAGCTGCGAGGGCAGCGCAAGCGCCGTGCCGGTCACGCGCTCGGTGCTCGCCAGCTCGGGCAGGATGCGCGTGACGCTGCCCGGCCCGAGCGTGACCGTGCCGCTGGCGCGCGGGAAAAACGGTGTGACGCCCTCGACCCCGCCGCTGCTCACCGCGTCATAGCTGGCCAGCAAATCCACCCGGCCGTTGAACGCGACGGAGGTGCTGTTCTCGATGGCGCCGAGCTGCGTCACATCTTTGCCCGTCAGGACGACGCTGGCGCGCGGCGCGTCAATCAGGCCGGTGTTGGCGACCGCGCCGGCGGTCTGCGCTGGCACGGACGGATCCGTGACGGCGCCAACAAACACATCCAGACCGCGCAGACTCGGGTCGCTGCTGGCATGCGCGGCGAGACCGACCTGTAGGCCGGCCGCGAGGATCGTCTGGCCGTCGGGCGCGGCGATGGTGCCGGCGTTGGTCACATTCGCGCCGAGCAGGGCGATCCGCCCGCCGACGTGCGCGTCGCTGGTGGGCGCGGAGAGCCGGGCGCCGGGCTGCACGGTCACGTCCCCGGTCGCGCCGGTGGCCGGCGTGAAAGCCGGGGTGCCGCTGCCGGCAGCGACAGGCAACGAGCTGAAGAGGAACTGCTGGTCGGCATTGTTGAGCAGGCCGAGGGTAACGAGGTTGGTGTTGATGGGGAGCGAGGAGACGACGAGGGCGTGGGCGTTGACCTGCGAGGAACCGCCGAAGATGACACCGTTGCGGTTGAGCAGATAGACCTGCCCGCCCGCCGTGATGGAGCCGAGAATTTGCGAGGGGACGCCGGCGGGGTCGTTAATCTTGTTGAACGCGACCCACTGGCCGATGTCCGCGCCGCCGGCGCTCTGGTCGAAGGCGACCGTGGTATTCTTGCCCACATTGAAAGTCTCCCAGCTCAGGATCGCTTGTGCGGCGGTCTGCGTGATGGCCACGGTGGTGCGGCCACCTTCGGCGGTCTGCACGGGCGCGGCCGCGCCTTGCCACACGATGCCGGGGGCCTCCTTGAGACCGCCGGAGACGAGGCCGTCGGGCACGTTGGGCAGCGTGAGGCCGGGGTGGTTGGGGTCCGCGCCGAGGTTGTTCGGCCCGGCGAGGGCGGCGGCGCGGGCGGCGGCCTGCATCGCCTGCACGGCCTGCAATGCCTGGGTGGTGCGCGCGAGGCGGTCCGCCGCATTCACGCGCAACTGGGCGGCGGCGGCCTCGGCCGCGCCGGTGGCACCAGCCCCGACTGGCGCGGGCGTGTTGGCGGGCGCGCCGCCGCGCAGGAGGTCACCGGCGGCGAACGCCACTGAGCCGAGGGCCAAGACGAGCACGCCAATGGGCACGGCCCACCAACGCGACGCGGGCGTCGCGTCCCGGGTTGGCGGACGGTGCTGGGCTGGTTTGCTCACGGCTTGGGACGCTGGTCGGCAAGCTTATCGGCGTAATCCTGCACGATGGTTTCCAGCTTCACGCGCGTGGTGCCAACAAAAGGCTCCTTGGCAGCGAGCGCTTCTCCGAGGCCGAATTTTTCGTAGCGGGCGAGGATTTCGTTGCCGAGCTTGAACAGCGCAAGGTTTTGCGCCTCACGCGTGGCGGCGGTGCGCGCGAGGACGAGATTGGCCTGCTCCAGTCTGGCGCGCTCGGTCTCCTTGGTGGCGGCCAGCGCGGCGGCGGTCTCGAGCGCGGCCTTAGTTTTCGTGAGCTCGTCGGCCAGCCGGGACAGCTCCTCGGCCTGTGTGGCGGCGGTGGCCTTGAGCGCGGCGGCGGTCTTGTCGGCCGCGTCCTTGTCGGCCTTGGCGTTTTTAATCAGCTCCTCGACCTGCTTCGTGAGCAGCTTGGTTTTCTGCTCACTCTCCTCCTTGGCGGCGGACGCGGAGGCCTGAAGGGTGGCGAGCTGGGACTGGGTGTCGCGCAGCTGCACGGTCGTCGTGCGGAGCGTCTCGCGCAGGCGCGCGTCGGCGGCGGGTTCGGCGGCGGGGGCCAGCGCGGGGAGCGCGGCGAGGAGCAGGACGGGCAGAAGGCGTTTCATGGCGGGTCAGAATTTCGCGTTGAGATCGAGGGTGAGGCTGTCGGTCTTGAAGGCTGGGCCTGCGACCTCGTTGGAGCTCATCCAGCGGAGACCGAGCGCGACGCGGGGGGAGAGCGCATAGGTGGCGGCGAGGGTGTAGCCTTGGACGTTGGTGCCGCCTCCGCCGAAATCGGAGTCGTTAAAGCCATCCACGACAGCGTCCGAGCCGACGCGCCGCCAGTTAAGGGCGAGGCTCCAGTCACCGCGTTTCTCCAGGGCGACGTGGCCGACGCGCACGCCGAACAGCCAAGCATAGTCGCTGCCCGCGTAGCTGCCGGCGCCGGCGGCACCGAGGTTGTTGACGGCCTTGGCAGCGATGGCGACGGGATCGGCGGCGAGGTTTTTCACGAAGTCGGCGAGGAAGGAGACCTGCACGGGCGCGTAGTGGTTCAGGTCGAGACGCACGGTGAGGGCGAGGTCGCGGTAAGGCGTGGCGAGGCCGAAATACTGGAACTGGCTGGTGGTGCCGAAGCCGTTGAGCGCGCTGGGCGTGATGTTGCGCAGGGCCATGTAGGTGTTGCCCTTTTGCGCGAAAGCGGGACGGGTGCCGTCGGTGTCGCCCTGGTCGGAGCTGTTGAGCGGCGTGAAAGGGCTGGAGAGCCGGCCCTCGATGTTCTGGAAGTCGTAGTAGGCGAGGCCGGCCTTGAGGCGCACGTCGTCGCGGATTTTCCAGTCGGCCCCGAGCTGCGCGCCGTAGAGCCATTTGTCAGTGCTCCGGAACTTCGCGGGCTGGTTGGAGGCGAAGTTGAGATCGGTGTTGAAGACGGGAAACGCCCCAGCCGTGACGAAGCCCGTCACGTCCCCCGCCAGACGGCGGCTGCCGCGCACGGCAAACCCGTCGAAGCCGAGGTCGTCGTCCCAGATCAGGTCGGTGGAGAAAAACGGGTTCTCGAAGCGGCCGAAAGTAGCGGCGAGGTTCGCCTCGGGATCGCCGGTCTCGTATTTGAGGAACGCGCGGTCGAGCCAGATGGCGTATTTGGAAAAATTGCCGCCCTGCCCACTGCCGCTGGCCCCGAAGGACTGGTTGGCGGAAACGGGGGAGTTGTTGTCGCCGGTGGCGAGGCGCAGGCCCGTGGTGTAGCCGTCACCGAGCTGCACTTCGGCGCCGATTCGGGCGCGCAGTCGGAGGCGGTTGCGGTCCTGGTCCACGTTGAGCTGGGGCGAAAACACGGAGCCGCTCACGTCGAACGGCGATCCGGTGTTGATGGCGTTGAAATTGGGAAACGCGCCGGTGTTGTCGTTGCCCGAAGGGAAGATGACGCCCTCGCCGCGCACGCGCAGGTCGCCACTCACCCGAAAGCGCGTGACCCAGTCCGGCACGGCGCGGGGGTCGGCCCAGCGCTCGGCGCGGGCCTGCGCGAGGACCTCCGCCTTCAGCTCGTCGCGGATTTGCGTCCGCATGATCTCCGGGACGTAGGTGACGCGGACAGTGCCGGCGGGCGCGGGGGCCGGGCCGGCGGGCGTAGCGGCCAGGGCCTCGGCGCGGGCGGCGGCGGCGTCCTCCTGCGCTTGCTTGATGAGTTCGTCGGCGTCGGACTGCGGGAGGAGGCCACGCTCAACGAGACGGTTGATGAGATTGATGGTGACATTCTGCGAGCGCGGGGCGCGGGGCGCGGGGGCGTCGGCCGCCTGCGCGGGCGAGCTGACGGCGAGCAGGAGCGCGAGCAGGAAAACAAATGCGCGGGACGACGGGAGGCGGTGTTTCATGGGCAAAGCGGGTGGGCTCAGTTGGGCCGGCGGGCGGTGAAGCGTAGGACGATGGGCATCGGCATGTCTGCGGGCGGCGGTTGTGAGAGCTGGAGGCCGGCGAGCACGTCGCGCTGGATGGCGCGGTCCACAGCGACGTCGCCGGTGGTGCCGGTGAGCTGGGCGCGCGTGATGCGGCCGGCGAGGTCCGCCCAGACGCGCACGTCGAGGCGGAAACTGGCGTTGCGCGTGGCGGGATTTTTGCGGAGCGCGTCGCTGATGGTCGCCTGCACCTGCGCGGCATACCAGCCGAAGGGGCTGCGGGTCCGGCCCGTGCTGCCGGCCAAGTTGGTCCCGCCGCCAGTGGCGGCGCGGAGTCCGAAGTCGGGGCCGCCGGTGCCGGTCACCGCCGTGCTCAGCCCGAGGTCGGGCGGCGGGGGTGCGTCATCGGGCGTAGGATCGTCGGGCAGTTGCTCGATCATCTTCGTCTCCTCCTGCACCGTGGGCGGCGGGGGCGGAGGCGGCGGGGGAGGCGGCGGTGGCGGCAGGGGCGTGATGTTGACCACGCGGTCGTGGGGCGCCGGGCTAGATTTATGCGAGGAAAGCTGCACGACGACCGTCACGGCGGCGGCGAGCACCGCGCCGACCACGCCAATGGGCAGGGCGAACCGGCGGAGCAGGCCGCGGTCGTCGCCGTCGCTGTCGGTGTCGTCGAAGTTGCTCATGGCGCGGGAGCGGTCACTGGGCCGCGGGCTTGCTGGTGGCGAGGCCGACTTGGGTGAGGTTGAGGCGACCGAGCACATCGAGCACGTCCATCACGCCTTGGTATTGGGCGATGCCGGCGCCTTTCACGACGACAGGGAACTCGGGCGTCTGCGCCTTCTGCGCGGCGAGGCGCTGCTCCAGCTCGACCAGCGAGACCGGGATGGTGTCATAGACAATCGTGCCGTCCTCCTTGATCGTTATGGCTTTCGTCTTGGGCGCGGTGAGGGGCTTCGAAGCGCTGGCCTTGGGCAGGTTGACCTTCAGCCCCTGCACCGAGGCGGTGCACATGAGGATGAAGATCACGAGCAGCACATACGCCAGATCGAGCATGGGCGTGATGTTGATGTCGTCGTAGGGCTTGTCCTCTTGGATTTTCATGGCCGTCGGCGCTGAGGTTTATTTGCGCGGCTCGCTCGGGGCGAACGGCGCGCGGGTTAGGGTGGTGCTGCGCTGCGACGGCTCGGCGTAGAACTCGGCCATCTTCGTCACGAACTCATCAATAAAGACATGCATGTCGCTCGTCGCGTCCTTGATGCGGGTGACGATGTAATTGTAGCCAAAGAGCGCAGGGATGGCGACGCCGAGGCCGGCGACGGTGGCGAGCAGCGCGGCGGCAATGCCGGGCGCGATGGCGTTGACGTTGACCTCGCCCGCCGCCGCCACCGCCGCGAACGTGATCATCACGCCCACGACAGTTCCGAGCAGGCCGAGGAACGGCCCGCCAGAGATCGCGATGGTGAGCAGCACGATCATGCGGTTGAGCTTCTGCGTCTCGCGCACTAGGCCACCGTCGAGGCTCGCACGGATGGCCTGAATGGAGCGGGCCGAGAGAATCTTGTCGCTATGATCCGCCTTGAGCCGGTGGCGGATCTCCTCCGCGCCGATGTGGTAGATGCGATAGACGGTCGAGCGGCGCAACGCCTTCTGGCCGGCGGCGTCCACGCGGCCGCCAAGACTCTTAGCGTTGTCCGGGTCGCCGAGGTCGAGCGCGGTGAGGTCGGTGGCGATTTGGCTCCACTCCTTCAGGAAGAGCGTGTTGCCCCGCGCGAGGCTGTTGAGATAGCCGACCTTGTTGATCATCACAAACCAACTGACGGCCGCCATCACCGCGAGGATGCCGATGACCACCCAACCGTCCACCGTGAGCGAGCTGATGATGACGCCGAAGTAGCCGCCCTTGAGCCAGCTCAGCCAGTTCGTCGGCTGCTCGGCCGCGCCGAAGCCGAGGAGCTTGCCCGCCTTCTCCCCCCCGCCCTGCCCGATGGCCGCGAGCCTCAGGAAACCGGCCGGGCGCGCGACCGAGGCGAGCTCCAGCTCATCCAACTCACCCACAAAGCCTCCCGTCGCCGCGCCGAGCTGCGCGGCAGTGCCCAGCGCGGGCAACGCGGCGGCCAGCGTCGCGTAAGATTCGCCGTCGAGAAACACCGCGAGCTGTCCGCCGCCGGCCACGACCGCCAGATGATGCCAGCCTCCGGCCGCGATGGGCGCGCCGGCCGCGCTGCGCTGCGGGCCGGCCGCGCCGGTGACCTCGACGTAAGGCACGCCGTTGTTCACGCCGATGACGAGGGCGGTCGCGCCATCGCGGCGGCTGAAGAGGATTGCATTCGGGGCGAGCGCGGCGGGCTTGACCCACGCGCTCCACGTCAGCGCTCCACCGGCGGCCCAGGCGAGCGCGGGCGTGGCGGGGAGGGTGACGGTGCTTTTGCCGTCGAGCCTGAGGCCGGCGCCGATGATAGCAGTCTCGGCGGCAAGGCCGGGGTTTTGAGCGTTGTGGCCGCGGCCGCTGGCGTCCACGGCGGGCGTGCCGCGCTCGGCGAAATGCCAAACCAACAAGGTGGCGTCGTCGTAAGTGCCCTTGGGGTCGTCGGCGCGGACGGCCTTGGCGTCGGTGTTGCCAGAGTAGATCCAGAGCGTGGTCTTCGCGCCGGGCGCGAGGTCCGGGATCCTCACCCAGACAAACGCCTCGTTTAGCACCGGGTCGAATTTTTCGACGTGGTAGGCGAGCGGGGTTTTGTCGTCGGCGGCGATGAAGCGCAGGTCGCCGCCGTCCTCCTTGGCGGTGGCAAAGTCAAAATTCCCATCGTGCAGCCGCAGCAGGACGGGCGTGGTGCCGATGGTGTCGGCCGGGGCCAAACCGGCGGCGACGGGGTCAACGGTGATCTGCTTGCGCTGCGTCCAGGCGGCGTCCCACCAGGTGGCGGCGTGCGCGGAGGCGGCGAGCAACAGCGCGGCAAGGCCGGCGAGCAGGCGGCGCGGGTGGATGGAGGTTGGCAGGGACAGGACGGTGGACATGGGCGGAAGAGGAAAAAGTTTGCGCGTGTCAGTAGTCGGCCCACACGCGGAAGGTGAGATGGAGGTCGCCCGCCCGGGTAGTCTGGTCGAGCAGCGGGAGGCCGGCGTCGAGCGAGGCGTTGAGATGCGCGCCGAGGCGCAGCCGCGTGCCGACGCCGACGCTGGCGAGGTCAAAATGCGCGGCCTGCCCGGGGAGCGGACGGTGGAGCGTCTCGCGGCCGGCGTCGCCAAAGACATAGACGCGCCAGTCGCCGCCGGTGAGGCCCGCGCGCGCGGCGAGCTGGGGACTGCGCAGCTCAATGGTGCCGAAGAGCGCGTTGTCGCCGGCCGTCTCGCCCTCGAGATAGCCGCGCGCGGTGCCAAGCCCGCCGGCGCTGAACTGCTCGGCGCTCAGGAGCGGCCCGCTGGCGACCTGGCCCTGCGCGCGCGTGAAAAGCTGGAAGCCGCCGGGCAGCTCGCGCGTCTGCGCGAGGTCGCCGCGAAAATAGATAAACCCACCGTCGGCCCCAAAGCGGCTGGTGTTGAATGCCGCCGGGCGGCTGCCCAGCCCGCGTAGGTGAAAGGTCACACCGGCGTTGAGCTCAGTCTGCACCACTGGCCCGGTCCAGCCCGCGTTGTAGGCCGCGCTCAAGGGCAAGTAGGTGACCGGCGAGAGGACGTGGGTGCCGGCGACAACGATGTCCTGGTCGAAATGCTTGTAGTCGAACCCGGCGCTCGCCGACTGGTAGAAACCATTCCCGGCAGGCAGTGCGAAAAACACGCGCGGGCCAAATGTCTCGCCGCGCCCGGCCACGGCCGCGCCGCCGAGGGTGGAGATGTTGCTGTCCTGCCTCGTGCCTTGCAGCATCAGCGACGCTCCGTCCACGCCGGGCAGCGGCGCGAGGTAGTAGGCGGAAAAGACCTTGGCCTCACTGGGGCGCTCGGGCGCAACTTGGAAGCTGAGCCCGAGGGCATGGCCGAGCTGCCAGAGGTTGGTGGCGCGCACGGCGGCGTTAAGGCGGAGCGCGGTGGTGCCGGGGCTGGAGCGGTTATTCAGCTCGACGCTGGCGTGGACGGGCGCGCTGTCCTGCACCTCAAGGTCCACGTCCACCGTGCCGGGCACGGTGCCGGCGCGCAGCGTGGGAGTGACGCGCCGGTCGGGATTTTGGTTGAGCGCGATGATGTCGGCGGGCACGTCGTTGAAATTGGGCACGCGACCCTCGGCCAGCGTGGGTGCGGCGGACTTGATCGCCACGGGCGAGAAATATTTCGCGCCCGTCACGCGCAGCCGGCCGACGGGGGCCTCGACCACTTGCAGCACGACCACGCCGTCCTGAACCTCCTGCGGCGGGACTTGCACGGCGACAGTCTGCCAGCCGCGGCTGTGGTAGGCCTTTTCCAGCGCGGCGCGGGCCTGCTCAATCTCGGCCTGCGTGCGACCCGGCCCGAGAAACGGATACACGGCCGCCTCGACCTCGGCGTTGGCGAGCTGGTGGACGCCCTCGACCCGGTATTCTTGGATGAAGAGCGTGGCCTCGTCCCCGACGGCCGTCACGCCTCGCGCCAAGAACGCCAGTGGGAAAAACACCACCGCGAGGGCCGCCGTGGCCCGGCGGTGCGAGAGGCATGATGGGAGAAAAAGGCGCACGGGAGGCGGAGCGAGACGAGAGCCGGCTCCAGGCCGGCCGACAGGTCAGCGCGTCATGGCGGCTGGAACCGCCCGCGCGCGACGGCGAAACGCGGCCCAGCCGAGCGCGACCGCGCCCAGTAACGCGGCCCAAGCCGAGGGCTCGGGCACGGCGGAAACGGCAAAAAACGCGGGATCGTTGCTGAACTGGAGCAGGCCCGCGCTATCGAGGCCGAAGGAGCCGATGTAACCACCCGAGCCGCTGCCGGGCTGAAGCTCGTAGAGGTCGAGCACGAAATAGGAGCCGACGAGCGTGGAAAAATTGGTTCCCGCCTCGAACAGACTCTTGCTCATCTGCGAACCGAAGGCGGCGGCGTTGCTACCCTCCTGCGCGCTCCAGCTTCCGGCAGTGGCGCTATCGAGCACGGCGGACTGGGTGCTGTTGGTGGTCGAAGTCTTGCCGTTCAAGCTGCCCAGGCCACCCGTATAAAGTGTGGCCATGGCGTTGGCCGGGCCTTGCTGGGAGAAGGCGTTGGCCCGGTTCCACGGCGTGGACTGCACCCCGGCAGTGCTCTGCGCCCGCGTGCCCCACAGCGTTTTACTCGCGATGGTGGTGCTGTTGATCGTCGTGCCTTGGGCCGAGCCGGTGGTGGCCGCGAGGCCCCAGAACAGGTCGTCGCGGGTGTTCCAAAGCACTTCATACACGTCGGCCAAATCCGAGGCGCTGAAACCCGCGATGGTGAAATGGGTCTGCGCCGGCAGCGCATAAAACTGCCCGACATTGCCCAGATCCACCTCGAGATTTTTGTCCGCCCCCGAGCCGCCGGTGGCGCGAAAGCCAAGGATGAGATCGCTAAAAGTGGCGGTGATGGTGGCGGCGTGGGCGCTCGGGGCCGCCGTCCCCCACAGCATCAGGCCGGCCGCGAGCAGGGCGGCGGGGACGGTCCGCCAGCCAACAAAGCTGCGCCGGCGCGGGAGCGCGGGTGGCAGCGGGAGACTGGGCGGAGCAAAGCAGGCGCTGGGCTGGGAGGTCATGGTGGTGTGTTGTCCGCCGGTGAGCGGCAGGTGAACGGATAGTATGACCGGGCCGCGTTACGTTTCGGCGGCAGTCGGGTTACGAATAGGTGAACTGGCCCTGGTTGGGGATTGAGCTCAAAAGCCGGTGGCCGCAAAAATGCGGTTACCGGAGAATGACAAACAGCCCGCGTTTGACGGACGCGGGAGCGGAGGAGTTCAGACCTTGCGCTGGCGGCGGCGCAGGGCGGCAAAGCCCATCGCCAACGCGCCCAGAATGGCGGCGTATGTTCAAGGCTGCGGCACGGCGGAGGCTCCCCTGCCAAGTAGTTCCGCCGGAGTGGTTCGCATGGAAAGTTCTCCGCCCTGCAAATATCAATTCGCATGGCTGATTGCTGCCGAATCACAAAGGGGCGAACGGGCATAAAAAGGCCGGTGGCCGCGCTCAACGCGCAACCACCGGCCAGTTAAAGCCGCCCCGTTGGGCATCACGGGGAGCCGAGGGAATCACTCCTTGCGCTGGCGGCGGCGCAGGACGGCAAAGCCCATCGCCAACGCGCCAAAAATGGCGGCGTATGTCGAGGGCTCCGGCACGGCCGCAGCCGCCGCATCGCCGGTGCTGCCCGAGTAGGACAGCCCGCTGGCATTGAGGGCGAAGGATCCGAGGTAGGTGCCGCTCCCGCTGCCAGGCTGCAGCTCATAGAGATCGGACACCACACCGGCGTTGCCAGGGGTGCCGTTCTCAAAGCCGCTTTTCGTCATCTGCGAGCCGAACGCGGCGGCGTTGTTACCCTCTTGCTTGCTCCAGCTTCCGGCCAGTGATGTGTCCAGAAGCGCGGCCGTGGCGCTGTTGCCAGTGGCCGTCGCGCCGTTCAGGCTGCCCAAGGCTCCCGTATACATCGTGGCGATGGTGTTGGCCGCAGCTTGCTGGCTGAACGCTCCCAAACGGTTCCAGGCCGTGGATTGCACGCCCAACGTGGTCTCTGCAGCCGTGCCCCAGAGGGTTTTGGCCAGAATGGGGTTGCCCCCAATGGTGGTGCCGACCGCCGAGCCGGTGCTGCCCGCCACGCCCCAGAAGAGGTCGCTGCGGTTAAACCAGTTCGAGCCGTAGGCGGCGCTCAGGTCGCTGACACTAAGACCGGAGAGGTTGACCGTGCCACTGACGTTGTAGTAGCTCGAAGCGTTGCCGAGGTTGACTTCCAGATTGATGCTCGCCCCGGTGCCGCCGGTGGCGCGGAAACCGAGGATGAGGTTGTTGAGCCCGGCCGTGACGGTCTGGGCCCGGACGGCCGCCGTGCCGCCAAGGAGGGCGAGCAGCGCGACCGCGAGAAGGTGTTTGGTTTTCATGTGCTTTTTTTGTTTGGAGGATTTTCCCGCCCTTGCCGCCGGCTTCGCGCCGGCGGCAAGGGCGGGATCAGATGACACAACGCAGACCGCCCGCTCAGGGATACGGGTTGCCGTAGGTGACCGGGCCGCCCTCGACATTGCGCCCGACGTTCATGGTGGTGACGCTCACTCCGGACGCGGGGGCGTCGGTGTTGTGGAGCTGAGTAGCGAGCAGGTCGGCGGCGTTTTTGCCTACTCCGCTGAAAGCGCTTTTATACATCAGGTGCTCGTAGGACCAAAAGGTGTATTTACCCTCGCGCACGTTGGTGTCGGTGTCGTCCACGCCGTTGTATTTCAGCGCCACACCGCCGCCGGCGACGGCGGTCGCGGCGTCGCTGCGGCCAAGGTAGCCGATCAGGTAGATGCTGAGGGCAGGATCAACCACTCGGGCCAAGTCGGTGGCCATAGTGCCCCCGCTGGAGTAGCCGGAATGGCCGACGGGATAACTGATACCGAGCACGGTGTTAGCCGGCCACGGGTTGAGCGCCGTAATGCCCGAGTAGCTTGTGCTGCTCACCGTTACGGTGCCGAGGGTGGGCTGATACTGGAGCGGGGTGGACTGCACGCCGAAGCCCGGCTCGGCGAAGCTCACGAGGCGCGTGCCTGAGTCCTCATCGCGGCCCAGCACATAGACGCCATAGGCGACATCGGCGGGGGTGCCGGAGAACTGCGAGAGCGGCAGGCCTCCGTTGAGGAGGTTCTGCGCGAGCAACGTGGTGATGTTGTCAATCGCCGTGAAGCCGCTCGGCGCGCCGGTGGCGTTGCCGCGCACCCAGCGGAACGGAACCACGCCCACGACCTGGTCGGTCAGAGTGTGATAACCGGAACCGGTGAAGATGGAGGAGCCTTGGAGGGTGTCGCTCATCGCCACATCGGCGGTGGCCGACTCCGTGGTGGTCGCGCCGGACGTGCCGCCGGTAAAGGTGTAGCTGCCGTCCACACTGATGGCCGACATGGTGTTGCCAGTGGTGGGAAACGCCTTGCTGATGACCGGGCTCTGCTGCGCGACGGTCTGGATGCCGCCAGTCGAGCCGGACCACGAGAGCTGGAAGACAACGGACTGGCCGATGGAGGGGCCGGACTTGAGCGTGCCCGCGATCACTGCGGAGCTGACGCCGGAAATGTTGCTGGCCGTGCCGGTCCAGGCGGCGGTAGGTGTGTTGAGGATGTTGATGATCGCGGCATGCGTCGCCTTGCGGAAGGCGGACGAGCCGACAATGCGGATCTTGGTCTGGGCGGAGGCCGTGGCGGCGACAGCAAGGGCGAGCAGGCCCGCCGTAAGCACTTTGAATGTTTTCATTTCAGGAATCCTCGGTTGATGAGGGATGGTTGGTTGCGGTTTAGATTTCTGGATGTCTGGTGCCGTGGGCCAAACCCCCAATGCGGGGGACAGCTCGCAACACCGGGCGCATCATGGTCCCGCTGTGCGACAATCTCGCGGCAACCCTGCTACGATCTCGCAACGATTCGCATCGGAGTGGAACCCGCGCCCGCCACGAACTCACACGGCCCGCGTGCGGCACTCGGCGCAAAGAGCGCGGGTGATGTCGCCACCACCCGCGCCGTTTTCGCAACTGAGGGTCCCCGAACGGACACCCAGAAATTATCCGCTGCGCACCAACGTGCGCCTCGGCATCCCTCTCGACACGTCAAGTATGCTGACCGGCCTTTGCGACAATCTCGCGGCAACCGGGCTACAATTCCGCAACAATCGAGCAGTCGCCTAGCTTCCTGCTCCGCCGTCGCATGGCTTCATTGGTTGTCGCACGGGCATCATTGCTCGTCATGAGCTCGCCCTCTGCTTCATGCACAGCACTTTCTGCAAAATCCATCAAACGCATCGCGTGACGCCGTGATGCAAGCTCGCGTTTCCGATTTTCACGCGCTGCGCCACTCATGCGCCACGATGCTGCAACGCCGTGGCATGTCGCCGGGCAATGTGAGCATTCATACGGCACAGCGACAGCCGCCAGACCGAACCTACACGCACACGTCGATCGAATCGCTGTTCAATGTGGTCGGGCAGTCTGTTTCGCTGCCCGATCCAACTTCCTAACTGGCATCCCAAATTTCCGGGAACCCGTGTCTAAACCTGTCCAAACCCGTCCAAGAGATATCACCCACCATCGGACGTGGCCGTGGTTAATTTCCATGACAATGGGACCCACTTGGCCCCCGTTTTCCAGAGGTGTCCAAATGGCAAAATGGTGGAGGTGGCGGGATTTGAACCCGCGTCTCCCTGGCCTTCACGCGCCGCGTCTACCCTCATAGCGTGATATTGGTCTCGCCGGTGTCGCGCGATCACGCGCGCAAAACCCCGGCCAGCCCCCGGCTGAAGATACGACGCGCGGGCCGCGGGCGGCCCCGTGCGCTATTCCTGCTGTCGTCGTTCGCGTCACCTAGCAGGCGTCAGTGGGCGAACGTGGCTGCACTTAGGCTGCCAGAGGCATCTCTTCGATGTTGCCGTTTGTTTGTTTTGAAGGGGGATTAGCGGGAGACCTTCGCTCCCGGAGGGCGGCGGCGCGCTCCAACCGGGGATCGAATCCAGAACACCCCCAGAAAATCATCACGCTCTCCGTCGCGACTTGTGGGTCGCGCGAGCGTGCGATTGGAACACGTTCCAATCAAAGAACCGAAGGCGCAGGTTGCTTCGCCCGGATGTTTCCGCAAGCGGCAAATGCAGATGACGGAAAGGGCGGCCATCGGCAGGTGAGAGTTATCTCCAACACGACAGGCGGGCAAATGATAAACCGAGCCACGCCGTTGCGTCTGTAAGGCCGTCGCAGGATCATCTTTATGCCGCCTTGGCTAAGTGGGCCAAAAAAACGCCGGAGCCCGAAGGCTCCGGCGGAATTGTGATACGGTTGACGAACCGCGCTCAGGCGCCCGGAGCGGGAGCCGCAGGAGCACCGCCAGGGCCACCAGCACGGCCACCACGGCCACCGCGACCACCAGCGCCAGCGCCGCCAGCGCCGCCAGCACCAGGGCCGCCAG
>CAIPZZ010000170.1 GCA_903869665.1 uncultured Opitutia bacterium | reverse complement strand
GGACAGCGCGAAGGGCGCGGTGCTCGTGGCGGCGGGGGGCGCGGCTCACGGCGCGCGAGGTGGCGGTCGCGGCGGCATGCGGCGGCGCGACGCTGAGCGTGGGGATGCGGCCGAGCGTCGCGGTGGTGGCGACGGGCGACGAGCTGGTCGAGGTGGACTCGCCCGAGGTCGCGCCTCACCAGGTCCGCAAGTCCAACGATTACGCGCTACGCGCCGCGCTGCTCGCGGGCGGGTGGGCGGCGCGTGTCGAGCGCCTGCATCTGCGCGACGAGCGCCACGAGGTCGAGGCCGGGCTGCGGCGGATCATGGCGGAGTTCGACGTGGTGCTGCTCACCGGCGGCGTGTCGAAGGGCAAGTTTGACTTCGTGCCGACCGCGCTGGCGGCGCTGGGCGTGGAGAAAAAGATCGCGGGCGTGGCGCAGCGGCCGGGCAAGCCGTTCTGGTTTGGCGTGACGCCGCGCCGCACGCCGGTCTTCGCGCTGCCGGGCAACCCGGTCTCGGCCAGCGTGTGCTACCGTCGCTACGTCGTGCCCGCGCTGGAGAAAATGCTCGGGACCACGCCCGCGCGCCCCGACTGGGTGCCGCTGGCCAACGCCACGCCCGGCCACGCGACGCTCACGCGCCTCAACGCCGTGCGGCTGATCGCGACGCCCGACGGCCGCCGCACCGCGCACACGGTGGCCTGCAACACCTCGGGCGACTTCGCCGAGCTGGTCGGCACCGACGGCTTCGTCGAGCTGCCGCCCGGTGGAGCCGAAGTGCCGGCGGGATCGGTGGCGAGGTATTGGGCGTGGTGAGAGGAAGAGTTTTAACGCAAAGACGCAAAGCGGCGAAGGCGCGGAGAGGCGGAATAATTCAGAAGCCGGGAAACCAGGACGGTGTTTCAGCGGAGACTCTTGGTTTCAGGGCTTTTGAATTGTCCCAACACCACGCCTTGTTTGCGGCTTCGCGCCTTTGCGTTGAAATCGGGTCCATTAAAACTTCCCCGCCTCCAGCCCGAAGTGGCGGGCCGCGTTTTCGTAGCAGATATTTTTTACCAGCTCGGCGAGGGCGGGCTCGTCGTTGGGGATCAGGCCGGCCTCGACATCGGCGCCGAGGAGCGCGCAGAGCAGGCGGCGAAAATACTCGTGGCGCACATAGCTGAGGAAGCTGCGCGAGTCGGTCAGCATGCCGACGAAGCGGCTGAGCAGGCCGAGCTGCGAGAGCGCGTTGAGCTGCCACTCCATGCCCTCACGCTGGTCGAGGAACCACCAGCCGGAGCCGAACTGAATTTTGCCGGGCGTGACACCGTCCTGAAAATTGCCTGCCATCGTGGCGAAGAGGTAGTTGTCGGCGGGGTTGAGGTTGTAGAGCACGACCTTGGGCAGCGCGCCCTCGGCGTCGAGCGTGTCGAGGTAACGCGAGAGACCGCGGCCTTGGGGGAAATCGCCGATGGAGTCCGTGCCGGCGTCGGCCCCGACGCGACGGAGCAAGCGGGCGCTGTTGTTGCGGAGCGCGCCGAGGTGGAGCTGTTTGGTCCAGCCGCGCTGCGCGTCGAGGCGACCGAGGAAGAGCAGGATGAAGATGGTGAATTTGGCGGTCTGCTCGGGCGTGGCGGCGGCGCCAGAACGGGCGGCGGCGAAGATGGCGGCGGCCTCGCGCTCGGTGCAGGTCGTGTCGGGGATGGATTCGAGCCCGTGGTCGGAGAGACGACCACCGAGCGAGTGGAAAAACGCGTGGCGGCGGTCGAGGGCGTCGAGCAGCGAAGCGAGGTCCTTTACGTCCACGTTGGCGCGGGCGGCGAGCTGGTCGCACCAAGCGTTGAACGCTGCGGGCTGG
>CAIPZZ010000169.1 GCA_903869665.1 uncultured Opitutia bacterium | reverse complement strand
GTTCACTCCCCGTGACGTCAATTTCCAGACTTCAGGTTGCGCAATCTCTCGCCCGGCCTGTTCGCGGCATAACACATAAACGGAACGTGTCAACAACAATGAGACAGCCGGTCGTCGAGATTAGGCTTGGACTTTGAGCTTCTGCGCTGGCGGGTTGATCCAGACGGCGGTGGGCATTTGGGGTGGCTCGGGGGCCTTGTTGACGAAGCGGATGGGGTTGGCGCGGAAGGCGTGATCGAGGGTCTTTTGGCGTGAGGCATGGACCCGTTCGGCTTGGCCGTAATGGACCTGGTCTGGTGTCATCAGGCCAATGCCCAGATGGTGATGTTGCTGGTTGTACCAGTCGAAGAAGGCCCGGCAGAAGCTTTTGGCGTCCTCGATGCTGCCGAACCGCTTGGGGAATTGGGGCTGATATTTCAGCGTCTTGAAGCAGCTTTCCGAGAATGGGTTGTCGTCGGAGGTATGGGGCCGGCTGTGCGATTTGGTGACGCCCAGGTCAGCGAGCAGCAGGGCGGTGGCCTTGGCTTTCATGGACGGGCCGCGGTCGGCGTGCAGGGTGAGTTGGCCAGGTGGTATGGTGTGCTGGTCGACGGCGTTTTTGAATAGTGGCTTGAAAAGTAGGGCACTCTCGGTGTCGGCGACGCACCAGCCGACGACCCTTCGGCTGAAGATGTCGAGGATGACGTAGAGATAGAAGTAGGTCCATTTTCTGGGGCCCATCAGCTTGGTGATGTCCCAGGACCAGACCTGGTTCGGGCCTTCGGCGACGAGCTCTGGCTTCGCATAGACGGGGTGGCGAAGTTGCTGACGGCGTTCTCTGACCTCATTATTTTCGTGCAAAATCCGATACATGGTGCGTATCGAGCAGTGGTAGAGGCCCTCGTCGAGCAGGGTGGCATAGACCTCGGCCGGCGCTTGGTCCACGAACCTGTCCTGCCGCAACAGGTCAAGGATCCTCCCGCGTTCCTCCGCCGCCAAGGCGCGCGCGGGTTTGCGCCTGGGGGGTGGGGGCGCGGCTGGCCGGCCCGCCGCTGCCTGGCGGCGATGGAAACTGGCACGCGACAGCCCCACCGCGGCGCAGGCGGCGGCGATCACGCCGGTCTCATGCGCCGTGGCGGCCACGGCATCCATCAGGGCGCCTCGTCGGTCGGGAAGGGGGCGCCCAGCAGCGAAGCGACTTTTTTTTGGATGTCGATGACCGCCTCAGCGCGGCGAAGCTGGAGGGTCAGGCGCTTGTTATCGCGCAGCAATTGGGCGTGTTCGGCCGCCAGCGGATTGGGGGGTGCGCGCTTGGGGCCGCGCTTGACCGCCTTGAGCGCCTCATAGGCGCCAGCGTCGCGCTGGCGACGCCAATCGGTGAGAGCCGAGGAATAGAGCCCCTCGCGCCGCAGGATGGCACCGCCGCCGCCGGGCCCGGCGCGGTCGACTTCGGCCAGGATCCGGAGCTTGTCGGCCGCGGTAAATGTCCGTCGGCGGCGCGGCCGGTCCGGGAGTTCGGGCGACGCCGCCGGTGGCGCTGAAACCAGCGTCGGCCTGCGGCCTTGCTCGCTTTCAGCGCCACCGGCGGATAGGGGAGTTGGGGCTGTCGTGCGGCGCATGACCATTTCGATGTTTTACCTGTCGCCCTCAAGGGTAAACTTCCGGGGGGTCGATGTCTCATCGGTGTTGGCACGGAGGGTCAGGCGAGGGCACCAAGCGTTAGATTCGATCCACTAGCTCCGCGTGCTACGCCGGATGCTTACGGCGCTTGAACAGATCCCGGCAAAGCGCGGACGCTGGGCGGAGATTGCTTCGGCGCTTAACGCGAAGGATATCCGGTCGATACATGGCAAAATCTGGACGGCCGAGGGGGTGCGAAAACTGGCGACAAGAATGGCTG
>CAIPZZ010000168.1 GCA_903869665.1 uncultured Opitutia bacterium | reverse complement strand
CCGAGGGAAAGAAAGGTCGTTTGTTGGCTCATGGTCACTGTTACCTATTGTAATGCGATATGATCCATGATTGCAGAGAGTTATTCAGAGGCTCCTATAACCATCTTCGCCCGCACAGCTCGCTGGCAAATCGGCCTCCGGCCGAGTTTGCCAGCGAGCTGTGCGCTCTTCCCAACCCGGATCGTTAACGCCCAATCCCGGCTTCGCCGCTGTCCAATCGTTGGGGGCAGGTCAGCAGGTCAAAACATAACTAAAACCTACGCCCAAACTGTCCAACGATCGGGGACCACCTCACATGCACCGACTGTTTTTACCGTTCCGAATCACCCTCCTCCTGCTGGCCGCCGCCCTGCCCTGCGCCGCGCAGCCGATCGTGCTCAACTCCTCCAGCGTGATCGGCGGCGGGCCCATCTACGACAGCCCGGCTTTCACCGGCGGAAGCTTTCCGGCGACCTTTGTGGTGAACGAGCAGACGGGCGCGATCAACAACGATGTCTACGGCGGCAACTACTGGCTCGGGCCGGACAGCGTGAACTCGGATTATTTCGTGCTCGATCTGGGCGCCCTCTACAACCTCACGCAAATCACCCTTTTCAACACGCACAACGCCAACTTCAACGACCGCGCGACCAGCGCCTTCCATATCACCGCCGCAAATTCGGTGTCGTTCGTTGACGCCAACCACGGGTTTGCGCTGGATTCCCCGACGACGATTCTCTCCGGCACGCTGGCTTTTCCCTCCGACCCGCCGACGGACGTCGTTTTTATCTCGGCCAACGGCCTCAGCACGGACGGCTTTTACCGTTACATCAGCTTCACCTATGATTCGTTTGCGGGCGGAGGTGGCGGGGGGCTGCATGAGATCCGCGTTGAGGGCGCACAGGTTCCGGAGCCTGCGACCTCCGCGCTGTGGGCCGGGGCCGCGGCGCTCGCCGTGCTCGCGTATCGCCGCCAACGGGGGAGAGGTAGCGGACGATGATGCGGTGTGTGTCCTTCCCGTGATAGACCGGGATGCCACCCAAAAGGGCGATGTCGTCCGCAGTCCAGTTGAGTCCAGTCCAGTGCTCGGAGTCACCCTTTGTGGACTGGACGTAGGCCGGCGCAGCCGCGAAGACGGAGACGAAGCAAACCGCTAGAACGACGAGAAATGCGCGGAGGCCTTTCATAAAAACAACCATTAGGGACCAAACCGAGAGGGTCATGTCTCAGATGTTAATGTTGTCCACCGACGCCAGCCGGGTCTCACTTCGCCTTGGCCACGGGTGAGTGGAAATACCGGGCGGCCAGGTCCAGGAAGGCGGGCCAGTTGGGGATGTCGGAGTGGCCGCCCTTGTGCTGGCGAAAGGCGAGTGCGCCGCCGGTGAGCGCGGTTTCGGGCGGCGGCATTTTCACATTTTGGATTTTGGATGGCGGATTTTCGATTGCGGGCGGCTGACCGGCGGGGACGAGGGCTTGCTCGCCGAGGAGCGCATAGACGGGCGCGGCGGCGGTGACCGCCATGAAGGTGCAGGTAGGGTCGGCCCACCAGTCGCCCTGCGTGTTGGAACCGATGGGGCCGGTGTTGGAGCCGACGGTGACAAGGACCGGGCGAGGGGCGCACAGGGCGATAAGCTCGTGGCCATCCACGGGCAGGTCGTTGGCCGAAAGGGGATCGGGGCGCCGTATTTCACGAAGTTGCCGGCCATCCAGTGGTATTCGCCCCAGCCGGCGACATTGGCGAGCAGTTCGCCGAAGTTGCGCCGGTAGAGGCCCGCGCCGCCAAGGCCAGAGGAGGCGACGTAGGCGATGGCGAAGCGGGAGTCGTAGGCCATGGTGACGAGGGCCTCCTTGCCGTAGCGAGAGATGCCCTCCAGCCCGACCTGCTTGGCGTCCACGGCGGAATCAGTCTCCAAGTGGTCGAGGAAGCGGCTCGCGCCCCAGGCGACCGCGCGGAGGGTGCCCCAGTCGTCAGGTTTACGGGGCTGGCCCTTGTTCAGCAGGGTGATAATGCCGGCGGAGGTGAGGCCCGCGCCGTTGTCGGGCTGGATGCTGCCGGAATCGAGCGCGGCGTAGCCCCAGCCGCGCGCGAGGAGCTGCTGCTGCCAGTTGGCGTTGGCGGCGCTGGGCCTATTCGGCCGGCTCAGGGCAGGCGCAGGGGCGGCATCGGGGTTGAGCAGGCGGGCGAGCGCGGGCCGCTGGGCGTCGCTCAACAACGCGGTGATGCGGGCGAGCGCGCGATCGCTGGTGCTGGTGGCCTGAGCTTAATGCCGGCGATTAGCTGCGTCCCGTTTCAAACTTCATGTCTCACTTAAGAAGCTTGAGCACCGCGGCGATGTCCTCGTCGGCCCAGCCGGCCTGGGCGGCGGCGGCGAGCTGGCCGCGCATGGTCGCCAGCAGCGGCAGGTTGGCGCCCGAGGGCGTGCCCTCGGCCAGCCGCATGTCCTTGAGCATGTGCTTCACGGAGAACTGCGGCGCGAAGTCGCCGGAGCGCAGCTTGAGCTCCTTGAGCTTGGCGAAGGCGGAGTTGCCCACGTTGATCGCCAGCGCGCCGAAGAGCACATCGTCGGTGATGCCGGCGCGTCGCGCCATGACGAGCGCCTCGGACAGGCCCTCCAGCACGGCGCAGATGTTGAGATTCATTGCGAGCTTGAGCACGGTGGCCTGCCGGTGGTCTCCGATGCGCATCCGCGCCTCGGAGATAAGCGCGAGCAGCGGCTCCAACTCGGCGATGAGCGCGGAGTCGCCCCCGAGGTAAAACACGTTTTTGCGCTGCTCGGCCGCGATCTTGCTGCCGGTGAAGGGCGCCTCAAGGTAACGCGCCCCACGCGCCAGCACCGCAGTGCGAAACTCGTCGCTGCTCGCCGGGTCAATCGTGCTCGACTGCATGACGATCTTGCCCGGGCCGAGGACGGGAAGAATCTTCTCCAGCACGCCGCGCACGGCGGGGGGATCGGCGACGACAATTTGCATGACGTCGGCTGCCGCCGCGACGGCCTCGGGTGTCGCGCGCCATTGCGGGAAGGCGGGCTGGGGGGTGCGGTTCCACACCCCGGCGAGCACGCCGGCCGCGTGGTAATGCTTCGCCCAAGTGCCGCCAATGATGCCAAGGCCGATGACTCCGATGGTTTTCATGTGAAAAAAGTAGCGGGCAGTGAGTAGCGGGTAGCGAGCATAAAACAATCTTTGCTCCTGCCGTCTTTTGCCTGCTTGTTGCGCACCACCTGCTGCTCGCTACGTCGGTAAAATCTCCAGCAGCCGGGTGAGCAGCCGGTTCACCTTTTCTTGGTTCGCCAGCACCAAGCGCCGAAAGCTGGCGAAATCCACCTCCGTGCCCTCCAACCCGTTGGCGTAGTTGTCCACAATGGCGAGCAAGTTGTAGTTCAGCCCCAGCTCGGCACACAGGTCGGCCTCGTGCGCTGCCGTCATGCCCACCACGTCGCCCCAATGCCGAATTATTTGCACCTCCGCCTTGGTCTCGAAGCGCGGTCCGCGCATCTGGACATAGATTTTGCCCGCGAGGACGGTGAGCTCTGGCGTAAGCCTATCCGTGATGAGTGGGATAGGCGCACAGCGCGGTCCAAAGTTGGACCCGCACGCCGTTGGGCGAGGTGCTGAAGAAGCCGCGCAGCCGCAGATGCAGCTTGATCCAACGGAAGAACAGCTCGATGGCCCAGCGCCGCCGGTAAATCAGCGCGATCATCAGCGCCGCCAGCTCGAACTGGTTGGTCAGGAAAACCAACGCCTGCTTGGTGTCCGGATCGACAAAGCTGACCCGCCGCAGCGCGTCCGGATAGCCTTGGCGTCCGGTCGGCGAGTTGAGCCGGATGGTCTGGTCGCAGCGCAAGCCGGTGGTCGCATCGACCGGCCGCGACGCCGCCACATAAAAGCGGATGTGGGACTTGAGGCGGGTGACAAAGAACGCTCCGGCCGCGTGCAGGCGGTGCAGCCGCGCAAAGTCCAAGTAACCCCGGTCCATAACGTAATAGCTTCCGGGATACACCGGGATCTGGTCGAGGGCGGCCACCTCGTGCCGCTGGCCCGCGTCGAGGCTGGCGAAGACCGGCAGGTCGGTCCGCACGTCGAGCAGCACGTTGAGTTTGACCGAGGCCTGGGCCTGTTGCCACCGCGCCCACGGGCAGAGCGCCAGGCTCAGTTCGATCACGGTGGCATCCAGCGCGAACCGGTCCGCCTCCAGCCCCAGTTCCGACGGCACTCCCGCATACAACCGTTGCGCCCGGCGCATCAGCACCGCCGCCACGTCGGCGAAGACCCGCCAGTCGCGATGCGCGTTGGCGTAGGCCAGATTGGTCCGCGTCACCCGGCCACGGATGCCCATGCGGTAGGCGGCGGGCCGCCCGCGCAGGCACGCCTCGATGCCGCGCAAGCTCTCACGTGCGGTCAGCTGGGCGAACACCATCGCGGCGAAATGATCGTAGGCACCGAGCGAACGCGACGCGCGCGGCATCGGGTGGCGGGCCGCCGCACGGGCCAGTTCCATGTCGTTCAATCCAGCCATAACCTGAGCGAAGACTGTTGGACCGGGGTTCATATCCGGGCCAGAATGGCGCAAGGACCGCTTTTCCAATCCAAATCGTCAACACCTTGCTTTTGCGGCAGTCGCTTGGCTTTACGCTACTTCTGTCATCCTAAATCCAGCTTGACTGGACAGCCGTGGGAGCGAACCAACCTGAGTATGATCTAGTAGCAGTGGCTCGCGAAAGAATGCTAAAGGTATCGGTGAAGGGCAGCCAAGACGGGAGCTGGGGGCTGACGCAGTCTTATCTCCAAGACGCTAATTACCACGGCGCAGTGGACGCATGGCTTACTAAGCACTCTAAAGAACAGTGTTTTGTCTGGTTCAGTTTAAGGGTGTCGCCGCTGACTCTCTACCACGCATGTATTTGGCAAGCCCCACTGAAATAGGAGTATGGCTCAAAGCCGCAGCTGCGGGCCGCGGTGATACTATTCTGTATGAAGAGCACATTTGGACTTCGCGGGCAAAAGCAGCGGGAACTATCGATAAAATTCCGGATGCTTGGCTGTTCACAAAAGAGCGGATCAATGCGTTCGTTGAATAGGCTTACATATACGATTCAGTGAAAGGAAAGTGCGCTAGCCACTGAGCTTGGGTCGTTAGCTTTCTTTCGCATTGCCCCGCCGCACTCGCCCGGCACTCTCGCCGCCATGCCGAAAAAGCCAGCTCAGGCCACTTGGGGCGGGCGGTTCGCCGCCGGCCCCGCCGCGCTCATGTTGCGGTTCAGCGAGTCCGTGTCGTTTGACCGGCGGCTCGCCCCGTTCGACATCGCCGGCTCGCAGGCGCACGCCGCCATGCTCGCCCACGTCGGCCTGCTGACGGATAAGGAGCACGCCGCCATCCACGACGGGCTCGACGCCATCGGCGCGGAGATCATCGCCGGCAAGTTCAAGTGGGACACCGCACTGGAGGACGTCCACATGAACATTGAGCGCGCGCTGGCGAAGCGCGTGCACGCCGCCGCCAAGCTCCACACCGCCCGCAGCCGCAACGACCAGGTCGCTACCGACATGAGGCTCTGGCTCCGGCACGCTTGCGCCGTGCTCGACGACAAGCTCCGCCACTCCCAGCGCGCGCTGCTCGCCGTGGCGACGGAGCACCGCACCACGCTCATCCCCGGCTACACGCACCTCCAGCGCGCGCAGCCCGTGCCATTGGCGCACCACGTTTTCGCCTGGCTGGAGATGCTGCAACGCGACCGCGACCGGCTCGCTGTGGTCGCCGCGCACGCCAACTGGTGCCCGCTCGGCAGCGGCGCCATCGCTGGCACCACGCTGCCGATTGACCGCGAGTTCGCCGCCCGGCTGCTGGGCTTCGTGGACGCGCGCGGCCGGCCGCAGGTCACGCAAAACTCGATGGACGCTGTGGCCGACCGCGACCTGCTGGTCGAGTTTGCCGCCGCCTGCGCGCTCTTCGGCGCGCACCTCTCGCGCCTCGCCGAGGACCTCATACTATGGAGCAGCACGGAGTTCGGCTTCGTCGAGCTGGCGGACGCATTTTGCACCGGCTCGTCGCTGATGCCGCAGAAGAAAAATCCCGACGCCTGCGAGCTGCTGCGCGGCAAGTCAGCACGCCTGCACGGTCACCTGACGACGTTGCTCACGCTCGTGAAGGGCCTGCCGCTCACCTACAACCGCGACCTCCAGGAGGACAAGCCCCCGGTCTTCGACGCCTTCGACCAGGCCGCGCTCTGCGCCGATGTGCTCGCCGGGGCCGTCACAGGCCTGAAGGTCAACGCCGCCCGCTGTGCCGCCGCCGTGGCCGATCCCGCGCTGCTTGCGACCGACCTCGCCGACTGGCTCGTGACGCGCGGCGTGCCGTTCCGCGACGCCCACCACGCCGTCGGTGCCGCCGTGAAACTCGCCGAACAGACTGCCACGCCGCTGAACAAGTTGCCGCTTGCCGAACTGAAGAAAATCAACCCTGCCTTCGTTGACGGTTGGGAGCAGGTTTTCGACCTGAAACGCGCCCTCGCCAAACGCGAAGGCACCGGCATGCCCGGCCCGAAGCAGATGGCCCGGCAATTCACCCGCTGGGAAAAGACCTTGAAATGAACCGCAAGTGAACACGAATTGACGCCAATTCAGGCAGGGTTCGCGTCCATTGGCGTCCATTCGCGGTTGAACAAGCCATGCCTCGCATTCGCATCCTGCCCGACCGGGTCGCCAACCAGATCGCCGCCGGCGAGGTGATTGAGCGGCCCGCCGCCGTCGTGAAGGAGCTGGTCGAGAACGCGGTGGACGCCGGCGCGACGCGCGTGGAGGTCGAGTTTCGCCATGGCGGACGCGCGCTCATCCGTGTCGAGGACAACGGCTGTGGCATGGCGCGCGAAGACGCGCTGCTCGCGCTAGAACGTCACGCCACGAGCAAGCTCGCCGAGGCTAGCGACCTTGACCGACTCACGACGTTCGGCTTCCGCGGCGAGGCGCTGCCGTCCATCGCCAGTGTGTCGCGTTTCACGCTTCAGACGCGCCCGGCGGCCGACGACGCAGGCACGGAGATTTTCGTCAACGGCGGCCGGCTCGTCCATGTGCGCGATTGCGGCCGGCCCGTCGGCACGCGGGTCGAGGTGGCCGACCTGTTCAACTCCGTGCCGGCGCGGCGGAAGTTTCTCAAGACCGATGCGACCGAGGCCGCGCATATCGTGGCCGGCGTGCGATTGCACGCGCTGGCTAGCCCGAGCGTCGCGTTTCGCCTCACCGAAGACGGGCGCGAAGTGTTCCGCTCGCCCTCGTGCGCCGACCTCGCCGGCCGTGTGGCGGAGATTTTCGGCAAGCAGCTCGCCGCCGAGCTGGTGCCCATTGAGGCCGAAGAAAACGGCTTGCGACTCACGGGCCTCATCGGCCGGCCGGGGCAGGGGAGGGCGACGCGGCACGAGCTGGTGACGTTTGTCAATGGTCGCCCTGTGGACAGCCGCACGCTCGCTTACGCGCTGATCGAGAGCTATCACGAGTCGGTGCCGAAGGGGCGGTATCCGCCGGCGTTTGTGTTTTTGGAACTGGATCCGGCGGCGGTGGACGTGAACGTGCACCCGGCCAAGCGCGAGGTGCGTTTCCGCAGCGAGCCGCAGGTGCGCGGTTTTGTCATTCGCAGTGTGCTGGCGCGGCTGCGGGAGATTGCGGAATGCGGAGCGCGGACTGCGGAATGGCCGAAGGCCGCTGCGACAACGTCCAACCCTCAACCTCCAACTCCCAACGTCCAACTTGATCCGCGTGCGCTGCCGTTTGCGGGCCAGCCCGTCGGCGTGGCTGCTAGGTCAATGGTCGCGCCTACCCCGTCGGTTTCGCCCGTGTCGTCATTGCCCGCTTCGTCCGTGCTCCCGCCCTCTTTGTCACCCCCGCCTGCGTCTGCCATTCCGCACTCCGCACTCCGCATTCCGAATTCGGGGGCCCCAGTAATCCAAAATCCAAATTCTAAAATCCAAAATCCCGCCTGGCGTTTTCTCGGCGTCGCCCACGGCGACTACGCGCTCTTTGAGACCGCCGCGGGCTTGGTTTTGCTCGATCGGCGCGCGGCGCACGAGCGGGTGTGGTTCGAGCGGTTGCTGGCGCAGTTTGCCGGCGGCGCGGTCGCGGCGCAGCGGTTGCTGTTGCCCGTCCCGTTGGAGCTCGACCCGGTGGCGGCGGCCCTGCTGCTCGACGCGCTGAAATTCGTCAACGCCCACGGCTTCGAGCTCGCAGAGTTCGGCCGCAATTTTTTCCGCGTTGAGGCCGTGCCCGACTGGATGGAGCCGGGCGACGCCGAGGCGTTCGTGCGCGATCTGCTCGGCGCGCTGCGTGACGGTCGGCTCCAAAGCGGCCAGCCCGCCGCCGCCCGCGAGCAGCTCGCCCGCCTCGCCGCCGCCCGGGCCGTGCGCCTGCCCGCCGCGACCGAGGCCGACACGCTCGCGCTCGTCGCCCAGCTCTTCGCGACCCGCGCCCCGCTCACCAGCCCCGCCGGCCGCCCCACCTTCGTCGAGCTGAACCATACTGAGCTGGCCCGGCGGTTCCAAAAATAGGCGTGCTCTTTCGTCCGGCGCGCGTCTTGCTAGGACAAATCCATCTCGCCATTCCTGTGCCCAAAAAATCCACCGCTTCCGCCCGGCCCCACGCCGGCACCGCCATCACCACCGCGCCGTTCATGCGCCCGCCTACCGCTGCGTCGGCCCCGACGATCTCCCGCCCGGGTGCGACCGCCTCGCCCGTCGAGAAGCTCAGCTCGCTCATCCAGCGGCATCTCGTCTCGACGCTCGCGCGCCACGCCGACACGGCCACGGCTCACGACTGGTGGGTCGCCACCGCGCTGGCCGTGCGCGACGCGCTCCATGAGCGCATGATCGCCACGCAGAACGTCCACAGCGCGGGCAACGTTCGCCGCATCTATTACTTT
>CAIPZZ010000167.1 GCA_903869665.1 uncultured Opitutia bacterium | reverse complement strand
CTGATGGACGAGGCCTGCGCGATGATCCGCACCGAGATGGACTCGATGCCGCAGGAGCTCGACGAGCTCACGCGCAAGGTGCTCCGTCTGGAAATCGAGGAGACCGCGCTCGCGAAGGAAAAGGACGAGGCCAGCAAGCACCGTCTCAACGCGCTCCGCGCCGAGCTCGCCGAGGCGCGCGAAAAGGCCAAGGGCATCAAGCTCCACTGGGAAAAAGAAAAGGCCTCCGTCCAAAAAACCCGCAAGCTCCGCGAGGAGATCGAGGCCCTGCGCATTGAGATGGAAAAGGCCGAGCGCGGCTACGACCTCAACAAGGTCGCCGAGCTGCGCCACGGCAAAATCCCGCAGATGGAGGCGGAACTGAAGCGCCTCGAAAAGAAAGGCACCGACAAAACCACTCTATTCAAGGAGGAGGTTTCCGAGGAGGAGATCGCCGAGGTCGTCTCGAAATGGAGCGGCGTGCCCGTCACGCGGCTCGTCGAGGGCGAGAAGGACAAGTTGCTGCGCCTGGAGTCCGTGTTGCACGAGCGCGTCATCGGGCAGGACGAGGCCGTCACGCTCGTGACCGAGGCGATTCTGCGCGCGCGCAGCGGCATCAAGGACCCGCGCCGGCCGGTGGGGAGCTTCCTGTTTCTCGGCCCGACGGGCGTGGGCAAGACCGAGCTGGCGAAGACGCTCGCCGAGACGCTCTTCGACACCGAGGCCGCGATGGTGCGGATTGATATGTCCGAATACATGGAGAAGCACAGCGTCGCCCGCATGATCGGCGCGCCGCCGGGCTACGTGGGCTACGACGAGGGCGGCCAGCTCACCGAGGCCGTGCGGCGCAAGCCCTATGCCGTCATCCTGTTCGACGAGATCGAGAAGGCGCACCCCGACGTGTTCAATGTGCTGCTCCAGGTGCTCGACGACGGCCGTATCACCGACTCGCAGGGTCGCACGGTGGATTTCAAGAACACCGTCATCATCATGACCTCCAACCTCGGCTCGCGCCATCTGCTGGAGGGCGTGACCGGCGACACGATTCCCGAAAGCGTGCGCGAGAGCGTGATGACCGAGCTGCGCAAGGCGTTTCGCCCGGAGTTCCTCAACCGCATTGACGAAACGATCCTCTTCAAGCCGCTGACGCTGGAGGAAATCACGCTCATCGTGGACCTGCTGCTCGCCGACCTGAACAAACGCCTCGCCGACCGCCGCGTGACCGTGGTGCTCGACGCGAAAGCCAAGACCTGGGCCGCCGAGAAAGGCTACGACCCCGTCTTCGGCGCGCGCCCGCTGAAGCGTTTTCTGCAGCGCAACATCGAGACCAAGCTCGCCCGCGCGCTCATCAGCGGCGAAGTCGCCGAGGGCAGCGAGGTGAAGTTCACGGTGAAGGACGACGCGCTGGTGATGAAGTGAACCACTGATGAATTTCGCCAATGGACGAAATTTTACTTTGGCTGCTCCGGCTCATCGCCTCCGCGACACGTTTAGGGTGTCGGCTAATCGCCGACCGAAGATGCCCCGCCGGTGATGAGCAGGCGCCTCCGATTAGTCGTGGAGGCGATCAGCCGCAACTGCACTTCCACGATTTCGCCCCTATCGGCGAAATCCATTAGTGGTTGCCCCATCAGTCCGATTACATCTTCCCCGTCATCGCCGCCAGCAGCGCAGCGTAGTCGTGGAACGCGGGAAACTGCGGGAACTGTTTCACGATGTTTTCCGGCGCGTGGAGCAGGAAACCGTGGTCGGCCTGGGCGAGCATCGTGGTGTCGTTGAACGAGTCGCCGGCGGCGAGCACCTGGTAGTTGAGCGACTGGAAGGCGCGCACGGCGGCGCGTTTTTGGTCGGGCATTCGCAGCTCGTAGCCGGTGATGCGGTCGTTTTCGACGACGAGGCGGTGGCAGAAGAGCGTGGGCGATTTCATCTGGCGGATGAGCGGCGCGGCGAACTGCTCAAACGTGTCGGACAGAATGATGACCTGCGTCCGCGCGCGCAGCGTGTCGAGAAACTCCACCGCGCCGGGGAGCGGGGCGAGCGTGCCGATGACCTCCTGGATTTTGGAGAGCGTGATGCCGTGCTGCGCGAGGAAGCCGATACGCCAGCGCATGAGCTTGTCGTAGTCGGGCTCGTCGCGCGTGGTGCGGCGGAGCACGGGCAGGCCGGTGCGTTCGGCCACGGCGATCCAGATCTCAGGCGTGAGGACGCCTTCCATGTCGAGGGTGACGATGCTTTGCTTCACGCCGCCAATGAACCAGAGGCGCGCGGCGAAACGCAAGCCGCGGGAATCCCCACGAACCAAGCGCCCGGATTAAACGCGAAGACGCCAAGGTCTGCCAAGGTTCGCGAAGGAAATCCGAGTGGAGGAGTCTGGATGAACACTCTGCCCCGGCTTGCTTGGCTCCGCTTTGCCGACTTTGCGTCTTTGCGCTTAATCCGACCGTAAAATGCCGCGTTGAGCGCCTAGCGCTTCTGTGCTCCGCTCGGCCTATGGGCGAACCCATCCGCTTTTACGACCGCGCCACGCGCACGACGCAGACCGAGCAAATCTACGGCGAGCGCTGGCT
>CAIPZZ010000166.1 GCA_903869665.1 uncultured Opitutia bacterium | reverse complement strand
GTGCCCCCCCCCCCCCCATTTTTAGGTATATACGGTCTCATTGCCGGCCATCCGCGGCAATCGCGGCACGAGGGCGCCTGGGCGGACACCAGCGCCACCGTCGCCGCGACGACTGTGAAGGGAGACGCCCGTGACCGACCCCGCGCAGCGCGTAACCGTGACCGACATCGATATGCCGTTCGGTTCGATGGTGGTGTTCATGCTGAAGTGGGCGCTCGCCGCCATTCCAGCCGGCCTCATTCTCGTCTTGCTGGGGGTCATCCTGTCGGTGGCCTTTGGCGGATTCCTGCAGGGCCTGCGCGGAGCTAGCGTGAGCAGCGGCGATACCGTGACGAGCTACGAAGCCGACTTCCACCGCTGGCAGGAGGAATGCGGGCGCGTGACGGGCGTCGATGCGTCGTTGTTCGCATCGTGCCAGGCGCGAAAAGCTGACCTCGGCCGCCGCGACCGTGCGCTCGGGCGGTAGGCCGATGGCACGCCATGGCGGCAAGCGCGTCAGGGTCGCGGTCGGCATCTTCCGCGACGCGCACGGCTTCGCGATCCTCTGGAGTTCTGGCGGCGCGCGCCACGAAGCGCGGTTGCCGCTCGACACGCCGGTCCATCGGCTGAAACAGTACCGCGCGGAGCAGCTCGAGACGGCCGCGCCCGCGCCGAAGGCGGCAGACCGGCACGGGTTGGCCCGCGACGTCGTGCGCTTTCTCCGCTGGCGGAAGGACCGCCCTGGCTACAAGGCGGCGCGCTCCCACCTCAGGGCGTGGGTCCACCGGTTCCCGCGCAAGTCAAGATGGTCGATCACCGCCGACGACGCGCAGCGAGCGGTAGCGGACTGGCAGCACGCCGAGCTCTCCGCGCAGACCATCGCCCACCGCGTCAAGCTCCTGCGCCAGGTCTACCAGACACTCGATGGCGCCGACGTGCGGACGCCGCTCGACGGGTTGGACCTCCCGCCGCTGCCCCGCTCGCGGCCGGCCAGCGTCCCCGATGATCTGGTACTGGCGGTAGCGATCAGACTCCAGCACCAGGAACTCAACGACGGCCGGATGGCGTCCGCGAAGACGCGCGCCCGGTACCTCGTGCTCGCCACCACCGGCCAACGGCCCGCGCAGGTGATGCGCGCAAAGCCGGAAGACGTCGACCTGTCCCGCCGACTCTGGTTCGTCCGCAGCGCGAAGGGGGACCGCGGCGCGCTCGTGGCCCTGAACGATGACATGGTGGCCGCGTGGACCTTGTTCGCGCAGTCGAACGCGTGGGGCCCCTACAGTAGCCGCTCGTTCGCCGGGACGCTACGGCGCGCGGGGTGGCCGGTCGGCATCCGGCCATACAACCTGCGGCACACGGTCGGCATGAGTCTGTCCGACGCCGGCGTGCAACTCGGCGACATCTCAGCACATATGGGCCACAGCTCGATGGATGTCACACGGCGGTTCTACGTGCCGGCCGAGATCGCGCGTCTGCGCGCGGCCAGCGCCGCGTTGGATGGACGCATGACGGCCGGCACGACTCCACACGTCGCCTCCACATCGAAGGAAGAGGCAAAACGGGAACAGCGAGAAATGCGAAGGAAATCGAAGGCGTCGAATGTGGAGGAGGGCCGTGGAGCAGCTCCCGCCAAGAGGGCGAAAACCGCGTAATTGCTGAGGAAATTTGGTGCGCCCGGCAGGATTCGAACCTGCGACCTTTGGCTTCGGAGGCCAACATAGCCAACCGCAACGCCTTTGCCGACAACGAGTTGCGGACGTCCCCACACAACCCCTCCACAACGACCCCGCTGGGCGCACGCTTACGGGCAGCCCTGCACCGCCACAGGGCGTAGGCGGCGACCAACGGGAGAGCGGGAGATCTAGGCCGCGATGCCGATGATCGCCAGAAGCGCGTGGTCGGCTGCGGTGAACGCAATCCACGCCTTACTGCAGCACGCGCAGAACCACTGATGGCTGACGCGCTCGACGTGCTCGCTGCCGCAGAACGGGCAGATCATGCGGCCGTCTTCGGCACGGGGTTCGTCCCGAGCCAGCACCGCGCGCAGCCGGCGCACACGTAGAGCGTGCCATCGCGGTCCACGGTGGCAGCCGCGCAGAACGGGCATGTCATGGCGTGAAGCCGGGGACGAAGCGGCCGAGATACCGAATCGCATCCGGCACGGTCAGCGACGGCAGCGGGCGTGTCACGCCGCCTTCGCCCGCTTCACCGCGTTCACCATCGACACGACTGCGTCAATCCCGTGGTCAACAGCGGTCGCCGCCTCCGGGATGTCGAGCGGATGCTTGCCCGACGCTGTCTCGACGCCAGTCAAACCGACGCGCACCAGCTCCACAGCGCGCGCTTTCTTCTCGGCGCCGGTCGCGCCGTTGATGCCTTCAGCGGTCTGGATGCCGTGGACGACCAACGGCAGCAGCGTGAGCAAGTCGAGGTTGAATTTCATGGAGTTTTGTCCTTCCGTCCTGGCAGTGGCGAGTTGCCGAGTTTGCCACTGATAAACCCAAGCAGCGCTGCAATAGCGAGCGCGCGCGGCGCGTAAGCTGGAGGAATAATGTCCGACAGTGACGCCGCAAACGCCAGCACCGACGCCGTAAACGTAATCGACCAGAGAAGATGATCACGAGTGAACATGTGAGTAGGCTGCCTCTTATTGTTCTGCGCTGATGACAACAAAGGACCGATCGTCGGTGTAGCTGCTGGAAGTAATGATCCGATTCGTCAACGTATAGCGCGTGCCCTCAATGCCGCCGGCCGCCGTGATCTGTGTCTTCTTGCTGCCGGTGACGATGGACCCAGCAGACAACGTCAAGCCCGTTGGCGTGCTCGACCAGGTGCTTGTTGTGATGGTTTCGCTCGCGCCAATCTCGGCGAGGTAGGTTGTCCAATCGAAGCCAAAGGGCTCCGTCGAGTTCGGATCTTTAAGGAACAGTTTCATTGCGTCACCACC
>CAIPZZ010000165.1 GCA_903869665.1 uncultured Opitutia bacterium | reverse complement strand
GGAGTGTTACTTTGAGGGGGTGTTGAGCGTCTTGCTTGCCAACCAACCGAAACTCTTCCAATTTTTCCCACCATGAAAACCCGCCCCCTTCATCTCTCTGTCCTGTTGCTCTCCGCCCTCGCGCTCGCCGGCGCCGCACGGCTGTCTGCCGCCGCGCCGGTCACCGCCCCCAAGGAGCCGCAGGGTCTCGACGCGCTTTTGGAGGAGGGCTCGCCCTTCAAGCCCCGCGAGGAGGCCGCCATCACGGGCGGCCAGACCCTCGACTCCCCTCTGGAGTATCGCGGCCTGCTCGACCGCGACGGCGTCACCTACCTCGGTTTCATTGATGTCAACACCCGGGTCACCTCTTGGGCGCGCGCCGATGGTAAGACCGAGACGGGCGAGCCTGATCCCTCCAGCCGTATCACCGTAAGCGGCTACGATCCCGAAGACGACGAGGCCCCCATCAAGGTGAGCTACGCCTCCGACACCGGTTCGAAGCGCAACCTCACCCTAGTGCTAAAGACCGCCCAGATTTCGGTGCAGGCCGCCCGAAACACCACCACAGTCAACCAAGCCCAGCCGGCAACTAATGCCTCCACCACGGCCGCGCTCCAACAGCTCGTGAGCGCTCTCGGTGCGGGTGGCAACCAGCAGCGTGCCGGCGTTCAGGCCCAGGGCCAGCAAGGCCAACAGGGGCGTGGCGGCCAGCAGGGCGGCGGCCGTGCTGCCGGCGGTGGCGGTGGCGGTGGCGCTGCGGGCGGCGGCCGTGCTGCGGGCGGTGGCGGTGGCGGCGGTGCGGGCGGAGGTGGTGGTGGGCGCGGCTGACGCATTCGGCTCCAAGAAATTTCACGACGCGCGCCGAATCTGGCGCGCGTTTTTTTTTGCGCCGGATCACGCGATCGGCGCGCGCCGGCGTCGCCGCGCCCGGGTGTTTTTCGCGGCCCGACCGGTTCGCCGGAAAAATTCATCCGAAAAAAGTCTTTGCAATCGCCGTGCGCCGTCCTACACCCGACATCGCTATGGCCAAACGCAAACCCAACGCCGCATTCATGAAACCCGTTCAGCCTGACGACGTCCTCTCGGTCGTGGTCGGCTCGAAACCCCTCCCGCGCACGGAGCTCACCAAGAAACTCTGGGACTACATCAAAAAGAATGGTCTCCAGGACAAGAAGGTCCGCACCCAGATCAACGCCGACGCCGCTCTCAAGGCCGTCTTCGGCGGTAAGGCCAAGGTCAGCATGTTCGAGATGACGAAACTCGTCTCGGGCCATCTGAAGAAATAAGCCGCGCGATCCGGGCTTGCCTTCGCCGGCGAGCTTTCCTGCCGCCGCCAGCCTCCGGGCCGGCGGCGGTTTTTTTTGCGCGTGGCCGGCCTTACGAGACACGGCTGGGAGAGCGGCCCGAGGGCGTCTTGGCGCGGGCTTCCGTAGAATTTTTCGGCCGGCCGACCCTCCACCCGGTGTCGCTTCATGGTTGCGCCCCGCTCTGCGCGCGGCCTTGCTCGGGGCCGCCGCCCATGCTGTCGCTGTTCCAACGCAAGCCCGTGCTCGCCGCCGTCGGCGCCGCCATTTTGATCGCCGGCGCGGTGGTCGGCGCATGGCGTTACGCCGTCGAGCGCGACGACATGCTCGCCGATCTGATGATCGAGGCCCGGCGCTGCGCGGTCGCTTTTGAGCCCGCCGAGCTGCGGTCGCTCGCCGGCACGAAGGCCGACGTGGGCACGCCCGCCTACGCTGCGGTCAAAGCCCGCCTCATGCGGCTCCGCGAGGTCGAGGACGCCGTCCACTACGTCTACCTCTTTCGTTATCTGCCGGCGGAGAAAAAGGTGGTCTATCTAGGCGACTCCGCCCCGCCCGGGGACAAGGATGAGTCGTTGCCCGGCGACGACTAAAATAATTTCCAAGACCCCGCCAAGGCTCCCGGCCTGCGTGTCATCATCGCCGATGGCCGGGCTGCGACCGAGGGGCCCGAGGCCGACGAGTTCGGCAACTGGGTCACGGGCTACGCGCTCATCGGCTCGATGCCACCCGCCGGCGCACCCATTGACATCCTCGGCATGGATATTGCCGCCGCCAACTGGAGCCGTGACCTTTGGCTCGCCGCGCTCATCGCCGCCGGCTATGGGTGGATGCTCTTAGGCGTGCCGCTTGCCATCCTCGCCCTGCTGCGCCGCCAGCTCGTTCAGCGCGAGGCCCTCCGCAATCTCTCCGAGGCCGTCGAGCAAAGCCAGTCCGCCGTCGTCATCGTGGACCTCGGCAGCCGGATCGAATACGCCAACGCCGGCGCCTGCCGCCAGCTCGGCTACACCCGCCGCGAGCTGCTCGGCCGCCCGTGGCGCGAGCTCCAGGCCGCCGAAACTCCGCCCACACTTGTCACCGAGATGGTCGCCACTGTCCGCGCCGGCCGCCCATGGTCGGGCGAATGGACCGGCCGCCGCCAGTCTGGCGAGACCTACCCCGCTCACGGCGTGGTCACACCCATCAAGGATTCTGCCGCCCGCGTCACCAGTTTCGTCGCCGTGCTCGACGACATGACCGCCGCCAAACGTCGCGAGGCCGAGCTGCAGGCCGCGCTCGTCCGCGCCGAGGCCGGCGATCAGGCCAAGGGTCGCTTCCTCGCCGTGATGAGCCACGAGCTCCACACCCCGCTCAACGGTATCGTCGGCTTCACCAGCCTCCTCGCCGACACGACGCTCACCGCCGAGCAGCGCGAGTGTGTGGACACCATCCGCCTCAGTGCCGACGCCCTCCTCCATCTCACCGGCGACGTGCTCGACTACTCGCGGATCGAGGCTGGCCGCGTCGCGCTCGAGACCGTCCCCTGCGACCCGCGCGCGCTGGTCGAGGAGGCGCTCGACCTGCTCGCCGCCCAGGCGGCGGCCAAAAATCTGGAGCTGCTCCACCGCGTCGCGCCCGACGTGCCGGCGACAGTCGAGCTCGACCCCGGCCGCGTGCGCCAGATCCTCGTCAACCTCGTCGGCAATGCCGTCAAGTTCACCCCCGCCGGTGAGGTCGAGGTGAGCGTCCGCGTCGTCACCATCCCGCCCGCCACCGTGTCCGCCGTTGCTGCGGCCGGCTCCTGCTGGATTGAGTTTTCCGTCCGCGACACGGGCCCCGGCATCCCCGCCGAGGAGCAGGCGCGGCTCTTCCAGCCCTTCACCCAGCTCGACGGCGGCATCCGCCGCCGTCATGGTGGCGCGGGCCTCGGCCTCGCCATCAGCCGTAATCTCGCGCGCCTGCACGGCGGCGACCTTGCCATCGAGAGCACACCCGGCGCCGGCGCGACGTTTCGCTTCACCGCCGCCACCACCACCACGACGCCACCGCCAGTGTCCGTCCGCTCGCTTGCCGGCCGCCGCGTCGCCCTGGTCTGCGCCCAGCCCTCGCTTCGCGCCGCGCTGGCCGCCGCCCTCACGGAACTCGGCGCGGAAGCGATTCCGTGCGAACTCGCGGCCGCGCCCGCGGCGCGGGCCGATGTCATTCTCGTGGACTGCGACCCCGCCTTCCTTGTTCTCGCGCGCGGCGGTCCTCCGCCCGCTGACTGGCCGGTCGCGCGCGCCGTCGGCCTCGTCCACGCGGCCCACGCGGCCACCGATCGGCAGGCGTTGCGCGGCCGGTTCTCCCGTCTGCTCGGCAAGCCGCTCCACCGCTCCGTGCTCGCCGGGCTGTTTGACACCGTCTCGCAGTCCCCAGTGCCCACGCTTGCCTCCCCGCGCCTCGGCCTGCGCCTGCTCCTCGTGGACGACAATCCCGTCAACCTCAGCCTGCTTCGCCACATCGCCGCCGCCCTCGGCTGCGAGACGACCGCCGTCACCGGCGGACCGGCCGCCATCGCCATGCTTACGGGCGGCCAAAAATATGACGCGATGTTGCTCGACATCCATATGCCCGGCATGGACGGGTTGGAGGTCGTGCGCCGTATCCGTGCCGGAGAGGCCGGCGCGGCGGCTTGGGACATTTGGATCGTGATGGTCACGGCCGATCAGCGGCCGGAGATGCGTGAGCGCGCCCTGGCCGCTGGCGCGAGCGACTACCTGCTCAAGCCCGTCACCGCCGCCGGCTGCCTCGCTGCCCTGCGGCGTGTGGCGAAAAAATAAGCCGCCGCCTGCTCAGAGCCCACGCGGTCCGCATCGGGGGAGGGCGGCCCTGATGCCGCGATTGAGGGTGGAGTAATTTAAATAATTTAGTAGTTGCTTAATTAAGAAACGAATTAACAATAACGGTCGTGCAAAGCCTCCTGGCCATCGCCGATCCAACCCGCCGCCGCATGGTGGAGCTGCTCGCCATAAGCGAGCGGACCGCCGGCGAGCTCGTCAGGGAATTCGACCTGAGCGCGCCGGCGATTTCCCAGCACTTGAACGTCCTGCGCGAGGCCGGGCTCGTTTCCACCCGCGCCGAGGGGCAGTCGCGCATCCAAACCCTCAACCCCGACGGGCTCGACGAGCTCGAGGACTGGCTCGAGAAAACCCGCTCGGTTTGGTCGCGCCGGCTCGACGCCCTCGAACGCGAGCTGCGCGCCGAGGACGCGGCCAACACCAAGGTCAGGAAGAAAAAATCATCCCCATGAATACCAACGACCAACCCGGCCAGTTTCACGGCCCGGCGGAAGTGCGCCTCGTGCGCACCCTGCCCGGCCCCATCGAGCGCATCTGGGAATATCTTACCGACCCCGCGAAGCGCGCGCGCTGGTTTGCCGGCGGCGTCTGCGAGCCCAAGGTGGGCGGCAAAAACGACCTCGTCTTCCAGCACAGGCACCTGTCGCCAAACGAGGAGCCGCCCGAGCAATACAAAAAGATGAACGACGACGGCTTCACGATGCCTTCGACCATCTTGCGCTGCGAGCCGCCGCGCCTGCTGAGCTACACCTTCGACGACGAGTCGGACGTGACGTTTGAACTTACCGAGCAAGGCAAAGACGTGCGGCTGGTGCTGACACACCGCGCGCGGGGGACGGATATTCCCTCGATCCCCGGTTACGCGAGCGGCTGGCACACGCACTTCGCCCTGCTTTGCGCGGTTATCGAAGGCACGCCGCCGCCGCTGTTCTGGGCCACGCACAAACGCCTCAAAGCAGAATACGCTAGAACCTACGCCGATCTGCCAAAGGGCTGAACCATTCACCGTTTAAGAGTGGATGCCGTTTCAGAGCTTCCGCGAAACAATCCAACACAATGGACGGATCGGAGAGCCGTCCGTCCCTTCCCGAAAAATCAACCCAAGCCCACTGCCTTGCCCATTTTCTCGCCCGTCCTGATCTCCGCCCAATCATCACTAGCAACCACCAACCTCCGCCGCGATGGCGGTCGGCGGATTTTTCGTGACGTGCCGGCGACGGTAACCGCCGGCAGACTGACGGAGCAATGCCAATGCCAGTGACGCCTCTTTGCGACGTGCCGGATCAGGTGCCGCGTTTATTGCCGTAAAGCTCGATCTGTAGACGGGGCGCGTAGCGGTAGCCGCGCGCCTTGCACAGTTCGCCGAGCCACCCGGCGCGTTCGCGGAGCCGCTCGTGCGTCACGCCCTCGGGCATCAGGAGCACGCGGTCGCGCGGAATCTCGCGGCCAAGCTTGCCGAGCATCGCCTCCAGCTCGTCCACATCCTCGGCACGGGCGACGACGAACTTGAGCTGGCAGTCATAACCGTCCAGCCAGGCCCGCACCACGTTTGGCTGCCAGCGCGTGGCCTCGTGTTTTTTTCGCCACACGGCATGCTGGGTCGCGTCGGGCGCGGAGTTGAGGAGCTTGGGCGACAGCGAGGCGAGGTCGCACGCAATGCCGCCGGGCGCGACCGTCGCCGCCGTCTCAATCGTGATGTGCCGGCCGAGTTGTTTCAGCTCGGCGGCGAGGGCATGGATGTTCTTTGCGACCATCGGCTCGCCGCCGGTGAGGACGACGTGCCGGGCCGGGTGACGCAGCACCTCGGCGACGATGGCGGTGACGGAAAACGGCGTGCCCTCGGGGTTCCACGAGGCGTAGGGCGTGTCGCACCAGGCGCAACGGAGATTGCATCCGCTCGCGCGCACAAAAACCGACGGCACGCCCGCCAGCGTGCCCTCACCTTGTAAGGAATGAAATATTTCTGAAATCAGCATGAATATTATACGCTGAGGGTGCGAAGCTCGCGTGGTGTGGGGGGATTGATTCGCGACCTATGCGACTTGCGGGTTTAATGGATGGCGGGTTCAGGTTTCGGCGGCAACGGCCCGGTTGAGAGATAGACTGTCGGGTCGCGCAGCCCGGCCACGAGAAACGCCTCTCGCCGCTCGACGCAGGTCCCGCATGTCCCGCAGTGGTGTGTGCCGCCCTTGTAGCACGACCACGTCCGCGCGAAGTCCACGCCGAGCCGCGCGCCCTCGGCGGCGATCTGCGCCTTCGTTAGCGCGATGAACGGCCGCAGCAGCGCCACGCCCGCATAGGTGCCGAGCCGCATCGCGTCGCCCATCGCACGCATGAACTCTTCGCGGCAGTCCGGATAGATCGCGTGGTCGCCGCCGTGCGCCGCGATCACCAGGCCCGTCGCGCCCGCACTCTCGGCGAAGCCGCACGCGACCGACAGCATGATGGCGTTGCGAAACGGCACCACCGTCCGCCGCATCGTTGCATCCTCATAGTGGCCGTCGGGGATCGCCCCGCCGTTGCTCAACAGGTCCGACGCGAACAGCCGCTCCACGAAATCCAGCCGCACCACCTCATGCCGCACGCCGAGCGCGGCCGCGTGATCGGCGGCGAAGGGCAGCTCCCGTGCGTGGTGCTTCGCGCCGTAGTCAAAGCTCACCGCCGCAGCGACCGCATGCTCCGCCCGCGCCCAGTGGAGCGCGGTTACGGAGTCCATCCCGCCGGAACAGAGCACGACGACCTTCATGGCGCGCAGCTTGGGCGGTGCTTCCGTGAGAGGCAACCGCGCGGGCAAATTTGTTTTGCCCGCCGCCCGCCGCGCGTGCGAGCGTGACGGCCATGGCAGCCTTTTTCCCGGCATGATCCGTTTCCTCACCGCGCCTGTCCGCCGCTTGTTCGGCGGGAAAAAGCCCGTGCCTGCGCCCGTTTCGCCGCCCGCCGCCCGCTCGCTCGCGCCCCAAGCCAGCCACTCCGCCAGCGCGCAGTCGCGCGGCCATGCGCCGCGCTCCGGCTCCGGCCATCCCGCCGTCCCCCGTCCGGCCGGCGGCGCCGGCCTGCCCGGCTACCGCCTGATTGACCGGCCCGGGCAGCTCGGCCCGCTCCTCGCCGCGCTCGCGCCGATGGACGACGCGTTCCTCGACACCGAGGCCGACAACATGAACTGCTACCGCACGCGCGTCTGCCTGCTGCAGTTTCTTGCCGGCGGCGAGGTCTTCCTTGTGGACGCCCTCGCTCCCGGACTGGACCTCGCCCCGCTGTGGAAGATTTTGGCGGAAAAAAATCTCGTCATGCACGGCAGCGATTTCGACCTGCGCCTGCTACAGGATCTCTGCGGTTTCCGCGCGCGCAGCCTCTTCGACACGATGCTCGCCGCGCAGCTCCTCAACCGCCCGCGCACCGGCCTCGCGCCGCTGCTGGAGGAGCACTTTGGCGTCACGCTCGACAAGGCCAGCCAGCGCGCCAACTGGTCGCGCCGCCCGTTCACGCAGCGCCTGCTCGACTACGCCGCACTCGATGTCTGGCATCTGCCCGCGCTGCGCGACCTGCTCGCCGGCGAGCTCCGCGCCCTCGGCCGCCTCGACTGGCTCGATCAGCAATGCCGCCGCCAGATCGAGTCCGCCCTCACCGGGTTCCCGCCGCAGGACGAGCTTTCGTGGCGCATCGGCCAGTCCGAGCGCCTGCGCGGCGAGGGACTCGGCGTGCTCCACGCCGTCTGGCACTGGCGCGAGGACTGGGCGCGCAAGCTCGACACGCCGCCTTTCAAGGTCTGCGCCAACGAGCGCCTGCTCGGCCTCGCTTTTGCCGCCGACGAGGGTGCCCCCGCCGAGGCCGTTCTCGCCGAGATCCACCTCGGTAAACGCCACGAGCGCCTCGCGCCCACGCTGGCCGCCGCCGTGCGCGCCGGCCTTGCGCTCGACCCGCGTTCGCTCCCCCGCCGCCCGCGCGGCGACCGCCGCTCCGCCACCAACGAGGAGATCGCCCGTCAGGACCAGTTGAAGGCCATCCGTGACCGCGTCGCCGCCCGGCTCAATCTCGACCCGACGCTCATCGCCAGCCGCGCCCAGCTCGCTGAGCTCGCCCGCGCCCCGGAAAACACCGCCGACATCCTGCTCCCCTGGCAGGCCGGGCTGATGCGCGAGACTCCGGCCTGATGTTATTGCCAGCGTCCCCTCGGGTTGCCCCAGATTCCGGCCGCTTCGTGCCGTCTTGCACCCGAAAATTTTTGATAAATCTTTCAACCGGAGCTTGCCAAGCCTCCCGGCTCTCCCCAACTTGGACCACCCATCCCCTATGAAAACCTCCCAACTCCTTGCCCTCGGCCTCACCGCCGCCGCCCTTCTTTCCGGTGGCTGCGCGACGCAGCAGACGCGCTACGGCTCCGACACCTATTACATGGGCGGCCTGATTGCCGTCCACAAGGGCGACTACGCCCCCGCGCCCCCCACCGGCGCGCAGGTTGACACCACCAAATGGTTTGGCAGCGGCCTGCCCACCGGCAACAGCGTGTCGTTCTTCTACGACCAGGTGAAATACACCCGTTATTGAGCCATCGCGCCGCCTGCGTCCGCACAGGCTCCGCCTGAATTTCGCCCCGCCCGGCTGTGTCCCGGACGGGGCTTTTCCTTGCCTTTTACGGAGCGAGTTTCCCTCTGCGCTCATGCTTTGTCGGCCGCGACCATCACTGGCCGCCCCATTAGGGATGGCTCGTCCGTATGTTTTCTTTTGCCCCGGCCGTCGCGCCGCGCGAGTCTCTCAACCGCTTGCCCCCTGCCGACGCCAACATCTCCCGCCACCTCGCGCTCATGGCCGCGCGCCAGCCGCACACGCCCGCGCTCAAGATTCCGCGCGGCACCACCCGCGCCGGCGATATTGACTACCTCGCGCTCACCTTTGCCGAGCTCGCCGTCGAGGCCGCTGCGTGGCGCGAGCGCCTCGCCGCCCGCGGTGTGCGCCGTGGGGACCGCGCGCTCGTGATGGTGCGCCCCGGCCTGCCGCTCATCGCCTCGGTGTTTGCGCTGTTCCAGCTCGGTGCGGTGCCGGTCATCATTGACCCTGGAATGGGCCTGAAAAACTTCCTCGCCTGCGTCGCCCGTTCGCGCCCCCGTGCCCTCGTCGGCCTCCCGATAGCGCAGATTCTCAGCCACCTTTTCCGCCCCTCATTCCGCACAGTCCAAGTCCGCGTCCCTGTCAGCGGCTCCCTGACCGCCCGGCTGACCAATCCAAATTCCGCCTCCATTCCGCACTCCGCACTCCGCACTCCTCATTTCGCCGCCGCCCCTACCGATCTTGCGGCGGTTCTCTTCACCTCCGGCTCCACCGGCGCGCCCAAGGGTGTCTGCTACGAGCACGGGATGTTCGACGCCCAGGTGCGCCTCATCCGCGACACCTACGCCATCGCCCCCGGCGAGGTGGACCTCCCGCTGCTCCCCATCTTTGCGCTCTTCAACCCCGCGCTCGGCATGACCACCATCGTGCCCGAGCTCGATCCACGCCGCCCCGCCGACCTCAATCCCGCCCGCATCGTCCAAGCCATCCGCCAAGAAAACGTCACCAACTCCTTCGGCTCGCCCACGCTCTGGAAAAAAATCGGCGACCACTGTCTCGCTCATAAAATCACCCTCCCCACGCTCCGCCGCGTCCTCTGCGCCGGCGCGCCCGTCCCCGCCGCGCTCTGGCAAAACTCCACCACTTTTCTGCCCAACGGCCAGCTCCACAGCCCCTATGGCGCGACCGAGGCGCTCCCCGTGGCCAGCGTCTCCGCCCACGAGGTTGACCCCGCCTCCGTGCGCGGCGCGTGCGTTGGCCGCCCCGTCGTTGAAATCACCGTCAAAATCATCCCCATCAGCGATACCCCCATCGCCTGCCCCGAGCCAAGTCGAGGGGCCAACATCAGCGACGCCCGCGAGCTCCCGCCCGGCGAAATCGGCGAGATCATCGTGTCTGGTCCCGTCGTCACCAAAGAATACGACGCCCTCCCTGCCTCCACCGCCGCAGCCAAAATCGCGGACGGTTCCGCCGTCTGGCACCGCATGGGCGACTGCGGCTACATGGACGCCGCCGGCCGCCTCTGGTTCTGTGGGCGCAAGGCCGAGCGCGTCGTGACGCCCTCCGGCACGCTCCACACCGAGCCCTGCGAGCAAGTCTTCCGCGCCCACCCCCGCGCCGCCCGCTGCGCCCTCGTCGGCCTTGGCGAACGCCCTGCGCAAATCCCCGCGCTCGTCGTCGAGACTGCCGTGAAAACTTCTCGCGAGGGCCGCGCCCTCGCCCGTGAGCTGCGCCATCTCGCCCGCGCTCACCCGCATACCGCGTCCATCCAGACCTTTTACTTCCGCCCGAAATTTCCGGTGGATGTCCGCCACAACGCCAAAATCCACCGCCTCACCCTCGCCCGCTGGGCCGCCTCCGCCAAAGGCTTCGCGTCCGATCCGAAGCGCTAGTCCTGCCAACATGGAGTCTACGTTTGCCACGTAAAAATTTCGCCTTCAATTTAACCCATGCCTTGGGATTTGCTCATAGCTTCAACCGTATATTCCTGCATGGCGACCCTATGGCGCATGGAGGATCGAAACCCGGGTGGCATCCGGCTCGCTTGGCTTGTCGCTGGATTGGCGAATTACGGTAGCATCATACTGATTCTCCTCATCGTGCTAAAGATTGGCTGGTCGGTGGCCGGATTGTGTGTTGTTACAAATATTTTTGGCACAATTCTTCTAACTCCAATATCAGTTTGGATCCGACGTTCAGTTTTCGCTCTTTGGATGGGCGCATTTATCCTGATGCTATCAGCTGCGTATATGTTCCTTCGCATCATTTGAAGAAACTTCAGAAGTCGGCGATTATAGAATTCACCCTCCGTGTTCGGTCGCCCAGCCGTTTAGCCAGCTATGACTGAAGTAGACAAATAGAGAGCGTGGATAACTTCTTAAACCGCTAGCACCTTGCTGCCTTTATATTGGTGTCCACGGATTGCACGACGACAGCATACTTCTGGGTGGGGTCCATGCATCCTTTGCTTGCTCGAACGGCATCTGTGTCCATCCGTGTCCATCCGTGGTTAAACCCTCCGACTCTCCCGTTCTCGTCACCGGCGGCACCGGCTTCCTCGGCCGCCGCTTCGTCGAGCGCCTGCTCGCCGCCGGCCGGCCTGTCGCCGTGCTCGCGCGCACGCCCGCGCCCGACCTCGAGCAACGCGGCGTGCGTTTCATCCGCGCCGCGCTCGATGACGCCGACGCTGTGCGCGCGGCGTGCGCCGGCATGGGCACGGTATTTCACGTCGCCGCCAATGTCGGCGTGTGGGGCCGCGCCGATGATTTTTACCGCGCCAATGTCCTCGGCACCGAGGCCGTTATTGACGGTTGCCGCACGCACGGCGTGCGCCGCCTCGTTTTCACCAGCACGCCCAGTGTCGTCTTCAACGGCCGTCCGCTCGCCGGTGCCGACGAGTCGCT
>CAIPZZ010000164.1 GCA_903869665.1 uncultured Opitutia bacterium | reverse complement strand
CGTTCACGCCGATGTAGCCGCGCGACACCTTGCCGGTGGCGACGAGCTGCTCCATGACGTTGCGTGCGAGATTGGCCGGGATGGCGAAGCCGATGCCCTGCGAGCCGCCGCTGCGGCTGAGGATGGCGGTGTTGATGCCGAGCAGGCGGCCCTGCGTGTCCACGAGCGCGCCGCCGGAGTTGCCGGGATTGATGGCGGCGTCGGTCTGGATAAAGTCCTCGTAGTCGAGGCCAAGGGTGGCGCGGCCGAGCGCGCTGACCATGCCGCTGGTCACGGTCTGGCCGATCCCGAAGGGATTACCCACGGCGAGCACGCGGTCGCCCACCTCGGCCTTGTCGCTGTCGGCAAACGTGATCGCGGGGAGATCCTTCGCGTCCACCTTCACGACCGCGAGGTCGGCCTGCGGGTCGGTGCCCACAACCTTGGCCGTAAGCTCGCGGCCGTCGTTAAGCGAGACCTTGATCACGTCGGCGCCGTTGACGACGTGATTATTGGTGAGCACATAGCCGTCGGCGCTGACGATAACGCCCGAGCCCATGCCCTCCTGGGGCGGCTGCTGAACCTGGAGCTGGCCGTTCTGGAGGTTACCGAAGAACTGCCGGAAAAGCGGGTCGTTGAAAAATTGCGGCAGGTCGGGCGCGGCCACCGCTTTGGCGCGCGCGGTGACGAGCACCTTGACGACGCTCGGCGCGACGCGCTTGACGACCGGGGCGTAGCTCGCCGGCTCGCCGCCGGCGACCGCGGGCGCGGGGCTGGCGTCAACCTTGACGGACACGGAGGCCTGCGCATTGGGGCCGGAGGAGAGCGTGAGCGCCCAGAGCGCGGCACCCGCGCAGGCCGCGCCGCCAAACGACCAGAGCGCGCGGCGCAAAAGGGAGGAGGGAGGAGTGGTGTGCATGGGAGGAGCGGATGAATGGGTTGCGGTTGTGGGAGGAAAAGCTCGTTCTGACGCACCACTATCGCACACGCCCCTTGCGGCGGCCTTGCGGGAACCTTACAGTTTGGTAAGGCGGGACAGGGCTGGTAGCGGCGATATTTCCCCGCGAAAGCAAATCGCCTTGCTCACCTCGTTAACACAGACACAGCCTGCGAAAGATTTACCAGTTCCATGCCTACGCTCCGCCACTACTCGTCGGACATCAGGTCGCGCTCCTACTCGACTCGGCCTCTCCGCTGACACAGTCGGGCTGCTGACTCCGAACCCACGCGTGACGCAGCGCTGGTTCTCCAGCGACGATGCGACATGCGTGACCCTGTTCGTCGGCGCTGAATGCCAGCGGGCGGAAAGTAGGCGTCAGACATCCGCCCATCTTTAAACAACACTCTCCCGCGCCGCGCTCACGCTCCGTGGCAGGACTTGTATTTTTTGCCGCTGCCACAGGGACAAGGGTCGTTGCGGCCGACCTTGGGGAAGGCGCGCGCGGCGGGCTGAGGCTTGGGGATCGGGAGGGTGATTTCCTTTTCCGGCGCGGGCGCGGACTCGGTCGCGGACGGCGGCGGAGAGGCGGCCGGCGTGGGGTCGGTCGGGCCGATGGCTTTGGCGGTGCGGCTCAGGAGCGCCAGCATGTTCTCGAAAACCGAGAGGTTGGAGGCGTTGCGGAACAGGCCGGTGCAGATCTGGAGGCGCACGTTGCCCATGAGTTCGTTGAAATACTTGAATGCCTCGCCCTTGTAGGCGACGAGCGGGTCGGTCTGCCCGTAGCTGCGGAGACCCACAGCCTGGCGGAGGTTCTCCATCTCGGTGAGATGCTCCTGCCAATGGTGGTCAATGGCATTGATGACGACGTAGCGCTCCAGCGCACCGAGGGCCTCGGGGTTCTCGACGGACTCCTTCACGGCGTAGGCGGCGGCAATTTTTTCGAGGATCGGTTGGGCGAGCGCCACGGGGTCGTGGCCGGCGAGGTCGGCGGCCTTGAGGCTAATGGGGAACGCGCCATTGGCCCAGCCGACGAAGCTCTCGATGGCGGCGGCGTTGGTGCCGGCCTTGTCGCCGACGCCGGCATTTTCGAGGCGCGTGACCAGCTCCTCGGTGATCTGCTCGAAGATGATGTCGCGCGGCCGGGCGGCGTGGATGGCACCGTTGCGGATGCCATAGATGACCTCGCGCTGTTGGTTCAGCACGTCGTCATATTGGAGGAGGCGCTTGCGGATGGAGAAATTCTGCTGCTCGACCTTTTTCTGCGCGCTCTCGATGGAGCGGTTGAGCCACGGGTGCTCCAGCTCCTCGCCCTCCTTCATCGAGCCCTCCATGATCTTCGAGGCGAGGTTGCCCTGGAGGAACAGGCGCAGCAGCTCGTCCTCCAGCGAGAGATAGAACTTGGTCTGGCCCGGGTCGCCCTGGCGCGAGCAGCGGCCGCGGAGCTGGCGGTCAATGCGGCGCGACTGGTGTCGCTCGGTGCCGATGACGTAGAGGCCGCCGAGCTCGCGCACGCCCTCGCCCAGCTTGATGTCGGTGCCGCGTCCGGCCATGTTGGTGGCGATGGTGACAGCGCCGCGCTGGCCGGCGCGGGCGACGATGTCGGCCTCCTGCGCATGGAACTTGGCGTTGAGCACGGTGTGGACGATGTTCGTGCGCCGGAGCATGCGCGAGAGCACCTCGGAGGACTCGACGCTCACGGTGCCGACGAGCACGGGCTGGCCGCGCCGGTTGGCCTCCTCGATCTCTTTCACGACGGCGGCGAACTTATCGCGGCGCGTCTTGTAGATCACGTCATTCTTGTCCACCCGGATGCAAGGCCGGTTGGTCGGGATGACCTGCACGGCGAGCTTGTAGATGTCGAAAAATTCGGTCGCCTCCGTCTCGGCGGTGCCGGTCATGCCAGCGAGCTTCTCATACATCCGGAAATAATTCTGGATGGTGATGGTCGCGTAAGTGCGCGTCTCGCGCTCAATGTCCACGTTTTCCTTCGCCTCGACGGCCTGGTGCAGACCGTCCGACCAGCGGCGGCCGGGCATCACGCGGCCGGTGTTCTCGTCCACGATCATCACCTTGCCCTCCTGCACGACGTATTCGACGTCGCGCTCGTAGAGGGCGTAGGCACGCAGGAGCTGGGAGATCGAGTGGATCTCCTCAGAGATCTCGGCGTAGCGGTTCTGCGCGGCGAGCTTCCGCTGCTCGCGCTGCTCGGGCGTGGTGCTGGCCGTGTCGCGGTCAATCTCGCTGAACTCGGTGGCGAGATCGGGCATCATGAACGCGTCGGGATTGTCGGGGCGCAGCCTCGTGCGGCCGAGCTGGGTGAGGTCGGCCTGGTGCTGGCGCTCGTCAATGGTGAAGAGCAGCTGCTCCTTCAGGCGGAACAGGTCCTCCTTCTGGAAATCGCTGTTCAGCTCCGTCTCGGTGCGGTCGAGCAGCTTGAGCCAGGCGGGATTCTCGCGGATGCGGAGGAGCAGCTTGTTTTTCGGCTGGCCCATCTTGACCTGAAGGAGCTTCTCGGCGGCGCGCCGCTTGTCGTCGTTGGTCGCGCCGGGCTTTTCGAGAATCTCTTTCGCCTCGGAGATGAGGCCGTTGCAGAGGCGAATCTGGTCGTTCACGAGCTGGTCCACCGCCGGCTTGATGCGGGTGAACGGCTGCTCGCGCTCGATGGGTGCGGGGCCGGAGATGATGAGCGGCGTGCGCGCCTCGTCCACGAGAATGGAGTCCACCTCGTCCACGATGCAGAACCAGTGGTCGCGCTGCACCTGGTCCTCCTTGCGCGTGGCCATGCCATTGTCGCGCAGGTAGTCGAAGCCGAACTCGCTCGCCGTGCCGTAGGTGATGTCGCGCCCATACATCTCGCGGCGCACCTCCGACGGCATCTGCTGCTGGATGCAGCCCACGGTGAGGCCGAGAAAATTGTAGAGATGCCCCATCCACTCGGAGTCGCGGCGGGCGAGGTAGTCGTTGACGGTGACGAGCTGGGTGTTTTTGCCCGCGAGGGCGTTGAGATAGAGCGGCAGCGTGGCGACGAGAGTCTTGCCCTCGCCGGTGGCCATCTCGGCGATGCGGCCCTGGTGGAGCGCGAGGCCGCCGATGAGCTGCACGTCAAAGTGGATCATATTCCACTCCAGCTCGTGCTCGCAGACGGTGATCTTACGCCCACAGAGACGGCGCGCGGCGTTTTTTACGGCGGCGAACGCTTCGGGCAGGATGGCGTCCAGCTCGGCGCGTTTGTCGGGGGCGGCGGCCACACGGGCGCGAAACTCGTCGGTCTTGGCGCGAAGCTGCTCGTCGGAGAGCGCCTGGTAGGCGCGCTCCAGCTCGGTGGCGCGGGCCACGATGGGCTGCGCGGAGGCGAGGAACTTTTTGTAGTGCCGGCCGGCAAAACGCTTGAAGATGAAATCCAGCATGAAGCGCCAAGCATTGCCCGCCCGCCCGTCCTTGGCAAACGGAAAGGCGCGCGGCAGCGGACCGGCGGATTTCACTAAAATCCTCAAACCTTCCGCTTGTGGCATGGCGCGCCGGGTGTCAGCCTGCTCCTTTCTATCCCGCTCCTTTCACCTTTTCCCGTGGCCCTCCTCCTATTCTACTCGCTTGTCGTCGTGCTCGGCATCCTCAGCATGGGCTTCCAGATGCTCGCCTCTCGGCTGCTCAGCCCACACTACGGCTCAACCGTTGTGGAATGGGTATGGCTCATTTCGACATTTCTGGCTGCGTTCAGCGCTGGCTCGGTGCTCGGCGGGTGGGTGAGCAATCTCCCCACCGCGCGGCGCGGCCGGCTGCAAATCGCGGTGGCGGCAGTCGGCGTCGCGTCGCTCGCGCTCACAGCGTTTTACCAGAAGCCGATGCTCGATGCGATTGAGCTACATTTCATTCCCGACGTGCGCGATATGAACAACCAAGGTGGGGCTGATATGAACATGGCGGTGTTTTTGTCATGCATGGCGCTGTTTTTCGTCCCGGTCACGGCGCTGTCGTCGTTCGGTCCGCAGTGTGTGGGCTGGCTGGCCGGGTGTGGCACGCCGCCGGGCAAGGCCTCTGGCGTCGTCTATGGCGTTAGCACGCTCGGCAACATCGCCGGCGTCATGCTCACGGTATTTGTGCTTATCCCGAATCCGCATCTCGGCCTCAAACGCCTGCTCTACATCTGGCTCGGCGTCGCCGCCGTCAGCCTGACCGCGCTCATCGTGCTCATGCGCCTGACAGCCAAGAAGGATTAATTTTCCCGCCACACCGCAGTCGTCAGTTTTCCGCTTATCTTGGCCGATCTTCTCGGCGATCGGATCACGGCACCTGCTTCCGAATCAGAAGACTTGGGCCGGACGGCATCACAGGGCCAAGCAGTCTTCGGCGGCTTTTCGCCAAAAGGCGGCCGGTTATTTTTACTCATATCTCGCAGACCCACAAACCGCAGCCGAGCGCGGGGAGAAACAGTTCCGGCTCGACGGGCTGGCCAGGGACTGAAGAGGAAGCATTGAAAAAACGGTCGTGGTCGGCGAGCTGGCGCCAGGCGTCGGCGGGCAGGCCGTCGGCGAGCGGAATCGTGGTGTCGGCGGCGGTCGGGTTGATGGCGAAGAGCAGGCGCGTCGCGCCCTGGCTGCGGTCGGCGTTGTAGAGCACGGCCGCGGCGGCAGAGTCGCGCGCCCAGTAGAACTGGAAAAAGCCCTCGCTGGCGCGCGTCCAATGGCGCAGTAGCCGCCCGGTCTCGGAGCGGCGGAAGGCGATCCAGTCGGCGAAATAGGCGTGCGTGGCGCGGTGCCGCCAGAGGCGGCGGTAGTCGAGG
>CAIPZZ010000163.1 GCA_903869665.1 uncultured Opitutia bacterium | reverse complement strand
GACGCCGCCGTGCGGCGCGAGGGCGTCGGCCATCATGTTGGCCCCGTCGGCGTGGGTGCGCTTGTATTCTTGGGGGCCGGGCTGGCCCTCGGAGTTGGCCTTCACGAGGAAGCCGCCGAAGTCGGGGATGAACGTGTAGATCTCGTCCACCTTGGCCTTCCACCATGCGGCGACAGCCGGGTCGAGCGGGTCGGCGGTCTTAAGGCCGCCGATCTCGATGGGCGCGCTGAACCGCGCGGTGAGATAGACGCGGACGCCATAGGGGCGGAACTCCTCGGCGAGCGCGGCGACCTTGCGGAGATAGACGGGGGTGAGGATGAGGGCGTTGGCGTTGACGTTGTTGAGCACGACGCCGTTGAGCCCGATGGAGGCAAGCGCACGGGCGTAATCGCGGTAACGCGGACTGCGGATCTCGGGCAGGTAAAACCACTCCCACAGCGACTGCCCCGCGTAGCCGCGCTCGACGAAGCGGTCGAGGTTGTCCCAATGGTCGAGGAGACGGCGTTGGATTTTTGGGGTGCTGGCGGCGCCAGTGATCTGGTCGAGCGGCAGGCCAAGTTGCATATGGCGGAGCAGGGCGAACGTGCCATAGAGCAAGCCGAGGTCGTTGTAGGCTGTGATCATCAAGCCGGTCGGGTTGCGGGTAAAATAATAGGTGTCTGGTTTCAGGAGGCGGTCATTGCCGGCCAAGAACGAAAAACGCGGTGCCGGGCCGCCGACCAGTCCGCCCAAGCCAGCGGTGAGCTCGGCGCGGGCGGCGGCGAGCGTGGGCGAATCAGCTGCGTCGGCCTGCTTGTTAAATGTGATCTGCTGCAACGCCGCCGCGTAGCTCGCGCGCAGCGTCTCGTCGGCGATGCGATCATAGCGCAGCCAGAGCCGGTAGCCGTCCTCGGCGCGGGCGGACAGGGCGGCAAGGCCCAACGCGAGCAGGGCGATAACAGAGCGAAGCGGCGGAATTTTCATAGGGGAACAGGGGCGGGCGCACAAGACAGACGCGGGCCAAACTTGGCAAGTTCAACCTCCGCTCCAACCCGAGCGAGGGCGGAGGTGTCGTGTGATCGCGTTCGGAGCCTATCCGAGCAACGCCGGCCGCTGTAGGGGCGCAGTCTTGCTGCGCCTGTTTGGGGTCGAGGCGGAAAGGGCGCAGCAAGTCTGCGCCCCTACATTAGCCGCCGGCGATCCCGCTCTCCTCATTTCCTGCCACCCACTCACTTTTTTCCCCGCCGCAGCAGCGCGCGGATTTGATCCAACACGCCCGCATAGCGCAGCGACGGGTCCACATATTTCTCCAGCACGTAGAACAGAAAATAGTAAAATCGCGCTGAGGCCCACGCGAGCACGCCGACTAGCACGGCCGTCCGCCACGACCACGACTGGAGCAGCAGCCCCGCGGCCGCGAGCAGCGCAGCGGCGAGGAAAAGCCAGCCCTTGAGCATGATGAGCCGCTTGGATTTCAGGTCGCCCGGCATGACCGGAGCGAACGCTGCACGTCGCCCCGACGCAAGCTCGCCTTGAGGTGGAGCGCGACGTCCTCGGCGCGCTTGCCGCGCCACCCGAACGCGCCGGGACGTCGCGTTCCACCCTCGGGCCACTCGGCGGAGCCGCCGACCTTCGACTTTCAGACCTTAGACTTTTCGACCCTCTTCCCCAGCTCCTCCCGCAGCGCCGCAAGCGTGCGCTCCGTCGCGCCCCGGCCGGCCTCGGCCCACGCGCGCGCGGCGGCGGCCATGCGCTCGCGGCGGGCGGCGTCGCCCAGCAGCTCGGCGCAGGCGGACACGAGGTCATCGGCCAGCCCGACTTCTCGGGCGGCACCGGCGGTGTCGAGCGCGCGGGTGATCTCGCGGAAATTCGTCATGCGCGGGCCGTGCAAAATCGGCCGGCCGAGGATTGCGGCCTCGACGGGCGTCTGTCCGCCCTCGTGCGGCGGCAGGCTTTTGCCAACGAACACCAAGTCCGCGAGCTGGGTGAGTTTTCTCAGCTCGCCCGTAGTGTCGGCGACGGCCACGTCCACCTCGCCGGGCGCGTCGCCTTGGAGACGGAAATGAGAACGCAGTCCGGTGCGCTCCAGCACCGCGCGCACCTCGTCGCGCCGCTCGGCGTGGCGCGGCACCAACAGCAGCGAGACGGCGAGGCCGCGCGCGCGGGCGGCCTTGAGCGCCTGCACGAGCGCCGACTCCTCGCCGGGCCAGGTCGAGGAGCCCATCAGCACAAGGTGGCCAGGCGCGAGACCGAGCGCGGCCCGAAGCTTTTGTTTCTCCGCGTCGCCCAGCGGCGGGATGTCCACGTCGAGCTTGAGGCTGCCGGTCACGGCGACGCGCTCCGCCGGCACGCCCAACCCACGGAAGCGCGCGGCGTCTTCCTCGCTCGCGGCGAGCACGCGCGTGACACCGTCGAGCAGCAGCCGTGAGAAACCCGACAGCGTGCGCATCCGCCGGTGGGTGCGGTCGCTCAAGCGGGCGTTGACGCACACGACCGGCACGCCGCGCGTGCGGGCCTGCGCGAGGTGCTCGGGCCAGCGCTCGCCCTCCATCAGCACGACGAGGTCAGGCCGCACCGCATCCCACGCACGGCGGGAAAACGGCCACCAGTCCGCAGGAAAATATCCGAGCGCGAGGATGAGCGGCGTGAGCCGCTCGCGGGCGACCGCGTAACCAGTGCTGGTCGTGGTGGTGAGATACACCTCCGCGCCGGCAGCGCGCAGGCCCTCGAGCAGCGGCGCGAGGGCATTGAGCTCGCCCACGCTGACGGCCTGCAGCCAGACGCGCGGCGTGCCGTCGCGTTTCGGCGGCAACGGCGGCGTCGCACCGAAGCGCTGGCCGAAATGTCGCCGGTAGCCGCCGCGCCGCCGCATCCGCCACAGATAGTAGGGCGAGGCGAGCAGCAGCAGGGGCGGAAAAAGCAACCGGTAAAACCAGATCATCGTCGCGCGGTCAGTGCATTCCACTCGTCGTCGGTTTCGGCGCGGACACGGGCATCGGCGGCCGACTGCCGCCCCGGCCGTGGACGGAAATTTTCAGGTTAAGCAGCGGCAGTAGGCAGAGTAGCCCCGCGACGGTCAGGCCGAGCACCGCGTAGCCCGCGATGTCGTGGACGTTGTGGATCGCGTCCGAGCCGTGACGGTAGGCCCAGCCCGTGAGGAAGAGAGCGCGCACGATGTTCATGCCGAAGGCGAACACCGCCGCCATCCCCACCAGCAGCGTCTTTTTCCAGAGTTTTTCCAGAAACACCGCCGCGAGGAACGACCCCGCGAACAGGCAGCCCGTAAGCGAGCGGATGCCCGAGCACGCCTCAGCCACGCCCACCTCGTTACGCTGACCGGGCACGACCTCGGGCAGCACGAGCACGTTGCCCGCCTGCTGCACCGGCATCCCGAGCGTATCGAAGGTGAAATAGACCACCGAGGTCACGCGCCCCAGCAGGAAACGGCTGAGATTGTTCTCCACCACCGACACCATCGGCGCCGACACCAGCCACACCAGCGCGGGAAACACAAACAGCGCCACGAGCCGCACGCGTGCGTCGGCTGAGATGTTTGCCGACGACGACGACGGGCCGTCTGGCTCCGGGGAGTTCAAGAACAGCGTCGCCCCCAGCAGCGCCGCCGCGCCCAGCGAGAGCGCCAGCGAACCCGGCTGCGACGCGCCCGCGCCCGCGCGATAATAAGCGCCGAGGAGAAACAGGGCCGCCCCGCCCGCCAGCGCGCCATACGCGGACAGCGCCAAGGCCAGCCCACCTGCACCTGCCGCCCGCAGGCTGCCCGCCGCGCTGCAGTCGCGCAGCGCCGCCCGCACGCGCGGCCAGCGATCGTGCACCACAAACGCCACAAAGACCGGAGCCAGCCAGCCGAACGAATAGTCCGATAACGTCCGCCACCAGTGCGACTGGTCCCACGCGACGAAGCCAAGATAGGCCGCGCCGAACAGCAGCGCCGTGAGAAACGGCGCGGGCACGGCGGCGGTCCATTTTTTCCACTGGTCGGTCATGGGGGAGCGGGCGCAACGTGGGGCATCCGCCCGCCCCGCGCCAGCACTTTCGCGCCGACCCCATGAAACGGGCCGCGAGGATCAAGCGGCCTTCCTCAAGGTGGAGCGTATCGTCTCCGCACGCTTAAGTTGGCATGGGCATTCCGCTCATGTGCCCGACGAAAATCATGGGCAGGATGCCCGTGCCACCCCGCGCCTCACTCACGCGCCGCCAGCCGCGTCGTCACTAAGTCGCGCAACGCCGGCTCCAATCGCAGGCCCTCCGCACGGAACCGCTCCTCCAGCTCGGCCCACACCACCTCGCCGTCGGCCACGAGCACGGGCGACTGCTTGCCGCCGACTTGCCAGTTGTCCCCGTCATCCACCGCGCAATGCGTGAAACCCGCGCCCGGCCGCCACGTCAGCGCGCGCTCGCCGTCGGGCAGCGCGTAGCAGATCTGAAACCCGGTCACCGCGCCCGCTGCGTTATACCACACGACTAACTCCAGCCGGTCGCCGTCGAACCACCGCCGCCGTCCGGCGGCGGGCTCTTGCCGCACGTTGACATTTTCAACCAGCATGCCGCCAGACTGAGTTCTCGAGCGGCCAAAGTCAACGCCACCGCCCCCAACTTGGGGCCTTCCAGGCGTGCGACTTTAAGACTGACTTTCACCCCTCTCCCTGCCTTGCTGCCTCTCCTGTGAACTTCGAGTCGCTGCACGCCCACTGGCGCATGGATTACATCGCCGCCCCCCGCCTGCCGGCCGACGCGCGTCCGTTCACCGCGCTACCCGCGCTCGGCGACGACCGTGCCGCGCTCATCGTCCACCGCACCCGGCTGAGCTACCTCATACTCAACCGCTACCCTTACAACGCCGGCCACCTCCTCGCCATTCCGTTTCGCGAGGTCGCCGACCTCGACGCCCTCACCGCTCCCGAGCGCGCCGACTTCATGGATGCGATCATCTTCGCCAAACAGCTCCTCACCGCCGCGCTCAAGCCCGACGGCTTCAACGTCGGCCTAAACCTCGGCGCCGCCGCCGGCGGCAGCATCGCCCACCTCCACGCCCACATCGTGCCCCGCTGGAACGGCGACACCAACTTCATGCCCGTCCTCGGCCACACCCGCGTCCTCCCGCAGGCGCTGGAGGCGACGTGGCTGCGCCTGCGCAAGACGGTCGAAGGTCTGAAAGTCTCAAAGTCAAAAGTCGCCCGGACCAAGGGCAAGGGCGGACGCTCACGCAGCAAGCAGACGGAGGAGAAACGATGAGTTTGAAACCCGGCATCCATCAACGCGTTGCGGAGTGGGACGAATACCTCCACTTCCCCGGTGCCGCTTGTTGGACAATTGGCGATGTCACCAATGCCCGTGACTTGTTTTTTCACCTGCCGAAGGTCTTCCCTCACGGAGGCTCGTTGTTTTTCGAGGGGCCCGAAATGGGTATGAGTGCAAAAGCTCTCTACGAGGAATATTCCGCGACCTACATCCGCAAGGTCATGTGCGACACGATAGACCCACAGCCAGATTTCTACCACGTCGCCTTCAGCGACGAATTCGCGCAACGTCTCTGTCGGCTAATTGAGTCGCAAGGCATGGAGGCGGCATTTTACCATTTCAAGGGCTATTCCCAAACGGAGATCGTGTTCACCTTTCACACGTTCAGAAATTTTTTTAAGGCTGATTTGTTACTGACGAGTTCCCTGCCAGAGAAGGCCGTTCGGGATTTGTCGGATGCCTTGGGGTGCAAGTTGGAACTCACACCGTTCCCACGCGATTTCCGAAAGCAAACCGTGTTGCTCGACAATGCTTTGAATCCTCATTGGTGGAAGCGCCTTTTGAGACCTGTGCGCCCTAGCAACGGAGAAAAGCCTGAGTAGCCAGATGTCCCTCTAGCACCAGTCTGCTTGCCTCCCAGCCAAATTTCGCCTGACTCCCTCCCATGAAACTTAACGCCATCCTCACTCCCGCCGTCGAAGGCGGCTTCGTCGCGCTTAATCCTGAGACCGGCACGACCACCCAAGGCGAGACTGTCGAAGAGGCGCTCGCTAACCTGTGCGAGGCGACCGACCTCTACCTTGAGGAATTTGCCGCCTGAAGCCGCATGAGAATGCCTCACGCCAAGGTCGCCACGGGTGCAATGTTTGCGCTCGGAACCTTCGTGGCCTTTGCGACCGTCGCGTGAGGCCAAAAACCGTGTCCGCCAAAAACCACCTCCAGCAGCTCCTCGCCCGCCTGCGCGCGCTTGACCGCCCGGCGCCGGGCGAGGGCGCGGCCGGGTTCTGGGAGTCGAGCCGACTGGTGGCGACGCTCATCTTTGCCGCGACGGTCGCAGTCATCGTAGTCGTCAGCTACGTCGGCGCGGACGCAGCCAGCCTGCCGGCGCTGCCCGGCCAGCTCGCGGGCACGCGGGTGACGGCCGGGGCGGCCTTTAGCTATGAGAGCCAGGAGCAGACGCGCCTCGCGCAGGAGCAGGCGCGCGAGCGCGTGCCACGCATCTTCCGGCTGGACACCGCGCCGCTCGCCACGTTCGAGGCCGCGCTCAACGCCTTGCTGCCCGAGCTGGACAAGCTCGACCAAACCCGTCCGCCGATTGCCGCCCCGCTCCTCGCCGCGCCCGCCCCCGGCCTCGTCGCGCTGGCTGACGCCTTCAACGCGCGCGCCGGCACGCGCGCCACGCCCGCCGAGATCGCCGCGCTCCTCGCTGCCGGCGACGCCCCGGCGCGCGCCGCCCTCGCCCGCACCGCCCTCGCGGCGCTGCGCCAGCTCGCCGCCGACGGCGTGCAGCCCAACGCCCCCGCTGGCGCGGCGGGCGGCGGCTTCCAGCTCGCGCGGCCCGACGGGAGTGTGGCCGCCCGGCCCGTGCAGACGCTGGCCGACGCGCTCGCGTTTCTCCGTGTGAGCCTCGCCAGCGCCGGCGTGCCGGCGTTGCAACAGCAGGAGTTGTTCGGTTTCTTCAGCCGCGGCGTGACGGCCAACGTCAAATTCGACGAGGCGGCCACCCGCGAGCGCATCGCCGCCGCCGTGGCCGCCGTCCGTCCCGTGCTCGTCAGCGTGGCGCGCGGTCAGACTCTCATTGAGCAGGGCGAGCGCGTGACGCCCGCGCAGGCCGAGGTGCTCGCCGCGCACCGCGAGCACCTGCGGACGCACGGCGACGCGGAGCTACGCGATCTCGGGCAGATTTTCCAGCGCGTGCTACTGGTGCTGGCGATGGTGATGGCCGGGGCGATTTTTATCCGCCTCGAGGACCGCGCCACGCTGCAGAGCAACGTCCGCCTCGGCCTGCTCGCGCTCGTGGTCGTCGGCAACCTCGCGCTCGTGCGCCTGAGCCACGCGCTCGCCGGCCTGCCGTTTTTCGCCAACGATCCCGACTCTGCCTCGCTCCTCCCCTACCTCGCGCCCACCGCCATCGCGCCCGTCGTTATCGCGGTGCTGATTGACGCTGGCTCGGCCAGCCTCATGGCGCTGCTGATCTCGATCTTCACCGGCGTCATCTACGGCAACCGGCTCGACCTGATCGTGCTCACGTTCCTCGGCTCGATGGTGGCCATCCACGGCTGCCGCCACACCAGCCGGCGCGGCGGCGTGCTGCGGGCCTCGGCGCTCGGTGGGCTCACGGTCGCGCTGTTTGCGCTCCTGCTCGGCGTGACCGAGGCGCTGGAGCCGCTCACCGTCGCCAAGCACATGGCCACCGGCCTCGGCACGGGCCTGCTCTCCGGCGTGATCGTCGTCGGGTTGCTGCCGGTGTTCGAGGGGCTGTTCAAGCGCACCACCGACATCACGTTCCTCGAACTCACCGACTATAACCACCCGTTGCTGCGCCGCATGCAGCTCGAGGCGCCCGGCACCTACCACCACTCGCTCATGGTCGCACAACTCGCTGAGCACGCCGCCGCCGCCATCGGCGCCAACCCGCTACTGGCCCGCGTCTGCGCCCTCTATCACGACATCGGCAAGACGGTCCGTCCCGAGTTTTTCGCCGAGAACCAGCGGGGCGTGAACCCCCACGACACGCTCCCGCCCGCCCGCTCCGCCGAGCTCATCCGCGCCCACGTCGAGGAAGGCGTCGCCCTCGCTGAACAACACAAGCTGCCCCGTGCCCTCGTGGATGTGATCCGCCAGCACCACGGCACGACGCTCGTGCGGTTTTTCTTCGACCGCGCCGTCGAGCAAAGCCGCGCGCCGTTCCCCGCCACGCCTGCGCCGGACCCCACCGACTACCGCTACGACGGCCCACGCCCACGTTTCAAGGAGAGTGCCATTATCCACCTCGCCGACGGCGTCGAGGCCGCTGCCCGCTCGCTCCGCGAGCCGACACCGGAAAGGCTCGCCGCGCTCATCGCCCGCATCGTCGGCGCACGCATGGCCGACGGCCAGCTCGACGAGGCCCCGCTCACGCTCGCCGAGCTCGGCCTGGTGCGAGAGAGCTTCGCCCGCACCATGCTCAGCATGACGCACACCCGCGTCGAGTATCCTACCGTTCCGCCCGCAAGCCAGTCCGGCCAGGCCGGCGTGGCGTGAGCATGCGCCCCGTCGCCATCGCCAACCGACATCCGCGCCTGCGCCTCGACCGCGGCGCCGTCGCCAATGTCAT
>CAIPZZ010000162.1 GCA_903869665.1 uncultured Opitutia bacterium | reverse complement strand
TGAGAGCGTCCGCGAGCGGCTCGGCTCCACCTACTACTTCATCGCGCTCGCCATCATCGGCGGCGTGGCCGGCGTGCTTGCCGCCTATGTGTGGGACCGGGCGATGGCCCAGCGGATCAAGGAACTGCGCGACACCGCGCAGACCGCGCAGAGCGAGTCGGCTGCGTCCGACACGGAGGCAGAAGGCGACCCCGACGAGATTATCGGGCTAGCCCGCCAGATTGAGCGCATGGCTCGTTCGCTCCAGCGGGTCGAGGCCAGCTACCGCGGGATCGTCGAGGATCAGGTGGACCTGATCTGTCGCTACCGCGCCGACGGCCGGCTCACCTTTGTCAATGGCGCCTATGCCGCTCATTTCGGCCGCCGGCGCGCCGATCTGATCGGGCAACCTGTCGCGCTCTGCTCTTCAGGCCTGCTGCCGACGGGGGGCGCGTTGCCGGACAACGCGGCCTTTGAGCATGCGCTGCCCGGCACCGACGGTCGCAGCCAGGTGATTGCCTGGACGCACCGCGCCATCAAGGACACCGAGGGCAATATTCTCGAATACTAGGCCGTCGGCCACGACATCACCACGCGCAAGGAGGCCGAGTCTTGCTGCGCGCCGCGAAGGATGCCGCCGAGGCCGCTGACCGCGCCAAGGGCGAGTTTCTCGCCATCATGAGCCACGAGCTTCGCACGCCCATCAACGGCGTGCTCGGCTTCGCCCGGCTCCTGCGCGACTCGCCGCTCAACGACGAGCAGCGTGGCAACTTGGAGATGATTGAGGACAGCGCCCAGGCGCTGGAGGCGCTCATCAGCGACATTCTTGACCTGTCCAAGATCGAGGCCGGCAAGTTTGAGGTCGAGAGCTCCCCCTTTGCCCTGCGCCGCTGCCTTGAGCAGGTCTGCCAGCTCCTTCAGCCGCGCGCGCGCGAGGCCGGGCTCACGCTCGAGGCCCGTATCGCCACCGAGGTGCCTGCCATCGTCAACGGCGACCAGCTCCGGCTCCGGCAGATCCTCCAAAACCTCATCGGCAACGCGATCAAGTTCACGGAGCGCGGCGGCATCACACTCACCGTGGACTGCGTCCGCACCGAAACGCTGCCCGGCGACACCCGCCGTGCCGTGCGGCTGCAATTTGCGGTGAGCGACACTGGCATCGGCATCCCACCGGACAAACTCGCGCTGCTCTTCAAGCCTTTCAGCCAAGTGGACACCTCCGCGCGTCGCCGCCGGGGAGGCACGGGCCTCGGCCTCATCATCGCCAAGCGCCTGTGTGAGCATATGGGCGGGGCGATCTCCGTCGAGAGCCGCCCGGGCGAGGGCTCGACCTTTTACTTCACCATCATGGTAAGCTACCAGCCCGGCGACACCAAGGAGCCGTTCGCCGAAGGCACGCCGTCGGAAACGGCATGAGACTGGCCCGTCCACCCGCGGGACTCACAAACTACCCGCCGCCGGAAGGATTGTCATGGTTTGGGCGCGGGTTATTCCTGACACCTACGAACCTTTACCCGCACGAAGACGATGCATGGGGCTGTAAGCTCCAACCGGGAGGGTGTAGGTGGCGCAGTTGCCGGTCTCGTCGTAGGCCGGGGCCGTTCGTTTGATGGATTGCAATTCCGCAATTACCCTCTGCATCGCCGCTGGAGTTCGGTGGGCATCTGGTTCCACATCAGCGTGGTCAAGTCTTCCTGCACTTCACGGACCGAATTCGGGATGGCGGTGCTCGGAACGGCTTGCGGATCGAAAGTTGGCGGCGCAGGTGTTTCCACGGGGAGGATGGACGCGGGTGGCCGCTCCTCCGGTTCTTCGTCGGTCATATCAGGGGGGCGGGCGGCAACGGCGGCTTTTCGGTTGGCGGTGGTCGCGATAGCAACCGTGTGACCAGCTTTTTCACTGGCGCTAGCGCGGCGGGCCAGAGCCACCACCCCGCTCCGGCGATCAGGATAACGAGGATGAACACAAGGGAAAGGTCCCGAGGCCGCAGGCCGACAGTCTGCATCCATCTGGATTCTAGCTGGATCGCCACGCCGGCTGCGCCGGACTCGCGATGACAAGGCAAACTGAGCCACAACCGAAAATTTTCCGCGCTTGCGGAGACGGAAAACTTGCCGCAACGTCCACTGTCCCTGCATAGGGCGCGGTAGCCAAGTGGTAAGGCCGAGGTCTGCAAAACCTCTATGCGTCGGTTCAATTCCGACCCGCGCCTCCAATTTTTACCTCTGAAGGGAAAATTTCGGGAGCTAGGTTGCCATTTGACATGGCAACCTAGGAAAGAAGGCATGGCCCGATGACGAGCGGGCAGGCGCGAGCATTTCTCCACGCCAAAAATTTTTGCCGCGCCGCCGCGCACGCTTGCGCCCGGCGCGCACGACACCCACGCTCCGGCCCACTTCCTGATGCCCACCACCGTTTTCACCATCGCCAACCAGAAGGGCGGCGTCGGCAAGACCACCACCGCCGTCAACTTGGCGGCGGCGCTTGCCGAAAAAAAAATCCACACGCTGCTCATTGACCTCGACCCGCAGGCCAACGCGACCAGCGCTATCGGCGTCGAGAAGCAGGAGGGACGCAGTCTTTACGGACCGCTGCGCGGCGAGGGCTCGGCACTCGACATGGTCACGCCCACCACTGTCGAGCATCTCGCGCTCATCCCCAGCGAGGAGGATCTGGCCGCCGCCGAGATCGAGTTGGCGCAGACCGAAAACTACCTCGCGCGGCTGCGCGGCGTGCTCGAGCCGGTGCGCGCGAGCGGCGGCTGGCGTGCGGTCATCATTGATTGCCCGCCGTCCCTCGGGATGCTCTCGATGAACAGCCTCGCCGCCGCCGATTATTTGCTCATCGCGCTCCAATGCGAATACATGGCGCTGGAGGGCCTCGGCCAGATCTTGAAAAACGTGGACCGACTCAAGGGCGCCGGCGTGAACCCTGAGCTGGCACTGGGCGGCGTGGTGATGACGATGTTCGACACCCGCACGAGCCTCTCGCGGCAGGTTGTGGACGAGGTGAAAAAGCATCTACCCGACAAGATTTTTGCTAGTGTCATCCCGCGCACCGTGCGCCTGAGCGAGGCGCCTAGCTTCGGTAAGACCATCTTCGCCTACGACCCGCTTTCGCCCGGTGCGACCGCCTACAAGGGCCTCGCCAAGGAGGTTATCGAGCGCTTCGGGCTGGCCGCGCCAAAGTAGCGAGTAGCGCTCAGTGAGTAGCGGAGCATGCACACCAGAAGTCCGTTTACACCGACCTACTCGCGATCCGCTACTCACCACTCACTCCAGACCATGTTCGCCGCGCTCACCAAATACCGCCACGCCTTCTTGGTCGGGCTGCAGAGCAACCTTGTCTATCGGTGGAACTTCGCGGTGCGTGGGTTGTTCTCGTTGTTTCACCTGACGGCGGTGTTCGTGCTCTGGTCGGCGGCGTTCCAAGGGCGCGAGCTAGTGGGCGGCCACACGCTCGACCAGACCCTTACCTACTTCGTGGCGCTGCTGGTGCTCCAGTTTTTCATCAGCGCGTTTAACGAGGATTACCAAATCAGCGAGGACATCCGCAACGGCCTCATCAACCAGTTTCTCCTGAAACCCATCAGCTACTATGGCTACCGCTTGAGCATCTTCGCGGCTGCGCGGCTGGTCACGGGCGCGCTGGTGCTCGTGCCGCTGGCCGTGGCGCTGCCGTTCATCGGCGCACACCTTGCGTTGCCGACCGACTGGGGCTGGCGGCTCGCGCTCGGTGTTCCAGCCATGCTGCTCTCCGCGCTCATCCAGTTCGGCATCGCCTACTGCTTCGGGCTGCTGACCTTTTGGTTTCTTGAGATTCAGGGCTTCGTCATTCTCTCGATGGCGGTCGAGGCGGTGCTCGGCGGGCAGATGTTCCCACTGGACTTGCTGCCGGCGGGAGTGATGGCCGTGGCGAGATTCTTGCCGTTCTACTACCAAATGTATTTTCCGGCGGCAATTTTCACCGGGCGCATCGGCGAGGCCGACGCGTTGAGTGGACTGGGCCTCGAGCTGGCATGGGTGCTCGTGCTCTTCGCCGTCAACCGGGTGCTTTGGTCGCGCGGACTGCGGCGTCACACCGCAGTCGGTGGGTGAATCGTTGCCATAGTCTCCGACCCCGGCACATGACAGGCCGACACGAAGCCGGTTCAGTGAACCCGGCTACAACCTGGTCGGCGCGGGATTTTCCAAGTCCGCCAGCACGGCCTCGACGGGGCGCAGGGTTTCCGGTGGGACAAGCGAATTCAGACGGGCGATGACCTGCTGGATAATGCCGTCGGGGCAGCTCGCGCCACCGGTGACGAGAACGCGTTTCGGGGCCAGCTCAGCGAGCTGGCCTACAACCGAGCCAGCCTGCGGATCAAGCCAGAGGGGGCGTGGCTCGGTTCGGCCGGCGCCGCCGCCAACATAGAGATAGTGATCCACCGTGGCGCGTGAGCGGATGTTGGCCTCGCTCTGGATGAAGAACGCTTTCGTTCCCAGCCGTTGCTCGCAGAGCCGGTAGAGCTGGTAGGTGTTGGAGGAGTTTTTCCCGCCGATGACAAACGCGGCATCGAGCGGCTCGGCGAGCGCGCGGCTGAGGGCGTCCTGGTTGACCTGGGTGGCGTAGCAGAGCGTGTCGCGCCGACCGCTGCCGCCCACACGGGTGTCGTCGCCGAACCGCGTGCGGAAGACGCCGCGCAGATGCTCCGTGATCTCGAGTGTCTCGTTCATCAGCAGGGTGGTCTGATTGACGACGGCGACTCGCCCGAGGTGCTCCGCCGGGTCGAGCTCGGGCGTGTGGCGGCCGGCGAAGGCGGCGAAAAATGTTTTCCGGGCGGTGGCCGGGTCGGCGGTGGCTATGATGTCGCCGAGCACGCGGGCCTCGTCTAGGTTGCGGACGATGACGGCGTGGGCGTGGCGGCGGGTGTTGGAGAAGGTGGCCTTGGTCTCCTCATGCTCGTGCTTGCCGTGGATGACGACGGTGTAGCCCTCGCGGCCGTAGGCGCGCGCGGCCTTCCAAACTTTTTCCACGAGCATGCAGGTGGCGTCGTATTGGCAGACAGCGATGCCCTTGCGCACGAGACGGCGCTTGTCGTCGTCGGTCGCGCCGAAGGCGGGGATGATCACAATATCATCGGGCGTGAGTGTGTCCCAGATGGTGGGCGAGCGGCCGCTATCGCCGCCGACCGTGCCGTCGGCGCGGTAAGATTCACCCTTGTCGGTCTGGAGGTAGCGCAGGCCGCGCCGCAAGAGGTCTTCGTTGACAAACGGATTGTGGATCAGCTCCGAGAGCATGAACACACGGCGGCCCGGGTTTTCAGCCAAGGTCTCGTAGGCGCGCTCGATGGCGTTCTTCACGCCAAGACAGAAGCCGAAGTGGCTCGGCACGACGTAGCGCACCGCGCCGAAGTTGAGCGCGACCGGCGCGGCGGCACTGCGCTCGTGTTGGCGGGCGAGCGCCTTGATGGCGGCGCAGAGGCGGGACTGGTAAAGCGCGGACGAGGCGGCGTCCTGCGCGTAGATGGCGGCGTTGCGCTCCTGCGCGGGGCGGAACTTGTAGATGAAATCGTTCTCCCCGAGATGCAGATAGGGCACCGTGATAAGGTGCGGGCCCAGCCCGGCGAGCACGGCGGCGAGGAGCGAGCCGGGCGTGGCGGCGGCCTCAATCTGTTCGATGGACGAAAACACTGGGCTGCTCTCACGCGCGGGCGGTTCTGCCTGGATTTGGGAGAAAAACACCCGCCACCCCCATCCGTCAGCCGTCACCGAAAAAAACTCCGTCGGCGGCGTGTGTGTGGGAAATTCCATCGCGAGTGCCTGCGCGGCCCCGGCGGGATCGCTGCCGGTGAACGGTAGCGCCTGCACCCTTGCATCGTTCGTGCGCACGGCGAGCCGGTTGCTTGCGTCGAAGGCGAGCACGACGGCGCGGACGGGCGCGGAGCTGGAGGTGCGGGAGGTCGCGGCGGACATCGGGAACAGTGCGTAGTCTTTCCATCACCTCGCGCGCCGCCAACAAAATCGTTTGCGCCCGACACCCCTGCTCCGGTTGGATTGCGATGTGGACACTCCAAAACCCATCCGCCCCGGCCTGACGTTGGCCGTGCTGACCGGGCTTAACCTGTTCAACTACCTCGACCGCTATGTGCTGGCGGCGGTGCTCGAGCCGATGAAAAAGGAGTTCGGGCTGAGCGACGGCGAGGCCGGGCGCATTGCCACGATGTTCATGCTCGGGTATTTTCTCACGTCACCGGTTTTTGGCTGGCTCGGCGACCGCGCGCCGCGTCGCTGGCTCGTCGGGGCGGGTGTCTTTGTCTGGAGCCTCGCCACGGTGCTGACGGGCTGGGCGGGGACGTTTGCCGTGCTACTGGCGTTTCGCGCGCTGGTCGGACTCGGCGAGGCGAGCTACGGGACGGTTAGCCCGGCGTGGATCGGTGAGCTGTATCCGGCGGCGCGACGGAACAACGCGCTGACAATTTTCTACGTCGCCATTCCGGTCGGTTCCGCGCTCGGCGTGCTGCTGGGCAGCCAGATCGCGGCACACTGGAGCTGGCGGCACGCGTTTTACTGGGCGGGCGGGCCGGGGATGCTGCTGGCGCTGCTGGTTTTATTTTTGCGTGAGCCGCCACGTGGCGGGGCAGGGGAGGGCACGGGGGTGGCGCCGCCCACCAAGCCCACCGCGCGCGACTACCTCGCGCTCCTGCGGCGCCCGAACTACCTGCTCGTGGTGGGGGGGTATGTGGCCTACACGTTCGCGCTGGGCGCGTATGGCAACTGGGGGCCGACGTTTCTCACGCGAGTCCACGGCCTCGACGGGGAAAAGGCTGGGCTGTTTTTCGGCGGCACGCTGGTCGTGGCCGGGCTGGTCTCGACCTTCGCGGGCGGCTTCGCGGCGACAGCCTGGCAACGGCGCAACCCTGCCGGCTACGCGTGGATGCTGGCGCTGAGCGCGCTGGCGGCGGTGCCGGTGACTTTGGGGGCGTTTCTCACCCACAGCCTGCCGTTGGCGATGACGCTGCTCGCGATCGCGATACTCCTGCTGTTTCTCTCCACCGGCCCAGTCAACACACTCATCCTCGAGACCACGCCGCCCGCCATGTGGGCCAGCGCGACGGCCGGTTCCATCTTCGCCATCCATCTCTTCGGTGATTTGTGGTCCACCGAGATCGTCGGCCATCTGTCCGACCGCCTCGGCAGCCTGCAACGCGGCGTGCTCGTTTTGCCCGTGGCGCTGGCGGTGTGCGCGGCGCTGTGGCTGTGGCTGGCGTTGCGGATGCGTCGGCAGCCGGCGGCTTGAGAACATGGCTTTTCCTGGCGCGGTTTCTGGTGCTTACCTGCGTCTGGCGCGACAAAATCCCTTGCGTCGTGCCCCGCCACGCAAAGCCTGCTGCGTCTCCGCGCGGTGGCGTGGATCCAGCATGAGACTTTTCGCCCGACTTCTCGCGGCCTTGGCCGCGCTACCGTTTGCCGTCCGGCTTGCCGCCGCCGACACGCCGCCCGCGTCGGCGGTGACGGCGCTGGAGACCTTCATTGTCACCGAGACCGCGCTCGCCGGTTCCGGCGACGTGCTGCCGACCTCGCGGCCGGTTTCGTCCGTCTTTGGGCCGATGTCAGTGCTCGACCTGCCGCGTGCCGTCACGGTGCTCACGCCGGAGCTGATGCGCGACGCGGGTATCGCCAATTTCGCCAACCTCGGCCGGCTCGGCGCGGGCACGCAGCAGATCAATTTCTACGGCGTGCCCGGCTCGCCCACGCTGCGCGGCGCGAAGGGCGGCGTGTTTTTCGACGGCATGCAGCGCGCGTGGCAGCGCAACGAGATGCCGCTCTCCTTCGGCTCGCTGGAGGCGATGGACATCGTGAAGGGCCCCGCGCCCGCGCATTTCGGCGCCGGCCTGGTCGGCGGCTACGTCAACGAGATTCCCAAGTCGCCTTACTTCGACGCCACGCGCGGCTCCGTGCAAATCGAGCTCAATGAATACGGCGGCTACCGCGCGCAACTCGACGCTGGCGGTCCGGCGCTGCTCGCGGGCAAGCCCGCCGCTTGGCGCGTGTCGCTCACCGGCCAGCTCGCCGACTCCTACTACGACCGTATCGGCAACGACTACGTCTCGCTCTACGCCGCGCTCAAAATCCGCCCGCGCCCCGGCGTGAGCATCACGACGGGCGGCGAATATTTCAATTTTCGCTCCAACGAGAACGCCGGTTGGAACCGCCCCACGCAGGCGCTCATCAACCATGGCGACTACATCATTGGCGAGCCCATCAGCATTGTGAGCAATGTCTCTGGCACCGCCGACCGCGCGCTGCTGTTCAAGAATCCCGCGCTCGTGGTGGACGCGGCCACCGTGGATGCCGCCGTCGTGTCCGGCCGTATCACTGCCGGCCAGAGGAGCGCGATGCTTGACCTGTCCAACCCCGGCCAGCGAGCCACGGCCTATGGCGCGTTCACCGCCACGCAGCTTGCCACCATCCAGCAGAGCACGTCGGGCTACCAATACACGCCGGCATACTTCGCCGCCGGCGGCACGCCGCTCACGCAAAAGATTGCCGGCTCCACCGTGCTCTCCGACGACCGCGACTACGCCGACTCCCGCGACTTTCTCTGGTTTCTCACGCTCGACACCGATGGCGCACGCGACGCCGCGTTCAAGGGCCAGGCGCTCGTGGACTACGTCACCACGCGGAAGCTTTCCACCTACGGTTACGCCGTCGAGACCGAGCAGCTCGTCGCCGAGCTAAAAGGCACGGTCACGCAAAACCTCCACCTGCTCGCCGGCACGCGGGTGAGCTACGGCACCTCGGCGCGCTTCACCTACGCGCAGATCTTGCAGGATTTCGCCGTCGAGCCGTTCAGCCGCCGCGACATCACCCAGCCCGCCAGCTCGGCCAACAGCACCGTGCTCGCCGGCCCGCAGGTCTCGCCCGACGGCAAGAACAACTGGTCGTCCAAGATCGGCTTCGGCGGGGCCAACGTCCAGTCGCAGCTCTGGGAGCTGAGCGCTTTCGGCTTTGCGGAGACGCACGTCACATCCGCGCTCGCCGTATTCACCTCGTTGCGCGGCACGTTCGCGCCCTACGCGACAAAATATCCGAGCGAGGTGGACCGTGCCACGCCCGCCACGCGCGCCTCCGTCACCGGCGACAGCTTGAAGGCGTTTCTCAGCGCCGCCATCAGCCCCACGCTCAAGGTCGGCGGCGCGACCACCCTCTACGCCACCGCGCAGGCCGGCACCTCGATTGACCCCACGCAGGGTGGTGCGATTTTCGGCAAGGACAACTTCACGAAAAACCAGCTCCTTGAGGCCGGCGCGAAGACCGCCTTGCTCGACGGCAGGCTCTTCGCCAGCCTCGCCGCGTTTCGCTGGAAGCAGGACCAGTTCAGCGCGCTCACCAGTCTCGCCGAGCCGCTCGCCGGGCGCGGCGTCGAGCTGGAGGCCACTTGGGCGCCCGCGCCGGAGTTCTCGCTCGTCGCCTCGGCGGACTGGCAGCGCGTCACGCGCGAGAAGCCGCTCGGCAACCGCTCGCTCCCGCTCACCGACCAGCAGTGGGCGCTCTTTGGCGGCATCCTCAACAACCCCTCCGCCGCCACGGTTTCGCCCGCGCCCGGGGACAGCTTCGCCACGCCCAACGCCAACCCGGACCTCAACTACCCCGGCTTCCCCGAGACGCAGCTCAAGCTCCTCGCCATCGCGCGGCGCGGCGCGTGGACGCTCGCCGGCGGCCCCGTGTGGAGCGCGGCCTACTGGCAGAACTTCGACCACACCCTGCGCCTGCCCGCCTCGCTCGTCTGGAACGCCACCCTCGCGTGGCACGCAGGCCAGTGGGAGGCCTCGCTCGCCGTGGACAATCTGACCAACGAAAGTTATTTCTACGGCTCCGAGCCTGTCTTCGCCGCCAACACGCTCATCACCAAGGCTCCACCTCGCACCGTGCGTCTGACGGTGACACGGAAGTTTTGAGCACCGTCTGTGCAGTTTGAGCAAAGCTATGCCAGAATGGAGGGGCGAGGCGTCTCCGCCGAGCCGTTTCGGCTCAAGGCCCCGAGCCTGTCGAGGGACCGCGGCTCACCGAGGACGGTTCGCCCTACCGCGCCGTCTACTTCTTCGGTGGCGTAAACTCGATGGTGCGCGAGCCGGGCGGTAGCGCCTCGAGGATGTTCGAAGTCGGCTCGTTGGTGCCGAATTTCACCAGCCGACCTTTGATGCCGCCCTCATATTTTTCCACGTTGTTGCCGACGAAGTAGACGAAACCGCCCCAGTCGCCATAGGTGCCGATGGCTTTCGACCATTTGCCGTTGGATTGGAGACCGCGAGTCCACGCGAGTGGGGTGCTATCGTGCAGGTCATCAAGTTTTGTGCCGGGTGGAAAAATCGCCACGGCAAACGCTAGCGGTGTGACTTCAAATTGAGGGTTGATCGGCGCTATGCCGTCGCTTGGAGAGGGATCGACAATGGTTTTTGGCCACTCATTCACCGGAACAATTTCATCGGCTCCGGAATATATTCCACCTCCCGAGAACCACGTCGTTGCATGGGTTAGAAGGTTTTCCCGGGCGAGCAGAACGGCGATCTCGTGAATATCACGTGGATTTGCCGCTGCTATTGTTTCAGGATGCTCGTTCAGTTCAACCAAGATTGACTGCCCGATTTGCCGAAGGTTGGAGGCATCGATTTGCCGCGGCGTGCCGCAGCGGCATCCTTTGTCATCGAGGACAGGTATGGTTATTGTCACGACTACCCCGATGATGGCAATGATGCCAACGATTATTCCGAACCTATAGTTGCGCCGTTTGCTCGAGTTCGGCGGCGTGGCGGTTTCAGGGGCGGAGTCCACGCGCGAAGAGTGGTGTGGAGGAGGCGTCTTCGCAAGCGGCAATCGGACGGGGATCGGCTAAATATTTTCGATCAGTGCCACCGCGTGGGCCGCAATGGCCTTGCCTTGGCCGATGGCGTCGCAGCCCTCGTTGGTCGTGGCTTTCAGGCCGATGGCGTCAGTGGGTAGGCCGGTGGAGGCGGCGAGCGCGGATTTCATCGCGGCGAGGTGCGGGGCGATTTTCGGGCGCTCGGCGACAAGCGTGGCGTCCACGTTCACCGGGGCGAAGCCGGCCTGCTTCAGCTCGGCGACGACGCGGCGGAGGAGAAGCTGCGAGTCGGCGTCCTTCCACGCGGGGTCGGTGTTGGGGAAGAAGTGGCCGATGTCGGGCAGGCCGGCCGCACCGAGCAGCGCGTCGCAGATGGCGTGAGTGAGGCAGTCGGCGTCGGAGTGCCCGTCGAGGCCGAAGCCGCAGTCAAAGCGCACCCCGCCAAGCACCAGCGGCCGCCCGGGAACGGTGCGGTGGATGTCATAGCCGTGGCCGACGCGGATCATGGAAGGGCAGGGGAGTGTTTGCGACGGAGACGCGGATGACGGATATAGTCCGCTGCGCCTAGGAGGCCTCGCGGCTTTGCGTTAAAATTGACCCTCAATACACCACCTTGTTCAGCGGATACTCGACGATGCCCTCGGCGCCGA
>CAIPZZ010000161.1 GCA_903869665.1 uncultured Opitutia bacterium | reverse complement strand
CGGCCGGGCGCGGGTCGAGAAATGCGCTAGCGTCCATGCCCGGCCAGAGCGCGAGGTAAGCCGCGATGCGCCCGGCCGGCGCGGTGTGCCAACGTCCGACCAGCGTGAGCAGCTTGAGCGCGAAAAACTCCGCCGCCGCGACGGCCCACATCATCGCCCACGCCGGCCCGTGGCGCGTGGCGAGCCACGCCAGCGCGGGCGCGCACAACAAATTTATCAACACGAGCTTCCTGCCAATGACACCATAACCAGACTCCGGGCGTCCTGACTCGAACAGTCTGATCAAGACCCCGATGGTGAAACCCGTGGTCGCGCCGCCGGTCAGAAACATGGCCCCCATATACGAAGCCCCCGATCGGGAAAATAAGCCACCCAGCAGCGCCCCAGCGATCCCTCCCAGCGCGGTTGAGAGTCCGATGGCGATCCACGACCCTGGTTTCAGACCGCGCGCGAAGCAGCATTCCATTACCAAAGTGAATGTGAGCGTCGGCAGGGCTGCGACAAAGTAGGCGTAAAAAATCACCAAGATTAGCGTCTCAAGGGGATTTTCGATTTCTTGGCCCTCAACGATAGCCCCGCCCACCATGAGAGGGAGCAGAGTGGTCAGAGCGCCGAGCAACGGCGGGCCGAACAATTGGAGGGCGATACGTTGGCCGCGGGTCATGGCGGTTTTGTTTCCTAGCCGTTGCGCCAGCGTTTCGTCAGCTCGGCGGCGGCGGCGGGCCAAGTGGGGTAGCGAAACTTAAATCCGGCGGCGAGCAGGCGGCCGGGGACGACGCGGCGGCTTTTCAGAATCAGCTCAGTCTCGGTGCGGAGGAAAAATGCCCCGATTTCCAACGCCCAACGCGGCACGGGCACGCTCAACGGGGCCCTGAGTGCGGCGTGAAATCCGGCCATGAAATCGCGGTTGGGCAGAGGGCCCGGGGCAGCCAGGTTGAACGCGCCGGCGAGGTCGTCGCGCGCGATGAGAAAGCGAACCGCCGCGACGAAATCGTGCTCGTGGATCCACGAGACGTATTGACGGCCATCGCCCTGCCGCCCTAGGCCGGCGCGACAAAGTTTGGCCAGCACGGCAAACACCCCACCACGGTCGGGGCTCATCACGAGCGACGTGCGCAGGATGACCTTGCGGGTGCGCGGAGTGGGGGCCGCGTTGAGCTCAGCCTCCCAAGCCTTACCGATGTCCACGCTGCGCGGCCAGAGCGCGGGCACGCCGGGCGGGTCGCCGATAATGCCGGTGGCCTCGTCGTTGGGCGCGTCGTAACGGTGGCCGTAGATCGTGGCGGTGGCGGCTTGGAGCCAGACGCGTGGAGGGTTTTTCGCGGCGGCGATGGCTTGGCCGACGACGCGCGTCGAGTCCACGCGCGACGCCAGCATTTCGGCGAGGTTCTTTTCGTTGTAACGGCAGTCCACGGTGCGGCCGGCGAGGTTGATGACGGCGTCGGCGCCCTCCAGCTCGGCGGTCCACGCACCGACGGTGCGGCCATCCCACGCGACCTCGCGCAGGTTCGGGGTCGCGGGATCGGCCGGCGCGGGGTGGCGGGTGAGAACAACGCAGTCGTGGCCTTCGGCCAGAAACGCACGGGTGAGCATGCGGCCGACCTGGCCGGTGCCGCCGGGGAGGATGATTTTCATGGGAGGGGTGGGTTGTAGGGGCGCAGGCTTACTGCGCCCTCAGGGCCGAGATGACTAAAAGCGCAGCAAGCCTGCGCCCCTACGTTCAGCGATACAATTTCGGCAGCGGCGGCGGGAGTGGAACACCAGCCGGGGCGATCGCGGGGTCGGTGACTGGCCGCTGGCCCTTGCGGCGCATTTTATCAAAGTTGAACATATTGAAGAAGTGCATCGCGCCCAGCACGAGCATCACGATGCCCAGCTTAGTGCTGAGAAACTCGATGGTCGCCTGCGCGTCGGTCGGCTTGCCGCCGTAGCGCAGCGCCATAAGGATGAAACCGAGGTTAACGAGGTAGAAGCCGACGACGAGCAGGTGGTTGACGGCGTCGGCCATCGCCTCCTGGCCGTGGAAAGCCTGCACGAGGAAGATGCGGCCGTTGCGATGCAGCGTGCGCGCGACCCAGACGGTCATGGCGACCGCAACCGGGAGATAGATGTAATAGGCGAGGACGGTGTAGTTCATGGTAAGGTTGGAATGAGTGGGTTCAGGTCGAAATTTCGGCCAGGGGTTGATTGGGCCGGAGTTAACGGAGGTCTTGCCAAGTGAAGCGGCCGGGCGGAGGTAGGCCTTGGCGGATCTGCGCGTCGCTAAAAGGCACGCTCGGCCGAAGGTCGGCCGGCAAGGCGTCGCAAGTCGGCAACGGCTCAACGAGGCTTTCGGACAGAATCCGCACCTGCGCCAGCGCGACCATCGGCACCTTCATGACCTGCTCGCAAATCCGGCCCAGCAGATAGTAAAACCAGATCGGCAGGCGGATGAAGAGCGGGCGTTTCCCCACGACAGCCGCGACCCGCCGGACGGTTTGCTCTAAGTTCATTTCCTCGGGCCCGGTCACTGCCACGGTCGCACGGGAGAGCCGACCCTGCACAAGCGCGGCAGACATGATTTTGACCACATCCTCGACGGCGGTGGGCCGCAATGGCTGCGGATGAAAACCCACAAAGCCGAACACCGGGAACGTGTAAAACGCATGGCTGAGATGGTCGAGCATGTGGTCGCCCGCGCCATAAATGACGCCGGCTTTGAGCACGGTGTAGTCGAGGCCCGAGGCACGGACGATTTCCTCCGCTGCCCATTTCGACTCATGGTAACTCGAGCCGCAGCCGGGCCGCGCGCGCAGGAAACTCAGGAGCAGAATCTTGCTCACCCCGGCGGCCTGCGCGGCCTCGACCACGTGGCGCGTCCCCTCGATGTGGACGCGCTGATAGGTCTGGAGGCCGATCTCGCGATTGATACCGGCGCAATGGGCGACAGCCGCGCAGCCCGCCAGCGCCTCGCGCAACGGCTCAACGCGATCCAGCCCGATCTTGGCCACCTGGACGCCGGGCAACGCGTGTAAGGTTGGGTCGCGCCGGTCCTGGCCGCGTGCGATGAGCACGACCTCGTGCCCGTCGGCCAGCAGCCGCCGGGCAAAATTTCGGCCCACAAAGCCGGTGCCGCCGGTGATCGCGATTTTCATAGGGGAAAAGTTAGTCGAGTGTCTTTGCTTTCTGAAAGTCAGAAACTATTGGGCAAAAAAATGCGCTCGGCCGGTCAGCCGACGAGGCGGAAGACCTTGTCGCCGAGAGCGCAGAGGCGGCGGGCGGCGGCGGGGGAGAGGGCCGCGCCACGCTCGGCCCAGGCGGAGGTGAGCTCGATGAAGTCGGCCAGTTCGGCGATGCGGGCGGCGGCGTGGCCGGCGGCGGGTGCCTCCTCCTTGCCGCCGTCTTTGATGGCGGCGGAGCAGGCGCGCAGCGCGGCGAGCGTGGGGTCGAGCTCCCGTTTTTTCCGCTCCCGGAGGATGATGAGAAACATCTCCCACACGTCGCCTAGCGTCTCGAAGTGCTCGCGGCGGTCGCCAAACACATGGACGGTGCGGACGAGACCCCAGCCGCCGAGCTCCTTGAGGCTGGTGCTGACATTGGAGCGGGCCACGCCGAGCGTCTCGGCGATCTCGTCGGCCGGGAGCGGCTTGGGCGCGAGCATGAGCAGGGCGTGGACTTGGGCGACGGCGCGGCTGATGCCCCATTTCCAGCCCATCTCGCCCCAGTGGAGGACGAACTTCTGCATGGTCGGCGTGAGTTTCATTGTTATTTCAGTAATTACAGAAACAACGGATGACGCAATAACTATTTCATGGGGCAAGCTGTTGGCGGGCAACAGCCGGACGGACGCGGGTAACCGCCAATGGACACGAATAAACGCAAATCCCGGAGTAACAGCCGGAGAGAATCCGAGGTGGAACGTGACGTCCCCGGCGCGTTCGGATCGGAGTTTCAACCACTCATGGACACTGATGAGCACTTATGCCGGGAACGCAGGCAGACTCCGAGTCTTGGGGTAATTAGTGTCCCTTACGGTTGCCTCCCAAAGATTCGGCCGTCTTCGATTGAGATACTGCCATCCGGCCAAACATCTACCGGCAGGATGAAGTCCTCGACCGTCATGGCGTCGTCGAAGTCGCGCTCCCCGCTGAGAAATTGCTGAATCAGGGTCAGATGGTGATCGGCGATTTCACGTTGAGCCTCCAATTCTGTCTCATACTTGACGGGGTAACCGGTCTCGTCATACCACGCAGGCATGGTGCCCTGGCAAAGGGTGGGGATGAAAATTGAGTAGGCAGCGCGAACGGGTAGTTGGCTATTTTGCATGGGAATAATTGTTCCATAATGGAACACTTTTCAAGCAAAGACCTGGTAGCCTGGCGATGTGGGTGTTCCAAAACAGAACAACAATCTTGTTGGCCAACGCGTCAAGAAAGCCCGGTTTGGTCACAAACCGCGGCTTTCGCAGGACGCGCTGTCTGGGCGCTTGGCCGCCAAAGGGGTTTCAATAGACCGTGCGGGCGTGGCCAAAATTGAAACGGGGCGGCGCTACGTTTCCGATTTCGAGGTCAAGGCGTTGGCACAGGCACTGGGAGTCAGAGCAACTTGGCTGCTTGGTTTGGAGAACTGAGCATGCCGGCCTTCTATCGCTCTTCGTTTGCCGAATTCCTTACGGTCGAACCGTCGGAGGTGTTGGGTCAGCTTGCCTCGCGGAGCGCGCAGCAAGGCTTCACCGATTTGAAGCAGCGCCAAACTCGCGCTTGGGAACGGCAAATCACTGCGCTTCGCACTACGATTGCCGAACTTTCGGTTTGTATACCGGCGAGCAGCCAGTGGGGTTTGCTATTGGAGTATCCTATTCCTCGTCGGCAGAAGCGAATTGATGCCGTGGTGCTTGCCGCTGACTTGATTCTCTGCCTTGAATTCAAAACGGAGGAGCGCGAGCACCCTGCGAAAGCACGGCAGCAGGCTGAAGATTACGCGCTCGATCTGCGCGACTTTCACGAAGAAAGTCGCGGTCGCAGAATTGTGCCGGTAGCTATCTCACTGCGCGCAAACGCATCGCCACTGCCCGCAAGTGCCAGCGCCGCAGACCTTGTTCGTCCGTCTCTCGCGACTAACGGCGGCGAACTTTCGCGCGTTCTCGCTGAGGTTTTTAACGTGGAGACACGGGGCGGCGCTCAAATTGACTTGGTTCAATGGGACACTGCCGCCTACCGGCCGGTGCCCACGATTATCGAAGCCGCGGAATCACTGTTTGCCGGTCATGATGTAAGAGAAATTGCGCACTCGCACGCAGATGCCACGAATCTTACAGCGACCACCGCACGGCTGCTAGAAATCATAGGCAATGCACAGATGCAGCGGCAAAAGATAGTTTGCTTCGTCACCGGGATTCCCGGTGCGGGAAAGACGCTCGCTGGCCTCAATGTCGTTCACAATCCATCATTTCGCCGGGATGGACGCGTGCCGGGCGTATTTCTTTCTGGCAACGGTCCACTCGTCAAAATCGTCCGCGCGGCGATTGAGCGGGATTTCAAACGCCGTGTGCAAGAAGCCAGTGCCGAGAGAACAAGCGGAACCTTCATCCAAAACGTCCATGAGTTCGTCCGGGATAGTTACGTCAAACCTGACAGACCCCCTGCTGACAACATGGTTGTGTTCGACGAGGCACAGCGAGCCTGGGATGCAAAACAGAATGAGAAAAAAACCGGTCATAACGAGTCAGAGCCACAAACTGTGTTGGGCATCATGGACCGTCACGCTGATTGGGCGGTCGTCATCGCGCTTGTCGGTGGCGGACAGGAAATCAATGTGGGTGAAGCTGGTCTTTCCGAATGGGGTCGCACGATTAGAGACCACTTCCCTCACTGGCAAATCGCTGTGTCGCCTAGCGCACTGACGGGAGATGCCAGCGTTGCCGGACATCGCTTGTTCGCCGACGGGGAGCGCGGCACGACTACCGTTCACGAAGAACCAGCTCTGCATTTGGATGTGAATCTTCGTGCATTTCGAGTGCAGAAACTAACGGAGTGGGTCAACGCAGCGCTGGCTGGTGATGCCGGGCAAGCGATGGCGCTGATGCCTTCCTTGAAGGAGTTTCCTCTGGTAATGACACGCGATCTTGCGGTTGCGCGCGCATGGTTGCACAATCGCACCCGCGGATTGCGTCGGTGCGGTCTTATCGCAAGCTCCGGGGCGATCCGACTCCGTGCCCATGGGCTGGAGCTGTCCTCTGGTTTTAGGCGGGGCAGTCGCGATTTGTTTGTGCATTGGTTTTTGAATCACTCACCTGACATCCGTTCCTCCAATCAACTCGAAGTCGCAGCATCAGAGTATGAGTGTCAGGGGCTCGAACTTGATTGGGTGGGCGTGTGCTGGGGCGGGGACTTGTCCTTCGATTTTTCGAAGTCCGGTTGGATGTTCCGCCATCTCGCTGGCACAAAATGGCAGGCGGTCGCCTCGCCAATCGACCGCGCCTATCTACTCAACACGTATCGTGTTTTGCTCACGCGAGCCCGAGAAGGCACAATTGTCTGGATTCCTCGGGGTGATGCCACAGACGAAACGCGTTCTCCGCAGCGCTTAGATGCAACGGCTGCCTTTCTCCGTGATTGCGGGCTTACAGAGATATGAAGTTTTCTGGAATAATTGTTGCGCGGCTCCGTCAGCTTGGGCTGACGGTGACGATTATTTTCTGCGCGTGGCTCGGCGGCGTGGCGTGGGGGAAGGAGGTGACGCTGGATGTGCCGGTGTTTGACGGCG
>CAIPZZ010000160.1 GCA_903869665.1 uncultured Opitutia bacterium | reverse complement strand
CGCAGCGCCCCGGCCTCGTTGGAAGTGCCGATGAAAATCTGGTTCACCGCCGTCACCCGCCCGCGCAGCGCGTCGGGCGTGAGGAACTGCACGAGCGACTGCCGCACCACCACGCTGATGTTGTCGCACGCCCCCGCCACCACCAGCGCCGCAAACGACAGCCAGAACCACGACGACAGCCCGAACACGATCACCGCCACGCCGAAGCCCACGACCGACCACAGCATCGCCCGTCCCGGCCGCTCCATCGGCGCGCGATGCGTCAGCCACAGCGCCATGCTGACCGCGCCGACGCTTTGCGCCGCCTGCAGCCAGCCGAGACCAATCTTGCCGACGTGCAACACCTCCGCCGCAAACACCGGCAGCAACGTCGAGAGCGCCCCGCCCAGCAGCACCGCGAACAAGTCCAACGCGCTCGCGCCTAGCACCACCTTGCGGCTCCAAATAAAACGCGCGCCCGCGAGCCAGTGCGCATCGTGGTGATTCCCGTGGCCCGGCCCGGGAGGGCCGGGATTCCCTCCGCCCGCCGTCCCCTTCCCGCCTCTCCCGAGGCGGGCCACGCCCTCCTCCTCCCGCAGATAGCGCACCCGCCGCAGCATCAGGCAAAACGCCGCCCCCAGCACCGCGTCGAGCAGATAGACCGCGCGGAAGTCCAGCCCCGCCACCACAAAGCCCGCCAACGCCGGCCCGCCGATGGTCGCGATCTCAAACGCGCTCGAGTTCCAAGTGATCGCCCCGCCCAACGCCGCGCGCGGCAGCAGCCGGGGGATGATCGAGGACCGCGCCGGCCACGACAACACCCGCAGGCACGCCATCAAGAAGAGCAGCGCGAACATCAGCGGCAGCGCCGGCTCGTCAAATTTCACCGTCTCCGGATGCCGCTCAAAAATTCCCGCCAGCCAGCGCAGCGCGGCATTGCCCGCCCGCAGCGGCCCCCAGTCCGGCACCCGCGCGTGCCACCACGAGAGCCCCGCCAACGCCGTCGACAGCACACACAGCCCCGCCTGCGACCGCGCGATGATGCCCTTCCGGTCCGCGCGGTCGGCCAGCGCGCCCGCCGGCAGTGATAGCGCGAGCAACGGCAACACATTCACCAACCCCACGAGACCGAGCGCCATCCCCGACTGAGTCCGGTCGTAGATTTCCCACGCCGCTGCCGCCGTGACCGCCTGCCGTCCCAGCGTGGCCAAAAAGTTTCCGGCCAGAAACGCGCGAAACCCCGGCGCGCGCAGCGCAGCGTAAGGATCGTGGGCGTGGTCGGCAGCAGCGGCCATGGCCGTCCAACGTCACAGGCCCGCGCACCGATTGCCAGCGGGATTCGCACGCAACGCGCGGCGAAGACATGCCGGAACGCGCGGAGCAAAAGATTACTCGATTAACTGGTGCAGAAATTAACCACGGATTGCACGGATGAAACCCCTATGCGGAGGGGATCAAGTTATCCGCGCCCATCCGAGCAATCCGTGGTTTCAACTCCGTTTTCTGAGGCGAAAGATATTCCATACCGCAAAGAACACGGATTTCTACGGCACAACTTATTCACCGCACATGCACCGGTGAGCCGCCGGTGAATAACTTGTGCACCCCAAAAACCCGCCCGCCCCGAGCAATTTTTGGCGGGCCCATCGCCATCACCGCGCACCGGCCAAAGGATGCGCAACAAAAGGACTCGACGCCTCGCGCCCGCCGCACGCAGCATTTTCAAAAAACGTCCGTCCTCCCATCTCCCCCTCCGCCTGCCCTGAGCCCAGTCGAAGGGTCCTCCGACTTTCAGACCTTCGACCTTCAGACCTCCGCCTTCCGCCTCCGTCAGACTTTCAGACTTTCAGACCTTCAGACTACCGTCCCCCCGCTCCGTCCCCTGCTACTTTCATCCTTCATCATTCATCCTTGGAGTTTCCCCTCCGCCTCCGTCCCGCTTCCGACCTTCGACCGTCAGTCCTCCGACCTCCGCCCTCCGTCCTCCGTCCCTCATCCTTTCTCCGTATCATCCCGCATGTCCTTCCCAGACGAAATCCTCATCGCCGGCTCCGGCCCCGCCGGACTCACCACCGCGCTCAGCCTGCACGAGGCCGGGTTCAAAGTCCGCGTCTTCGAGGCCGTGCCCGAGATCAAACCCCTCGGCGTCGGGCTCAATCTGCTCCCCCACGCCGTCCGCGAGCTCGATGAGCTCGGCCTCCTCGCGCCGCTTGCCGCCGCCGGTGTCGCCTGTCACGAGCTCGCCTATTTCACCAAGCGCGGCGAGCGCATCTGGGGCGAGCCGCGTGGCCTCGCCGCCGGCTACCAATGGCCGCAGATCTCCCTCTACCGCGGCGCGCTCCAGTTCACCCTCCTGAATGCGGTCAAAACCCGCATCGGTGCCGACCGCCTCCACCTCGGCCGCCAGCTCACCGGCTTCGACGCCACTCCCGGCCACGGTGTGCGCGCCCGCTTCCTCAACCGCGCCACCGGTCACGAAGAGACCGCCGACGGCCGCCTCCTCATCGCCTGCGACGGCATCCACTCCGCCGCGCGGAAAATTTTCTATCCCACCGAAGGCCCCCCGCGCTGGAACGGAGCCGTCATGTGGCGCGGCGTCGCCGAGTGCGACCCTGTGCTCGACGGCCACACCATGATCATGGCCGGCCACACCCGCGTAAAGTTCGTCTGCTACCCCATCAGCTCCCAAGCCACGCGCCCCGGCGCCCAGCAGCTCAACTTCATCGCCGAGCTCCGTTACGACACCACCGAACTCTCCGAACGCGAAGACTGGAGCCGCGCCGGCAACCTCGCCGATTTCCTCCCCCAATTTGAAAGCTTCCGTTTCCCCTGGCTCGATGCCCCCGCCATGATCCGCGCCGCCCCCGCCGTCTGGGTCTATCCCATGGTGGACCGCGATCCCCTCCCCCGCTGGACCCACGGCCCCGTCACCCTCCTCGGCGATGCCGCCCACGCCATGTATCCCATCGGCTCCAACGGCGCCTCCCAAGGCATCCTCGATGCCCGAGTGCTCACCGGTTGCCTCCGCCACCACCGCGCCGACCCCGAAGCCGGCCTCACCCGCTACGACGCCATCCGCCGCCCCGCCACCACGCAGATCATCCTCTCCAACCGCCAGCAAGGCCCCGAAGCCTGCATGCAACTCGTGGAAGACCGCGCGCCCAACGGCTTCCAAAAACTCGACGACGTCGTCAGCCGCGCCGAACTCGACGCCATCGCCGCCAAATACAAGCAGCTCGCCGGCTTCGCCATCCAGGAGCTCAACACCCGTCCGTCGCTGGCGTCCCCGACCGCCTAATCGTTCTCGTTCTCTTACTCTTTCTCATTCTCTCCGTTTCATCCTCCACCGCCTGAGCGGCTCTGTCCGCCAAATCGTTCTCTTTCTCTTACTCTTTCTCCCTTCGTTCCAATCCGACACCCTGAGCGAGTCCGCGACTCGAACGCCCCTCCCTCGCCGCGCCCACAGCGTGAGCGCCTCGCACCCGGCCCGTCAGGTAGTGTATCAGTTTGTCATTGCGAGGAGCGACAGCGACGAAGCAATCCAACTGGTTGCGAGCGTGGATCGCCACGCCCGGCCGGGCCGGGCTCGCGATGACAAGGCAAACTGAGACCCCACCGCCCGTCCGCCGGGTTTGCAATCGCGCCGCCACCGCGCTTGCTCGTCGGCATGGCTCTGCCGCCTGTCATCGTCTGGTTTCGCCAAGATCTGCGTCTGCGCGACCACCCCGCCCTCACCGCCGCCCTCGAGCGCGGCGGAGCGGTCATCCCCGTCTTCATTCTCGACGACGCGGGCGAAGGCCGCTGGCCGGCGGGCGGCGCGACGCGCTGGTGGCTGCACCATTCGCTGGCCGCGCTCGACACCAGCCTGCGCGCGCGGGGCTCGCAGCTCGTGCTCGCGCGTGGCGACAGCGCCACCGTGCTCCGCGACTTGCTCGCAGCCACGGGCGCCAACGCCATTCACTGGAACCGCCGTTACGAACCGGCCGCCGTGGCCCGCGACCAGACCCTGAAAGCCGCGCTCACCGCCGACGGCATCGAGGCGCGCAGTTTCAACGCCGCGCTGCTGTTCGAGCCGCACACCATCGCCAACCGCCAGGGCGGCCCGTTTCAGGTCTTCACGCCTTTCTGGCGGCACTGCCTCACGCAGGAGTTCCCCGCTCCCGTCGCGCTGCCCGCCGGGCCGTTTCCCGCGCCCGCGCGCCGGCCCGCGTCGCTCGATCTCGCTGAGTTTGGTTTGCTGCCGCGCCTCGGCTGGGCCGACGGCTTTGGCGCCGCGTGGACACCGGGCGAGGACGGTGCCCGCGCGCGGCTGAAAACCTTTCTCGCCCACGCCGCCGATGCCTACGGCGCGCAACGCGACCTGCCCGCGACCGACGGCACCTCGCAGCTCTCGCCCCACCTGCACTTTGGCGAGATCGGCCCGCGCCAGATTTGGGCCGCCGCCCGCGCCCTCGCGCGCGACACCGGCGTGTTTCCCTCCAGCGCCGGCGTGCAGAAATTTCTCGGCGAGATCGGCTGGCGCGAGTTCGCGCACCACTTGCTCTGGCATTTTCCCGCCACCCCGGAATCGCCGCTGCGCGCAGATTTCGCGCGCTTCCGCTGGGCCGACGATGCCGACGGCACGCGGCTCCGCGCCTGGCAACGCGGCCTGACCGGCTACCCTATCGTTGACGCCGGCATGAGGCAGCTCTGGCGCACCGGGTGGATGCACAACCGCGTCCGCATGGTCGCCGCTTCCTTTCTCGTGAAACACCTGCGCCTGTCGTGGACTCACGGCGCCGCGTGGTTTTGGGACACCCTGGTGGACGCTGACCTCGCCAGCAACACCCTCGGCTGGCAATGGAGCGCCGGCTGCGGGGCCGACGCCGCGCCGTATTTTCGCATCTTCGCGCCCGTCCTGCAGGGTGAAAGATTTGACCCCGCCGGCGACTACGTCCGCCGCTGGGTGCCCGAGCTCGCCACGCTCCCCGCGCGTTGGATTCACCAGCCGTGGGCCGCCCCCGCCGATGTGCTCGCGCGGGCCGGCGTCCGGCTCGGCGAAACTTATCCGCGCCCGGTCGTGGATCACGCCACCGCCCGCGCCGAAGCGCTCGCGGCATTCAAAGCGCTGCGCGCGTGAGCCACTGCGTCCGCTCGACCCGGCGCCGCCCGCTCAATGCGCGAGCGGCAGCATCTATGCGGTGGAGTTCCTCGGAAAGCTGCCCACCTCGGCGATTTTTTCCAACTGCTTGGGGTCATGCATCGGAACCTGCGCGCCGCGCTTGAATTTCATAACACCAAAATCAATGGCCGCCGCACCGATGAGGCACGATTTCACTATGAAACAGAGAGCTTGGTCACACACGCCGCCTAACTGTAGTGCCTCGACACATTGCCCGTAGATAGCGGGCAACGGGAGAAGGGAGTGAGCCTGACGTGTTGCGTGTTGTGGGGAGCGCGCAGGGGACTGAAAGTGGAGGCGATGGAGCTTGTAGCCACACTGCCCTCATCTGACGTTGCTCAGACCAAGGCTTCGGGAAAGAGGGCGCGTTTGGGCTGGGCGGGGTCAAAGAGCATGAACACGGGCTGCTTCGAGGCCAGTCGCGCCTGGTAGAACGCCACCGCTTTCGGCTGATAGGCATTCATAAGGGGTCAGGTTTTAACTCTTAATATCCGAGCGCGCCAAACGGCGACACGTCGCAGAGGTTTGAGCCGCTTACAACGGCAGTGAGGCCGTCAGCGTAATCGTCTTGTTCGTCGTCCGGTCTTCGATGGTCAGCTTGCCGTTTTCCAGCCGGACGTCGTCCACGTGGGTCATCCCTTCCGGGCTCTTCACCCAGAACATCAGGAAGCTGGATGCGATCTTTCCTTTGGCGGGCAGCCAGCGATAGACCGAGGTGTCGAACATCTTGCCGAGCTCCACCATCTCGCGGTGCGGCAGGTCAAACGGCTGAGTGGCAAACTCGATCCCGCGCCCACTCCACCCGTTGGTGTTGTAAGCCATGTAGTTTTGCACCCACGGATACTCCTGGTGCTTGAACACGTATCCCAGCAGGTAGTTCTTGGCGGTATTCAGAATCGTGACCCACGCGACCGGTTTCGAGGAGTCCATCAGCGTCGTGGTGTGGCCGTTCCAGTTGGCGCCGGCGGGCTGAATCCGCATGTCATACGTTTTGCCATCCGTGCCGGTAATCATGGGCCAGGTGAACTCTTTACCCTGCTCGAGGGGCAGGCGCTGCCCGCCGGTGCGGGTCTTGGCGCGTGTGCCGGACATATCCACCACGGTCTTCTCCGGTTCGAGAAACGGCGGATAAAGAAACGGGTGCTCGCCCCAGTTCGCGGTCCGGTCGAAAGCCACGTTGCTCTGGAGCTCGCTGCTCACGTAAACCACGTTCTCCCCATCCACCATGCGGAATTGCCGTGTGAAGGTCTCCTGCAACAGGGGCAAATCAACCGTGAACTTCGTCGTGGCGGTGGCACCCTGCTTCTCCGCAGAAACCAGCTTCCATGGGGCCAGGTAGGCCTCGCCGTGCATCGCAATGCCCGCGGCGCGCTCCGGCTGGCTGGGCGAGCCGAAGCCGTCCACCGCCACGAAATGCCCCACCATGCTGCCCTGCAGCTTGCGGTTAGCGGGCACCGCAGGAACCAGCTCGGGATTGCCAAACGGACTCAGACCTCCGGCATCACCCTGGAGGAGGACGCGCAACATCGCGCCCCCCTGTTTGATAATGGCGACCTCCAGCTTGTCGTTGGAGAGCAGATACACGGGACGGTTCAGGACGCTCTCTTCCTTCAGCGGCACCTCCTCTGCCTGCACCCTCGTCGCTGAAATGCCCATCGCGGCGCAGCAGCAGGCCAGCGCGGCGCAAGCGCGTCGCAAACTGCGTGGTGGAAAATCCGTTCGGGGAAAGCGATGAAGCATGGGTTAAGCGGTTTTGACCAACTTGGTGGAGGGGTGGAGCACGTTGCCTAACTAGTAAACCGAGGCCACGTGGCAAGGCTTGAGTTGGGCTTACCCCGATTCCTCAGACCGTGAGGAAAGGTTAATTTAGTTCAGGTGGGATTCAAAGTGGAGCGGGCTGAGATAATCGAACGCCTTCGGGAAATCTTTTTTCAACTCGGTCTGTTTCAAAAGCCGAAAGTCTCCGTCGTCGTCCACATAGGGAAAAATGATCCTCCATTCTTGGGAAGGCTCAAAACGATAGCGGCCGAAATCTGTGGCGAAAACCGGCGTCCGAAGCATGGATTTTTCCACGAGATGATTATCCGCGCTTAAAATAAAGACTTCGTCATCACCGGTGCTGCTGCCACGGCTCATGAGGCCCTTGGTGTTGCCCACATCCCAGCCGAGGGCGCGAAAAAACGGGTCGAGAAAATCGGCGCGCAACGTGGCCTCGTTGTAATCCGGCGAGGTGAACTGCGGGTGCTGGCGGTCAAAGCGGGCGACGAGGTCGCCGAGCGTCGCGGCGAAGGATTCGAAGGTGACGGGTGCGGGGGCGGCCATGCAAAAGCGTTTCAAGCACCATGCGGGCCGGAGGGCGCGCGACAATCCCCAACTTGCGCAGGCGGGCGGAGAGAGGCGGATTTTTAACGCCGTGGCGCAGAGCCGGGTAGGCGCGGAGCAATAGCCGGGAGGTCTGAAAGTCGGAAGGTCAAAGGTCGAAGGTCGAAGGTGCCATTCGGAGCGCATCGCCGCGATGGGGTTTAACTCGGTTGAAAGTCCTGCCCCATCCCGCCCACCGTCGGAGCCGAAATTTCACCGCTCACGGCGATCTCCGGGAAGCGACCTCCCATTTTGAACCTGCGGGGCGAGGGCACGCTTGCCTTGCCGGGGCGCGCACGCGCATCATTTTCGCCGATCCCTATCCCCCCATGCCCACGCCTGTGCGAAAGTCTCCACCCCCGCGCTCCGGGATTTCCCTCGGCGGCGCGCTCTTGCTGGCGTTGGTCTGCTCCACGGTGTCCTCCGCTATCACCGGTTGGGCGGTGCTGCGCTTTGACGCCGGAGCTGCACCCGCCGTGGCGGCCCCGCCGAAGCCGGCGGCGGCCTTGGCTCAGCCGGCGCGTGCGTCCTATGCCCAGCGTTCGACACCAGCGGTCGAGCCGCCGGACCCATTTGAAGATGCCACGCTCGCCAGTGGCCGCGCTTCCGCTGCAGCCCCCTACCCTGCCCCGGCGGCCGCGCCGGTGCTCGCCACCGCCGCCACCACCCACGAACTCGTGAGCACCCTGCAGGAGCAATACTCCAACGCCTATTTCGCCGGCCGCACCGGCCTGAAAAACGACCTCAACGCCGTGCAGACCGCGGCAGCGCAGTTGCAGACCGCCCTCGCCGACGGAGCCCCGGCGGAGACCGCCGCGCAGGGCGTTGCCAAGCTCGGCTCGACCCTGGACCGGACCATCACCCGACTGGAAAACCTCATCAACAACACCAAGGACGCGAACCAGGTGGAGGCCTCCCGCGTCATCAAGCTCAAGCTGGAGGAGATGCGCGCCACACTGCCGTAAGGCTGAGTTTCCGGCCCGAGCAGCGGACTGGCCGAGACAGCGTTCGCACGCTCAATCCCGCGCCGCCGGGAGCGGGCGCATTACGGGGTGCGTTGGCCCGGGCGTGAGGCAGGAAGATTCCCTTGCCAGTCCTCCGGTGATTTCCATGTTAGGCGACATGAACCGCCACACCCCGTGTCGCTCAATATCAAGTTAGGCGGCATCACGCTATGGGCTACGAACTACACATCACACGAGCAGAGTTTCACGCTTCCAACGAAGGCCATGAGATTACAGCCGACGAGTGGATGCGTTACGTTCAGAGCGACCCTGAGCTTCGACCATTCCCAGACAACGGAGAGTATTTTGTCCAGTGGAGCGGCGAGTCGAAGTATTCAGACCCTTGGTTTGATTGGTTCGCCGGGAACATCTCCACCAAGAATCCTGACAAGGCGATAGTCAGGAAGATGCTTCTGATTGCACAGGCGCTTGGCGCACGAGTGCAGGGAGACGATGGAGAGTTTTACGAGGACACATCAGAGATTCCAGATTGACCATGATGCCTAACCATACGCGCAGCGAACCCGGCATGACGTCGTGGTTTGCAACCCACGCGTCCCGAGTGCCGGGTCGCTGAGCTTGGGTCGTTAGGCGACATCACACCCCATGCCCGCAGGAGTTAGCAATCCAGTCATCGGCTACATCGGCTTCTGCGCCGTGAAGTTCGTAGGCTACTCGCTCGCTGCCCGGTTCATCTCACGTAGATACGAGCGCACTGACCGCAGTGTATTTACAGTAGGTGGCGTGCGGACTCTCATCGGGATGGCCGTAGGCGCAGCTTATTTCAGTTTGTGGAGGCTTATGCCCGGTGCAGCAGAGGCTGGTAGCATCGGCTACTTGGGCGGTTTGATTCCGGTTCGGCTCGCCGAGTGGTGGTTCTTGCTATGGCTTTTCTACGACCGACAGTTTCAACAGACACGCAAAAACTGGCGCACCGCTGTCTTGGCTACGGCTTGGTCATACGCTCTGGACGTGCCCGCACTCATCGGATTTTTTGTCACCGGTGGAGTATCGATTTGTTGAGTCAGAGACCGTGGCCTAACTCAAGCGCCCCGAAATATTGTCCGCACATAGTGGGCAACGGGAGAGGGGGGTGTGCCTGACGTGTCGTGAGTTATGGGGAGCGCGCAGCGGACTGAGCGTGGAGACGATGGAGCGCGTGGGCGACCCTGCCCTCAATCTGACGTTGCTCAGACCAAGGCTTCGGGAAAGAGGGCGCGTTTGGGCTGGGCGGGGTCAAACAGCATGAACACGGGCTGCTTCGAGGCCAGTCGCGCCTGGTAGAACGCCACCGCTTTCGGCTGATACCGCTGGGTGACGATGGGCGGCGCACCCGCGCCGATGCGCCGCAGGGTTATCTTGTGCAGCCTGTGGCCGCGGAATTTTTGCGGCAACGGCTTGACCGCCTCCACCACCGCCTCGCCGAGCGTGCCGCTTTCGAGCAGCCAGCGCACGCGCCGCCGGCCCCACAGACCGTAGGCCAGGATCAGCAGGCCCAGCGGCGGCAGCGCCAAATTTAGCGCCATATCCTGGCCCCGGAACCCGACTCGGGTGGTCCGGCTGCCGGCAATCCGGGCCACGGCGGGCGCGGTAGCCAGATACTCGATGTCAACGCTGGCACCCACCGTCCAGCGCTCGCCGGTGGTGAAGGCGCGTCCCTGCCGCTCCGCCCCACCGGGGGGGCGGAAGGTGAAATCATAGGAGTAGATGACGCCCCCACCCCGGTCGGGCCGGTCGGTTTTATGCACGGCGTCCACCCGGCCGGCGGCGTGCGCGGCCTGTCCGCCGTTCAGCTCCCAGTCGTGAAACATTCCCTGATAGGCCAGGTAACCCACGAACCCGAAGGCCATGACGGTGTGGATGAGCCCGACCAAGATGAGGCCAAAGGAGGCGTCCTGCCGGCGGGCCGCGCGCAGCAAGCCGGGTGGCACTTTGCGCGGTGGCGGGGTGGCGAGCATTTCCGCCAGCACGTCGTCACCCGGTGTGGGGTGGGGCGGCGTGGCCGGCGGAGTGGCCGGGAGCGGAGCGGCCGGCACGGGGGGTAGGACGACTTGGAGGCCGGCCGGACCCAGCTGGGAGACGATGCCCTCAAGGTTCTGCTCTCCCACGATGATCCACTCGCGCTTGGAACCATCGCGCAGCCGCAAGCGGAGAGTGCCGGCGATGTCGCTATGGCCGGTCCACACCCGTTTCTTCCGATCCGCGCGCACCTCTACGATATCCGCCTTCGCCAACCGGAAATTCCGGCGGTCGCGCTGCAAAAATTCAGCGGAGGCAAGATCCATCTGGTCATACTCCAGCTCGCGCTGCCGAAGCTGCCGGAGACTTCGGTCGGCCCAACGCTGCACCAACGGCGCGAAAATCTGGGCGCTTTGCACCATGCGATAGGCGGCGTCCTCGTCGTAAAACTGACCGCCGATCAGCCCGCCCCGCAGTTCCTGCTCGGTGACATAAATCTTAAAATACCGGTCGCTGCCCAGCCAGCGCGGTTGCAGTGCGTAGAATGTTGATGTCATGGAACTCGGTTTGGTCACGGAGGGGAGCGCAGCTCTTTGTTCGCCCAACGTTCAAGATCAGCCACGGCCCAGCAGGGCCGTTGGCTGTAGCGGTTGGTTTGGCTCTGTCTTTTTCATAGCACTTCGACAGGAATGCAACGGCTCGAATAAACGATCGAATATCGCTCGCCGATTTCTGCGGCAAGATCACGAGACAAGCGACGACCTTCGTCATCGAACTGCTTCTCTTCTTCTTTCGTCCACTTCGTCGAGGCGGGATCACTCCAATTCATGTGTGAATCGAACGTGGTTGCCCAGCGCTCCAGCTTCGCCGCGAGGGCTTCGCTGACGCCAATCTCAGCAGGGTCAATGTCGCCGACTTCGCGTCCCCCGTGATGCCAAAGCGGCCAGCACTGGTAATCCGCCATCAACTTAAGGCTAGGTTTCGACATGTAGTCTTTTGCCCAAAAATATTTATTCGCCTCAAGTGAGTTGAGCTTTTGCCGGTAAGGCGAAATGACGGCAAAGCGGGGATAAGTAATTTTTTAAAAAACAATCCGTCCCACCGGACGCTGTCGAGCGTGTTTTCACCCCAGCCCCAGCACGCATAGCGGACTGGCCGAACAGCGTTCGCACGCTCAATCCCGTGCCGCTTCGAAGCGGTAAAACACCCAAGTCGCCCGCACGCCGCCGCGCGGCGCGGGGAACCGGGCTTCGTAGTCGCACAGGATCCGCCGGAGCGCGCCCGCGCCCAGCCGCCGCGCGGGTGCCGCGCCGACGCCGTGCAGGCTCCGCAAAAACTCGCGCGCCGTCGCGTGCGTGAACGGCCGCTCCGCCGCCTCGTCGCGCCGCAGCCGCAGCCCGGCATCCGCCAGCGCCGCCCGCCACTCGTCGGGGGTCCGCCAACGCACCGGGCCATCCTCGCCCGCCACCGCGCGCCACTCGGGCAGGCTGCCTGCGGCCAACACCCCCGCCAGCACGCGTCCGCCCGGCGTGAGCTGCGCGCGCCACGACGCCAACACTTCCGCCGGCGCCACCGCCCACTGGAGCATCGCGCTCGTGAAAATCCAGTCCCACGGACCCGGCAGAGGGGTTTCCGCCGCCATCACGCGCCAGTCCGCCCACGGCGCGGCGGCGCGGCCGGCGGCGACCATCTCTGGCGAGCGGTCCGTCGCCGTGACCCCGCCGGGCCAGCCGGCTAGATGGGCGGTGAACACACCCGGCCCCGCGCCCACCTCCAGT
>CAIPZZ010000159.1 GCA_903869665.1 uncultured Opitutia bacterium | reverse complement strand
CCTGCCCCGGCCCGCTCGGAAGCTGGGGCGGGCATCCAATGGCCGTGGGCGTGGCGCTCGCGCGCGAGCATGTGGAAACATTTCGCGCGCAATTTGCCGCCGCCGTGCGTGCTGCCACCGGTGCCGGCCCTACCGAGCCGCGTCTCGAGCTCGCCGTATGGCTTACTCCGGAGGACATTGGCGAGGCGCTGATGGCCGAACTCGACGCGCTGCACCCCTTCGGCCAGGCCAACCCGGAGCCGGTTTTCGGCCTGCGTGGTGTCGTGCTGCGCCGTCCGCCCGAGATTTTCAAGGAGCGGCATTTCCGATTCGCCTTCGAGGACGGTCGCGGCTGGCGGCACCACGGTGTCGCCTGGGGTCTGACTGCGAAACTGCCACCCGCCGGTGTGCCTCTGGATTTCGCCGTCGAATTGAAGTGGAATTTTTACGGTGGCCGGAAACTGATCCAGCTCGAGCTGCTCGACTGGCGTCCCGCGGTTCCGGCTTCAGACAGCGCGTGAGTGCTGCCGCCCGTGACCCACGTCTGCCGTGGTGGCATCGGGACATGCGAATGGGCGGCTCCGCCCGTTCAGCCTTGAGAGGCGGGTTTTGCGTCGGGGTCGGCCTTCCACACACGGTAGCGCACTTCGACACCCGCCGGCACATAAACCACCAGCGGCAGGCGGCTGTTGTAACGGAGCAGCTGTGGCTCGCCGCCGAGCGTGATGAAACGGTCCAGCTTTGGAGCGTTGGGATCAACAGCCATGAGGGTGCCGGCCATCGGGCCAAGCCGGCGGAGGATGTAGCGGTCGAAACCCCAGCCTTGAATCGTCTCGGTTTCCAGTGTGCCCCCGAAGAAGTAGCGATTGGCGGCGTCGGTTTTCACCATCTGGCCGACGACAAGCTCAACCTTGAACGCGGCCTCATCGGGCTGCGCGGTTAGGTTGATGACGAAGCGGGTCATACCAGCTTCGGCGGGCGGAAAGGCCTTCAGGTTAGGATCGGCGGCAGCTCCGGGTGGGGCGGCAGCCAGGGCGAGGACGGGGGAAACGAGCAGGGCGAGCAGGATGGTGGTGGTTTTCATGGGAAAATGGCGGGGCTGCTGAGCTCACTTCGCTAACTCACGTGCGAGCCAGTCTGCGGCCGTGCCTTTGGCCGGCTGCGCGAGCAGTGCCCGCAGCCGTGCCGCCTGCTCAGCCGTGCGTGTGCGTCGCGTCGGTTCGCCCACACACGCGCTCAACTCGGCGGCTAGGGCGGCGGGGGTTGCCGCTCCTTGGATCAGCTCGGGATACATTGCCTCGCCGAGGAGCAGGTTGGCGATGCCGATGAACTTGACCTTCACCAACATTCGGCCGAGCAAGTAGAACAGCGGGTCGGCGCGATACGTCACCGCGCCGGGGATGCCCGCGAGCGCGCAGTGCAGCGACATCGTGCCGCTCGATGTGAGCACGGCGGAGGCGGCTTGAGGTAGGGCGGGGCCGCTGGCCCCACCGGTCTTTCTCAGCTCGATGTCCCGCCTCTCCCGAGGCGGGCTACCAGAGTTTTGTAGCCCGCTTCGGGAGAAGCGGGACAAGACATCCTCCAGAACCGCGCGGATCTCATCGCTTGGGAAAAGCACCACCGCCCGCGCGTCTGCCCGCCCGTGCGCGAACTCCTCAAACCCCGCCAGCAGCGCCGGAAAAATCCGCCGCACCGCGCCAGCCCGGCTCCCTGGCAGCAGCAGCACCGGCCCGTCCTCTGCGAAGCGCACTGGCGGCGCGTAGTCGGCCGCCGCGAACGGATGCCCAACGAACTCCACCGGCAGCGCGGTGTCGGCATAGACCGCCGGCTCGACAGGAAAAATGACCGCCAGCCCGTCAAGGTGTCGCGCCAGCCCGAAACGCCGCTCCGCCCGCGACGCCCAGACCTGCGGACTGATGTAGTAGAGCAATTTGGTCGGCCCGCCCGTCCGCGCCGCCAGCCCGCGCGCGCACAGCGCTGCCGCGATCCGCAGGTTCAGCCCCGATGAGTCAACGAAACAGACCGCGCGCGGCCGGTGTTCGCCGACCCAGCGCACCACCTCGGCGATGAGCGCGCGGAAAAAGAAAACCTTCCGCAATACTTCGCCCGGCCCGATGGCCGAGGTCGCCGTGAGGTCGCGCAGCAGTTGCGCCCCAGCCGCCGCGAGCCGCGGCCCGCCAAGCGCGGCGACGGCAAGGCCAGACTGTTTCGCGCGCAGCTCGCGCACCATGCGCGCCGCGTGCTCGTCGCCCGAGTGCTCGCCGGCGACGACGAGCAAGTCCACCCGTCCGCCCGATGGCGGTGGGAGAAAAAGCTGTGATCCAGACCTTGTGCTCATGGGATATGGATCATCGGTTAAGCTCCGTGAGAGCGTAGCCGCTGAGCGTGGCTGATAAAATCATGACCAAGCCGATCAAAATGAAAGTTACTCGCCGCGAACTCCGAAAGACTCTGCCCTCTTCGCCATCAACTAGCAGCATAACCGTCCATCCAACCGGCCAGAGCAGATTGGCCGCCATGATTGACCTAACAGCCAGCGCGTTGTGAGGGGTTGTCCCCAAAATACGTGGCAACACCTCAGACTTGATAAACCAGCCTTGGACGGCCACGGCCATGAGCAAGACCACCGCCTTTCGGATGGTCAGGCGGGTCAAATAAAATGAGCCGTCCGCAGTTTCCATGTGGTCGTATCGTCTGTTATTTCTGCGCCGCCCGGATCTGCTCCGTAATCGTGAGCGCCACCTCTAGCGCGCTCTTGCCGAGCGCGGCGCCGACCTTCGGCTGTCGGGCCTCACGCACGCTCTCGACAAAATGCGCTAGCTCCAGAGCCAGCGGTTCGCCCTTTTCAATGGGGATGTCGCGCACGGGGATCGCCGACAGGTCGCCGGCTTTCACGAGGCCGACCTTCATTTTCAGGCCGTAGGCGATGATGTCGCTTTTCTTCACCAGATGGCCCTTCTGGTTCATGAAATCGAGCGAGAGGTAGGCGTCGCCCTGGAAGATGCGGATCTCTCGCTGCTTCTTGGTGCTCATCCGGCTGGCGCTCAGGTTGGCCACACAGCTGTTCTGGAACTGGAGGCGCGCGTTGGCGATGTCCTCGCTTTTCGAGAGCACCGTCACGCCCACGCTGTCAATTTTGGCAATGGGTGATTTCACGAGCGCCAGCACGATGCCGATGTCGTGGATCATCAGATCGAGCACGACCCCGACCTCCGTGCCGCGCGGCTGGTAGGGCGCAAGCCGCTCGGCGGTGATGTAGCGGGGGTCGTCGGCATGCTTTTCCAAGAATGCCATGACCGGGTTGAAATGCTCGATGTGTCCGACCTGCACGAGGCAGTTTTTCGCCCGCGCCGCTGCGAGCACCTGCTCGGCCTCGGCGAGCGAGGCGCAGAGCGGCTTCTCGATCAGCAGATGGCACCCGCGCGCGAGCAGCGGCAGCGCGACTTCGGCGTGGCGGTCGGTCGGCACCACCACGCTCACGGCGTCGCAGTTGGCACCGAGCTCGTCGAGCGTAGCAAAGCGACGGCAGTTGAACTTCGCGCAGATCTCCGCTGCGCGCGCGTCGCTCGTCTCGTAGATGCCGGCCAGCTCCGCACCGGGCAGCGCGGCGTAGATGCGCGCATGATGCTGGCCGAGTGAGCCGACGCCGGCCACGCCGCAGCGGATTTTAGGTTTGGCCATGGGAAAGTTTTCCCTCCTGGAGGAAGAGTTGGCGATTTGTTTTTTGTGCGTGCGCGGCGTTATGCGTGACGAGCACGAGGGCGGTGCCGGTCTCACGGCAGAGGGAGAGGAGAAGCTCGACGACGGCGTCGCCGGTGCGCTCGTCGAGGTTGCCGGTCGGCTCGTCGGCGAGCAGCAGGCGGGGAGAGTTCATCAGCGCGCGGGCGATGGCGGCGCGCTGGCGCTCGCCCCCGGAGAGCTGCGTGGGTAGGTGGCGGGCGCGCTCCGCGAGGCCCACGCGCGCGAGCAGTTCTTTCGCGCGTGCGCGCTCCGTTGCGCCGGGCGGACGCAGGATGCGGGCGGCCATAAGCACGTTTTCCAGCGCGTCGAGCTCGGGGATGAGGTAGAACGATTGGAAAACCATCCCCAGAAAGGCCGCGCGCCGTTCCGGGGTGAGCGTCGGCCGCCCCTCCCACGCCACGGTGCCGGAGTCGGGCGCGTCGAGACCCGCGAGGAGGTGGAGCAGGGTGGACTTGCCGCAGCCGGACTCGCCCCGGATGGAGACGCTCTCACCCGCTGCGACGGCGAGGTCCGCCCCGCGCAGCACATCGATGCGGCGGTCGCCGCTCGGGTAGGATTTGCAGAGGCCGCTGGCGTGGAAAATTGCCTCACTCATGGCGCAGCGCCTCCACGGGCTTGAGTTTCGCGGCGCGCCAGGCGGGAAGCAGGCCGGCAAGCGTCGAGATGACGATTGTAAACACCACGATTTGCGCCACGTCGCCGGCGGCGGTGTGTTTGGGCAGCTGGCTGAACATGTAGAACCGCTCCAGCACGGCCTCGCGCTGGGTGAGCCGCGTGAGCAGGCCGACGATGTTGTTCCGCACCTCAAGCAGCCCCAGGCCGGCCACCAGCCCGAGCACGGTGCCGGCGCAGCCGATGAAAAACCCTTGCGCGCAGAAGCACGCCGCCACGTCGCGCGGCCGGCCGCCGAGCGCGCCGAGCAGGCCGATCTCGCGCGTCTTCCGCACCACCGCGATGAGCAGCGAGCTGGCGACGGAGAACGCGGCCACGATCACAATGAAGAGCAGCAGGAAAAAAATCATGTTTTTCTCGAGCTGGAGCACCCAGAGAAAGTCGGAGAACGAGTCCATCCACGCCACGGCGCGCGCGTTGGCGGCGGCGGGCAGCGCGGCGCTGATGCGCGCGGCCAGTTCGTCGGGGTCGGCGCCGGGCGCGAGACGAACGTTGAAGCCGTGGACGGCCTTGCCGAGGCCGTAGAGGTCCTGCATCCGGCGTAACGTCACCAGCGCCGTGCTGCTGTCGAGCTGCTGGTGGCCGACCGCGAAGATGCCGGCGACCGTGAGCTCGCGGGGGAGGAAAACCTCGTCGCGCTTGAGCTTCTCGATGAGGAGCGGCGAGGAGATCTCAACCTTGTCGCCGAGGCGCGCGCCGAGCGACCGGGCGAGTTGCGCGCTGAGGATGACGGTG
>CAIPZZ010000158.1 GCA_903869665.1 uncultured Opitutia bacterium | reverse complement strand
GAGATTCCCCTGCGCGCCGCCGGCCGCACGCCGCGCGTCCTGCTGCTCGGCGCCGGCGACATCGCCCGCGACATCGCCCGCCACACCGCGAAGGGCGCCCACCGCACGCTCACGCTGGTCAACCGCACGCGGGACCGCGCCGAGACCCTCGCGCGGGATTGTGGCGGCCGGGTTGTGGACTGGGAAAACCTGCCCGCCGCGCTGGCCGCGGCCGACTTTGTCATCGCCGCCACGGCCAGCCGGGAGCCCGTGCTCACCCGCGCCCTGCTCGACGCCTTGCCCGCCCCCGGTCCGCTCCTCTGCATCGACGCGGGTGTGCCGCGGAACATCGCACCCGGCTCCGCGTTTGAAGTACTGAACATCGACTCCATCCGCGACCGGCAGGAAACCGCCCTCGCCGCCCGTCGCGCCGCCGTGCCGGCCGTCGACGCCATCGTCGCCGGGGAAATCGCCGCCTGGGAAGACTGGTGCGCCCGCCGGCCGCTGGAGGGCCTGCTGAAGCAACTTTTTCTCGAAACCCAGACGCTCAGCCGGCAGGTCGCCCAGGCCTTCGCACTCGACCCCACCGCCGCTGAGCGCGTCCTCGAACACACCCTGCAGCGCCTGCTCACCGGCCATGCACGCGGCCTGCGCCGCTGGGCCCGCGGAGCCGGGTGAACCCTCCGGATTTTCCCCCGCGAATGGCACGAATGCCGCGACGGCCCACCGCGCACGAATGAAACCCCACGAACCCATGCCCGCTCGGTCTGTTCCGGAATGGGTGCCGCGCCGCCCGGGGCGCGTTCGCGCCATTCGCCGGTAAATCCTCCGGGACTACTCCCACCACGCGCCTCCGCCGATGAACGCCACCCTCCAGCGCACCGCCCAGCTCGGCCTGCTGGCGCGCGACCTGGCGGCGGTGCGCGCCCGTCAACCCGGACCGAAGCGCGACGAGGCCCGCCGCCGGCTGGTCGACCGGCTCGGCCTGCTCCACGGGCTGCCGCAGAAGATCGGCCAGCTCCTCGCCTTCAGCGAAATCGAGTCGTCGGACCCGGTCTTCACCAAGCTGACCGAAAACGAGCCGTCGCTCTCCGCCGCCGCCGCGCGGGCCGAGGTCGAACGCCAGCTCGGCTCCCCGGTCGCGGAGCTCTTTGCCACCTTCGCGCCGCGCGGCATCGCCGCCTCGATCGGTCAGGTTCACCGCGCGACGCTCCGCGACGGCCGCGACGTCGCGGTCAAGATCCAGCACCCCGGCATTGCCGCCACGATCGCCTACGACCTGCGCGCCCTCGGCTGGCTCACCGCTCCGGTCGGCGACCTGCGCCGCGGTTTTGACCTCAAGGCCTACCGCGCCGAGATCGGCGAATCACTGCGCCGCGAACTCGACTACCGCACCGAAGCGGCGTCCGTGGTCCGTTTCGGCGCACGGGCGCGCTCCCTGGCCGCCCCCATCACCCTGCCCGAGGTCGTGGCGGAATTGAGCGGCGAGGCCATTCTCACGACCACCTGGCTCGACGGTGAGCCGCTCGCCGCCGCGCGGCTCTGGCCGGTGTCCGCCCGGGCGGCGCTCTCCGCCAGCCTCGTCGAGGTCTTCTGCCAGGGCGCCTTCGAGTGGGGTCTGCTCCATGCGGACCCGCACCCGGGAAACTACCGGTTCCTCCACGTCAACGGCCGGCCCACGGTCGGCCTCCTCGATTTCGGCTGCGTGAAACACGTGCCGCCCGCCATCCAAGCCGGGATGCGCGGGCTGGTGGACGATGCCCTCACCGGCACGCCGGACGCCGCCAGCATTCGCGCCCGCTTCGCCCAAATGGGCTTCGATCCCGCCGTGCTCGTCGCGCTGCAGCCCAAACTCCCCGCCGTCGGCGCCGCCCTCATGGCCCCGTTCACGGCCCCCGGCCCATTCGACGCCGCCGGCTGGCAACTCGGCGCGCGCCTCGGCGCGGCGCTCGGCGACGACCGCATGGCGTTCCGCACCGCCGGCCCGCCGGAGATGATCTTCATCCTGCGCGCCTTTCAGGGTCTGCTCCACTACCTCAAGATCCTCGAGGCCCCGGTCAACTGGCGCGAGGCAGCCCGTTTAAACCCAACGGCAGCCACGCCAGGAGAAATCGAAAACCCAAAACCGGAAATCCTCGATTCCGCCGTTCCCATGCGCTCCCAGACCCTCCGCATCCGCGTCGTCGATCACGGCACCACGAAAGTCGCGCTCACCTTTGGCGCCGGTGCGACCGACAACCTGCCGGACCTCGTGCCCCTCGACCTGCGTGGGCGCCTGGCGGCGCACGGCATCAACCTCGCAGCGATCGCGGCCGGCTCCCGCCTGCAGGGCTACCCACCGGGCGAACTCTTCGCGCTCGTCGACGGCGGCAAGACGGTGCGCGTCTGGCTCGAATGATCGCCGACCCCGAAGTTTTTCCACGCCTCTCACGCGCCGGCCGCGCCGCCGCCTGCTCAGGAATAAAGAACCGCCCGAGATCTCACTATTAGCGGACTCGGGCATTCGCGGCGCGCCGCCCAGAGCGCATTTGTGTCATGCGTGCGCCGCCGGCCTTGGTCCCCGAGCCCCCTTTATTCTGTCGCTAACTTTCTTTCCCCCGAATAGTTTTCTCCCCGTGAACCGGACCGACCCCAGCCGTCTTCCCCGACTCTGCCTCGCTGCTGCCTTCGTCCTACTGCTGGCCGCCTGCGGTTCCTCCCCGCCGCCACCCTTGCGTGTCGGGACGATCCCCTTTCCCGGTTACAACACGCT
>CAIPZZ010000157.1 GCA_903869665.1 uncultured Opitutia bacterium | reverse complement strand
GGCGCGGGCTGCGCGGCGGTGTTTTTCCTTTGGCGTGCGGATTTTGCGCGGGCGGCGCGGCACCAGCCGCAGCCCGACACGATCTTTGCCTACGGCCTCGGCGTGCTGCGCGGGATGGCGGAGTGGCCGGCACGGGTGCCGGCGGCGGGGCGCACGATGGCGGCGGGCGTGCAATGGGTGGGGTTTGGCGCGGTGCTCGCCGGCGCGGCGTGGTTTTTCGGCCGGCGGGTGCGCGCGCTGTGGTCGCTCGTGCCGGCGACGGGCGCGACGGCGGCGTCGTTTGTCGCGGGCGGGGCGGCGTGGTGCGCCTGCTGGCTGGCGAACACCAATTACCCCTATCGCGCCGTGCTGCTGCTGTTGCCGGCGCGATTGTGGCTGGAGCGGGCGTTTGCCGCTGACAGCGAACACGCACCAAACGGTGGCGACACTGGGCGGGCGGTGTCACGCGGATTACTGTTGGTGGCGGCGGGGGCGTTCTGGCTGACGCCGGTGAAGGCGGCGCTGCTCGTCGGACCTTACGTCGGGCTGGGGGTAGCGATCGGCGCGGAGCAGGCGCTGGTGCTCGCGCTGACGGTGGCGCTGGCGGTCAGCCTTGCGGGCTGGGGGTGGCGGCGTTGGGCGGGTGGTCAGAGGTTTACTTCCGAATAGAGGTGAGGCTTTTCGAGATCATCCAGCCGGATGTCACCAAATCCATCTGACAAAGCGAGTGTGAGCTTCCAACCGCTGCCCGGTGCCGTGAGAACTAATTGGCTCGCCTCAAGGGCACTCTCCCAATGAGTCGCGCCAAGATAAATGCTTTCGATCCAAAGCTCACGGTTCGGATCAGCAGGGAGTGATGTTTCCCAGAGAAGCGCTGAGACAGGCCCCACTGTCAGCCTGCATTTCGCAATATGAAGCTCATTATTGCCGACTCCGTGTTTGTGGCCAAATTCCCAGCAATCACGTTCCAGCATGATTATGACCTTCTTCCCGCGTCGGGTGATGGAGTGCGAGTGAAAACGAGCATCATGTAGGTAGCTGGACAGAAACTGAACGTCGTGGACAGCACATGCACCAGGGCGGACTCGATAATGGAGCGCTGCAATTCTGTCCTTTCGGAATAGGGCAGAGAAATCGGGTTGCATATTGTTGGGCAGGGTAGAATAGGCCAAAGCCGTGCGTTGGGGAATGAGCGAGACGAGGAAAGCTAAGCCGTGGATCGGGGCAAGAATTGGTTCTAATCGTTCGTCTTGCCGCCACATTTCCTCCGTGCCAAGGCGGGCGGGGCGTGGTCAAGTGGGGCCTGCCGCCGATGAACGCCGCCTCCGCACCGCCGCCCATTATCCGCACCGCGTGGTTCCGCGCGGGGCTGGTCGTGGGCGGCGCGGGCTGGCTGGCACTGGTGTGGAGCGCGCTGTGCACAGTGCCGGGAGTGCCGTGGAACCCGGCGCGGCTGTCGGCGAGCTTCGCATTGGCGCGCGGGCTGCCGTTTTACGCGCTGCGCGATTCGGGCGCGCACCTGGGCTGGTTTTACGGGCCGGTCACGCCGCTTTGGTATCTGCCGGTCGCGCTCACGGACAACCCGACGCTGGCGCTCGTGCTGGCGGGCGTGATCAACCTCGTGACGATGCTCGCGCCCTTCGCGCTGGTGCTGGCGGCGGCGGGGGTGGCGCGCGGCCGGGCGCTCGGCGGGGCGACGCTGGTGGCGGGCGTGCTGCTGGCGGGCGACCACACGCATTGGGCGGCGTAGTATTTTGTCCAGGTGGACATCGTGGGCCTCGCGCTGGGCGCGGCGGGCTGCGTGGCGCTGCACCGCGCGACGGTGACCGGCAACGCCCGCTGGCTGCACGCGGCGGCCCTGGGTGCGGTGCTGGCGTTCTGGGCGAAGGTGCTGGCGCTGCCTCTGTTTCTCGCGATGCCGTGGTGGCTGTGGCGCGAGGGGCGCGGGCGGCTGGTGCGGCCGCTGCTGTTTTGGTTTCTGGTGTATGGCGGCGCGGTGTCGGCGGGGTTTTTCGCGTGGTTCGGCACGGAGGAGATTTTGTTCAACGTCTGGCTGATCCACGCGCGTAACCCGTTTTACCTATGGGCGCAGGGGGACAGGCTGCCGGGAGCGCTAGTGGAGCACCTCGGCCTCGCGGTGGCGTTCGCGGCGGTCTGGATCGCACTTGCGGGGTGGGCGTGGTGCGACGCGCGCCAAGACCGCGACGCGCCGAAGCTGCCGGAGCGGGCGGGGTCGTTGGTGAGGTTGCTCTGTTGGGTGGCGCTGGCGGAACTGCCGTTGGGCATGATCGCGCCGCTCAAATCGGGCGGCACGCTGGGCTCGCTGCACTCGGTGTCGTGGCTGTTCATGGCGGCGATGGTATGGTTCTGGCACCGGTGGTCGCGGCCGGCGCGGGGCTGGGGCGGTGGGCTGACGGCGGGGGTGTTCGCGCTGGCGATGGTGGTGTCGGCCG
>CAIPZZ010000156.1 GCA_903869665.1 uncultured Opitutia bacterium | reverse complement strand
CGCCAGCTCCGCGCGCGGCGGGTCGCCGTCGTCGAGCCGCGCCCGCGCCAGGTCCAGCGCCAGCTCATCGCGTGTCGTGCCCGGCGGCGGCGACGCGTCCGCGAGCAGTTGCTCGAACCGCCCCGCCGCGAGCGACGGCAGCCCCAGCTGCAGCTCCAGCCGCGCCCATTCCAAGTTTTGCAGCCTCTCCCCTGGCGCAGCCTCCGCCTCCGCCGCGAACGGCGCCTGCGCGCCCGCCTGTCCGGCGGCGCGCGTCCCCGCCGCCAGCAGCAGGAGAAAGATCGGGAGAATACGTCGCGGCATCATGCAAACGCTGGCCGGGCCGTTGGAAACAATCAACCGCGTTGTAACTACTTCGGCCTCGCGCCGCCTTCACCGACCCGCAGTATCGCGGCCAGTTCCCAACCCATCACCACCATGCCTGTAATTCTCATTGTCCTCGGAGTCATCGTCGTCATCGCCATCGTCGCCGCCCTCTGGGCCGCCGGCATCTACAACTCCCTCGTCGCCCTCCGCAACCGCTTCAAGAACGCCTTCGCGCAGATTGATGTGCAGCTCAAGCGCCGCTACGACCTCATCCCCAACCTCGTCGAGACCGCCAAGGGCTACATGAAGCACGAGAGCGGCACGCTCGAGGCCGTCATCAAGGCCCGCAACATCGCCTACGCCGCCTCGCAGTCCGCCGCCGCCAACCCCGCCGACGCCAACGCCATGAAGGGCCTCCTCTCCGCCGAGAGCGGCCTCACCGGCGCGCTCAGCCGCCTCATGGTCGTCTCCGAGCAATACCCCGACCTCAAGGCCAACCAAAACATGATGCAGCTCACCGAGGAGCTGACCTCGACCGAGAACAAGGTCTCCTTCGCCCGGCAAGCCTACAACGACTCAGTCATGCAATACAACACGGCCCGCGAGGTTTTCCCCAACGTGATTTTCGCCGGCATGTTCGGCTTTCTCCCCGCCGAGCTCTTCAAGATTGACGACCCCGCCGAGCGCAACGCGCCGAAGGTGAGCTTCGCGTGAAAAACTTGATCATCTTTGTAGGGATGAATTATGGATCCCGAACCCCCAGAAAAGTCTCCCCAAGCTTGTTGGGCAGAAACCTCGCCAATACCGCGAAGTTTGTTTCTCATTTTGGCATGGGCCGGAGGTTTGGGGGCTACCTTTTGCTTGATTGCGTATGAGCGAACCAATTCCTCAAACCCAAATATGTGGGGCGTTGTGATCCTGCTCCCCAATTTTCCGTGGGGTCTTGGCTTTAGCTTGGCCGATTGGCTTTTTTCAGAAGATAAAACGCTCCATTTCCGGATGGGAATGGCTTCTATTTTTTTGGGCTGGCCTGTATATATTCTCATTTCAAGGGCGATTCTTAAATCCAAGACAACCAGATCATTCATCTTTCTGGTGATTGTTCTGCTTTTGATTCTTGCGATCAATGCCAAGGGTTGTAGCCGCGTAATGACCTCGTCGTGGCATTGAATTCAATGGACTTCTTCGAGGCCCAAGCCCGCGCGAAAAAGCGCACGACCCGCCTCGTCGTGCTATTCGCGTTCGCCGTCGCCGGCATCATCCTTGCGGGTTATGTCGCCGCCTTGGCGCTTGAGTTCAAATTCGGTGGCAACGTTCGCGCCCGACGCGGCTCCGGCTTTGTCGAATACTCGCCGGCCACCCGCCGCGTCGAGCCGTGGCAGCCCGGCCTGTTTTTCGCCGTCACCGCCGGCACGCTCGCGGTCGTCGGCCTCGCCTCACTCTACAAGTGGAACGAGTTTTCCGGCGGCGGCAGCGCCGTCGCCGAGAGCGTCGGCGCGCGTCGCGTCGAGCCGAACACCACCGACCTCCGTGAGCGCCAGCTCCTCAACGTCACCGAAGAGATGGCCATCGCCGCCGGCCTGCCCGTGCCCGCCGTCTATGTGCTCGACGACGAGCCCGGCATCAACGCTTTCGCCGCCGGCCTCACCACCAGCGACGCCGTCGTGGCCGTCACTCGCGGCACGCTGGAAAAACTCACGCGTGACGAGCTCCAGGGCGTGATCGGGCATGAGTTCTGCCACATCCTCAATGGCGACATGCGGCTCAACCTCCGCCTCACCGCCATCATTTTCGGCATCCTCGTCATCGGCCTCGCCGGACGCGGCGTGCTCTGGGCAATCTCGCGCGGTCGCTTCCGGAGCGAAAAAAAGGACAGCGGGGCCAGCGCCATCCTCGCCGCCGGCGCGCTCGGCGTCGTGCTGCTCGTGCTCGGCTATGTCGGCTACTTTTTCGGCCGGCTCATCCAGGCCGCCGTCTCCCGCCAGCGCGAGTTCCTCGCCGACGCCTCCGCCGTGCAATTCACGCGCAACCCCGGCGGCATCACCGGCGCGCTTAAAAAAATCGGCGGCTACGCACTCGGCTCCACCGTGATCGGCCCGCGCACCGAGCAGCTCAACCACTTTTTCTTCGCCCAAGGCTTCCGCTCCCATTTCGGCGGCCTCTGGGCCACGCACCCACCGCTGGACGAGCGCATCCGCGCGGTCGAGCCGCAGTTCGACGGTAGGATGTTCGATCCGCCCGAGCTCGTGGATGTGGAAAAACAAAGTTTTCTCGAGGCCGGCTTCGCCCCCACCCTACCCTCGCGTTTCGGGCCGCTGAAACCCGCACCGCGCCGCTTGCCCATCCGCCCCGCCGCTGTCGTCGCCGCCGTCGGCACACTCGCCGAAACCCATTTTCGCGCCGCGCAGGACCTTCTCGCCGCCATCCCGGTGCCCCTGCGCTCCGCCGCGCGCGAGCCCGCGCAAGCTCCCGCACTCGTCTATGGCCTGCTACTCTCCGCCGACGAGGCCCTCCGCGCCCGCCAGCTCGCGCTCGTCGCCGCCCAGGACGGCGCGGCGGCTGCCACCGCGCTCAATGCGCTCCTGCCCGCGCTCGCAGCCATCGCCGACGAGGCCCGCCTCCCGCTGCTCCAGCTCGCGCTGCCCGCGCTGCGTTTCCTGGCGCCGGCCGACCTCGACCGCTTTCTCGGCGCGTTGGACGAACTCGTTCATGCGGACGGCCAGGTGACCGTCTTCGAGTTCGCACTGCAAAAGATGCTCGCCCGCCAGCTCGGCCTCGCGCGCACGCCCGCCATCGCGACGGGCGACATCCAGTCTTTCCCCGCCGTCGTCCGCGAAATCGCGGTTGTGCTCTCCGCCCTAGCGCGCGCCGGCGCGCGCCAGCCCGCCGAGGCCACGGCCGCCTTCTCCGCTGGCGCGGCCCAGCTCAAGCTCATCGAAGGCGCACTCGCGCTCCTCGCCGCCGACGAGTGCGGCCTGGCACCGCTCGACGCCGCCCTCGACAAGCTCGCCACCGTCACTCCGTTCATCAAGCAACGCCTCCTCGTCGCCGCCGCCCAGACCATCGCCGCCGACAACACGATCACCCCCGCCGAGGGCGAGCTCTTCCGCGCCCTCTGCGCCGCCCTCGACGTGCCCATGCCGCAACTGGCCGCCTGAGCAACGTGGGCCGGCCTCCCCAGGGGTGGCGCGTGTCCCGACGCGCCCTCCATCTCCCTTGGGCGTTTACGGCCTCCCGTTCGCCCAGACCGCCCGTTTTCGGCAACCCGCGCCTTGTTTTCCCCGCAACTTCCCCCCATGCTGCGCGCCATGCTGAAACCTCTCCTTTGCGCCCTCGCGCTCCTCGGTGTGGCCGCCACCGCCTTCGCCCAGCCCACCGCCGCCGACTTCGCCGGCCTCGACCAGCAGGTGCACTTTCTCAACGAGCAGGCCGGCAAACTCGCCCTCCGCGTCGAGGATCTCGAGCGCGACAACACCAACCTCCGCACTCAAAACGCCGCCCTCACGCGCCGCCTTGACGACGCCAGCCGCGCCACCGTCACTTCCGCCCAGCTCGCCGCCGCTGTCACCGAACTCCGCGCGCTCGTCCAAGCCGGCGACCAGGCCACGCGCGACCAGACCGACGCAAAAATCAAAAAGCTTGCCGACCAGACCAACGCCGCGCTCGACGCCATCGCCAAAGGCTCCGCTCCGCGCCCGGCCGACCAGCCCCCCACACCGCCACCCACGCCCTCCGTCTTCAGCGATAACTACCCCAAGGACGGCATCGCCTACACCGTGCAATCCGGCGACAACATCGCCAAAATCGCCCAAAAGACCGGTAGCAAGCAGGCCGACATCATCAACGCCAACAAGCTCGCCAACCCCAGCAAGCTCAACGCCGGCCAAAAACTCTTCATCCCCGGCGGCAAACCTCCCGCGACGCCCTGAGCCAGGACTGCTTTTGTCCCGCCGTGAAATTTCCCTGCTTGCCCGCCCTTGCCCTACTCGCCGCCACGTTGTTGGCGCCTGCCGCGCTGCGCGCCGCCGACCACGCCATCGAATTCAATGGTGTGATCGTCCAGGGCGATGTCACCAAGGTTTCCCTGCTCAATTCCGTAACCGGGGAAGCCAGCTGGGTTGCCATCGGGCGCAAATTCAGCAGCTACACGGTCACCTCTTTTTCCGCCACCAGCTCCGTCGTCGTCCTCACCGACGCCAGCGGCATAACGCGTAACCTTACCCTGCAAACGGCCCCCATCGTTAATGCCCTCTCTCCCGTTGCGCCGACCGCAAATATTGCCCCCGGCCTCGCCGAGCCGGCGATTCCCGCGCCGGGCACCCCCGCTTATGTCGTGAGCGCGGGTGACACCCTCGCGCTCATCGCCAAAAGGAACGGCATCACGGTCAAGGAGCTTGTGGAGGCGAATAGCGTTGCTGACCCCTCAAAACTCAGGGTCGGCCAAAAGCTCATCATTCCCGGCGGCAAGCCCGCCGCCAACTAACCTTCGACCTGCGACCTTCAGACCTTCGACTTAACACCATGTCCGCTCCCCAAAAATCCCGTCTCGGCCGCGGCCTCGGCAGCCTCATCGCGGCCGCCACGCCCGTCCCCTCCACTCCGCCTGCATCCGACGCGCCCAAGCCCGCCGCCGGCAAGCCCGCTCCCAACTCCCCCGCGGCCAACAAGCCGACATCCACCAAGCCCAAATCTGAAATTCCAGCCACGCCGTCCTCAGGCGCTCCGGGTGTCGCCGCCTCCGTTAATCCGCCATCCCCCACCCCCAATCCGCCTGCCGCTCCCGCCACCGGCCTTCCGGGCTATCAGGAGATTTCCGTCGCCGCCATCGAGCCCAGCCCCTACCAAGCCCGCCGCGAGTTCGCGCCCGAGCAGATCACCGAGCTCGCCGACAGCATCCGCGCCGAAGGCCTGCTCCAGCCCATCGTCGTCCGCAAGCACGGCGAAAAATTCCAGCTTATCGCCGGCGAGCGCCGCTGGCGTGCGTTCCAACAGATCGGACTAAAAACCATCACCGCCCGTCTGGTGGTGGCCGGCGACGCCTCCGCCGCCGCCATCGGCCTCATCGAGAATCTCCAGCGCGAGGGCCTCAACCCCATCGAGGAGGCCCATGGCTACGCCAGTCTGGTGCGCGACTTCGACCTCACGCAGGACGCCGCCGCCCAGCGCGTCGGCAAAGGCCGCGCCAGCGTCGCCAACTCCCTCCGCCTGCTCTCGCTCGACGCCGAGCTCCAGGGCTACCTCGCCAAAAACCTCCTCACCGTCGGACATGCCAAAGTGCTCCTCGGCGTCGCCGACGCCGCCCAGCGCGCCATGCTCGCCCGGCGCATCATCGAGGGCGGCCTGAGTGTCCGCGCCGCCGAGCACCTCGTGACCGCACACAAGTCCGGCGCGTCCGCCCGCCGCCGCAAGCTCGCCCCAGCTGATGCCGGCGCCGTCGCCGACATCGAAAAGAAGCTCACTTCCTACTTCGGAGCCCGCGTCGCCGTGCAACACACGCCCAAGCTCGGCAAAATCATCATCGAGTATCGCGGCAACGAGGACCTGCAGCGTCTCCTCGAAAAACTCGGCGTGCCGACGTGAGGCCAGCGAGCTTCTGCCGCAACCTAGTCACAATGAAATTCCCCCTCCCTGCCCTAGCCATTCTACTGGCAGGTTGCGTCTCCGCCCCAGTCATAGTCTTCGATCCACAGGCAATTCAAATTGCCGAAAACAAGCGCAAATCCGCAAGCGGTGAAGACACGAACCTCACCCGATTGCTGGCCCTTCAAGCCACTCTCGACAAAACGCTGGCGCTGCTTCGACAGGCACCGGCTGAGGCCAAACCCTATTTCGAACAATCCATCGCAGATTTCATCCGGGCGCGCACGTCCTTGGTGCAGGGGATCGATTATCTCAACACCCACCCCGAATCGAACCAACTGACGGTTCCGCGAGATCCTGATGCTATTGATCGTGTAAATTCGTTTGGATATGGCTGGATTGCGCAGGGCCTTTGGCCATCTCATCTCCCCCCGGATGTTCAGCGTCAATTTCAGCCAATCTTGGACGAAGCAGGCTTCCTTTTGAGCAGCGGGTTCCACAATTTCATGGGCGAACCTTTCGAGGGTATTGCAAGTCTCGGTGAGATCGGGGGCTATCGTGACATCATCTTGCGCGACGTAGCCGTAGCGGAAGCGACCTTGGGCAAGTCCAACCGGATTTTTTTAGGCGTAGTGAAAATGGCCTCAGATACCATCGCACAAGTGGCTTACTCTCCGTTTGCGTCAACGAGCGCCCCGACAAACCCCAGCAGGATATCCGGCACCGTGGTGAGGACTGATGGCAAACCAGCTTACCACGCGGTCATCCGCATCCTGCCGGTTGATTCACCTATCTACAAAGCCCCCAAAATTCCAGACCGGAGAGATCTAAATTCTCGACCGATGGAAAATGCAATCCCATGCACCATCACGGATGAAAACGGAGGCTTCATGGTTCGGAGCCTGTTACCGGGCTATTATTGCGTAACCGTCGGCTTCGCCGAATACATCAGCAAAAGCTGGCGCATTATCGAGGTGAAGGAGGGTGTCGACACCCAGATGACCGACCCCCTTATGCTTGAAAGCGTGACGTTCTGAGTCGCCTTGCACCATCCATGGACTTCACCGCCCAGCTCAATGCCCACGTCGCCCGCGTCGAACGCGGCCTCGCCAAGCTCGTGCCCGCCGCCACGACCCGCCCCGCGCGCCTGCACAGCGCCATGCGTTACAGCCTAGAGGCCGGCGGCAAGCGCCTCCGCCCCGTCCTCGTCCTCGCCGCCGCCGACCTGTTCGCCTCTGCTCCGCTCCGCTCCGCTGGAAAAAAATCCGCACTCCGCTCTCCGCACTCCGCAATTCCGACCGCAATCGCCGCTGCGATTGCAGTCGAGTGTGTGCATACTTATTCGCTCATCCACGACGACCTGCCGTGCATGGACAACGACGACCTGCGCCGTGGCCGGCCTACGGCGCACAAACAGTTCGACGAGGCCACCGCACTTCTCGCCGGCGACGCGCTGCTCACCCACGCCTTCGCCCTCCTCGCCGAAAATTACGCGGCGCAGCCTGCGCTCGCCACCGCGCTCGTCCGCGAGCTGGCCGACGCCGCCGGCAGCCGACGACTCATCGGCGGCCAGATGGAGGACCTGCTCGCCGAAAAAAAATCCGATGCCACTCCTGCCGAGTTAGAGTTTATCCACCTCAACAAAACCGCGGCGATGATTGAGGCGGCCCTTGTGATGGGCGGATTGGTGGGTGGAGCGAGTGTAAGGCATCTCTCCACGCTCCGGGCCGCCGGTCGTCACCTCGGCCTCGCCTTCCAGATCAACGACGATATTCTCGATGCCACCGCCGACACGGCGACGCTCGGCAAAACCGCCGGCAAGGACGCCAAGGCCGGCAAAACCACCTTCGTGAAACTCCACGGTCTCGCGTCCGCCCGCCGCCGCGTCGGAAAAGAGTCCGCCGCCGCCATCGCCGCGTTTAAAAAATTACCCGGCGACAGCGCGTTCCTGATCGCGCTCACGGAGCAGATGCAATCGCGGAAACGCTGAAGGGACAAAAACGCGAACCGAAGTGTTGGCCCCTGCGCCTGCAAGCCCTCGGGCTTTCGCCATCACCGCCTCCGCCCTCACGCAACCGGGCTGCCGGAGCATAAACCAAGTGAACGGCATCGGAGGCCTCGCCAAGCCCGCAGGGCCAAGATGCGGTGCTTGCGCAAATCCCACTTCCTCGCTCATCTGCCAGCGACCCAGCGGCACCGGAATCATCCCCGCGACCACCGCCACCTCCCGTCCTCCGCCATCCACCTCGCACCCGTTCTGTTTCCACCATGATTTTTGCCGCGATTGATCTCATCCAAGGCGCCGACATCCTCATCTACCCGCTGGGGATTTGCTCGGTGGCCCTCGTCTTCATCCTCTGCGAACGCGCCTACGCCTTGCGCCGCGCCGCTGTCCTGCCCGACGACCTCGTGGACGCGCTCGTGGCCGGCCGGCCGACGAGCGGCGGGCAGCACTCGGTGCTGGCGCGCGTCGTGGCGTTTGCGGAACAGCATCCCGGCGACAACGAGGCGGTGCGGGCATTCGCGCGGCTGGAGCTGTCGCGCATGGAGCGCGGCATCCCCTATCTCGACGTGATCTATGCGGGCGCGCCGCTCATCGGGCTGACGGGCACGGTGTGGAGCCTCATCCGGGTGTTCTCCAGCGTAACGGGCGAGGGCGGGAT
>CAIPZZ010000155.1 GCA_903869665.1 uncultured Opitutia bacterium | reverse complement strand
GGACTTGAGCGGGAAGGCCAGCTCGGGGCCGAACTGGCGGGCAGCGGTCTGGAGGCGCACGCGCAGCGTGTCGCGCGCGGTGCTGGCGAGGTAGAGCAGGTCGGGCAGCCCGTCGCCGTTGACGTCGCAGATCTCCAGACCGTAGCAGTTCTCGTCGGCTAGGGCGAGGCGCTCGGGCGGGGCCAGGGCATGGTCGGCCTGCTGGCGGTAGAGCGCGATCTCCTTCTGGCCGAGCATGACGAGGTCGGGCCGGCCGTCGCCGTCAAGGTCGGCGAGGCGGAGCGTGCCGAGGTTGCGGGTGGCGGCGGGCGCGTCGGGAAACTTTTTCTCCAGCCAAGTGCCATCGGACTGCTGGTAGCGCACGGTGAGCGGCTGCGTGTCGCCAGTGAAAACGAGGTCGGGGCGGCCGTCGCCGTTGAGGTCGCCGACGGCGAGGTCAATGGCGGCGAGGCCGATCGTGACGGCGGCGCGGTGGAAGCGGGCGTCGTCGAGCACGGGCTCCCAGCGGGTGGCGCGCGCGCCGGGTTTGGGGGCGGCGGCCGCAGCACCGGGCTTGAGCTGGTAGAGGAGCTCGATGGTGGCGCGATCGTTGTCAATGAGGGCAAGGTCGGTGAGGCCATCGCCATCGAGATCCACGGCGGCGAGGGCACGGGTGTTCCAGTCGAGCTTGACGACTTCGGGGCCGGCGAGCGAGACGGCCGGTGCGGCGGCGCGCGCGGGCGCGGCGAGCAACAGGATGCCAGCGAGCGCGGCGACGAGGGACCTCGGGGCCGGGCCGGACCGGACCAGCGCAAAGGAGCGCAGGATGTTCAGCGCGCGGCTCATGGCTTGGGGTTGGCGATACGCGCGACGCTGAAAATGCTCTTGGAATCCTTGGTCAGATAGCCCGAGAGCAGACCCCAATAACGGGAGATGCGCGCGGGGTCGGGCGCGGAAGCGGGATCCACGATCGCCGCGCCCGGCGGCAGCGGCAACGCGGCAAAAACGCCCATCATTCCGGTGACCAGCAGGCCGACATCCTGCGCGTGAACATCCACCGCGCCCTCGGGGACGTCGGCGAGCGCGGCCCGGACATCGGCGCGCGCCCAGAACGAGTCGCGCGGCTCGGCCATGTTCTGCAAGGCGGTCTCGACCATCGCGGGCGAGCCCATGCCAATCAAAAGCGTGCGGTTGGCGATGGCATAGGTGAAGCCCTTGTAGTCCGGCGGCGCGCCGGGCGGGGCAAAGGTGAAAATCGTCTGGCCGAGATAGTCGCGCTTCGTGAAGGCTTTGTCGGCGGCGTCCTCGAAAACCAGGCGCTTGACGGCCTCAACGGACTTGGTGAAGCCGGCGGGGTTTTCCAGCGAGAGCGCGAGGAGGGTGTCGGCTTGGTCGAGCGCGGGCTTGGCGGGATCGGCACCGGGCGGCAGCGCCTGGGCGACGGCCAAATCGGAGCCCAGGCTGCCAACGAGGTCTCGTTTGAGGTCAACGCCCATCTCCGTGCCGGTGTTCTTGATTTCGGCCTGCAGGGAGGCGGAGAGCTCCGGACTGATGTTGGCGACCATCTCCTCAAGGGCGGCATATGCGGCGCGGAGATCGAACTTGTCGGCGGCGGCACTGAACCATTTGGGCGAGGCCCACGCGGGTCGCGAAGCCGCCCCGGGGCCGTAGGCAAGCAGCTTCACGAGGCCGCGCTCCTCGCTGTAACCGAGGCTGCTGGTGATACGCGTCTCCTTCACGTCGAACTGGAGCGTGAAGACCAGCTCGCGCAGCGCGTCGAGCCCCAGACCGGTGAGCAGACCCTCGGCGGTAAAGGGCGGGCCGCCGTCCGCACCGGCGGGCGGAATCGCCTTTTTCAGCCCGGCGAGCAGCGGCGGATAGAGCGCCGGAAAGCTGCCGTAAACCACCGCGTGCGCGGGACCGGCGCGCTTTTGCGCTCGGAGGAAGCTCTCGCTGCGGCCAAGGGCGTTGGAGAGGCCGCCCTTTTTGATCGCGTCTATCGCGGCGCACACGCGCTCGTAGCTGGGGCTGAGCAGCCACACGCCGTTGCACATCGCGGTGACGGTGGGGGTGCGCGGGACGGACGCGTCGGCGGGCTTGGCGGTGTCCTTCGGCGCGGGCGCAGTCTGGGTGTGGACGAGCACGCCGGCGTAATTGGTGGTCTCGACGCGGAGGCCCTCGGTTTTGGTCGCGGCGTCCGTGGCGAGCTTCTCGACGACAGCGGCGTTGTCACCAAGCTCGACGGCGAGCAGCACGGGCGGGGCGGACGGCGGCGCGCCGGAGGCGGCGAGGTCGGCGATGATGGACGCGGGCACGGCCACGATCGCGCCGCCCTTGGCGAGGCCGAGCAGCTCGCGCACGCTCTTACCGGTGGCGGCCTTGGCCTGATCGTCCCATGCGTCAACCTTCAGTTGCTGGCGGAGCGGGGCGAGAAACTTCACGACCTGCTCGTCACCCCAAGTTTTGGCGAACGGGCTGGCGTCCCAGCCTTTCAGCAAGGCGGCGACATCGGGCACGACGAAAGCAAACGCGGTCTGGTCGTCCACGAGCTCGGTGAGTGGCGGATTAGCCGGCGCGGCGGCGGTCAAGCTGGCGGCGAGCGCGGCGGACGCGAGGAGACAGGAGACGGGAGCCAGGAGGCGGGAAAAAACCGGGCGGACGGAAAGGAATTGTTTTATGGAAAACATTTTAGTGGTGGCGAGGGTGGAGCGCGTTGAGCTCAACGCGCTGGTAGGGCTGCGGCCGGAAGCGCATTGGGGTCAACGCGCTCCACTTCCCACGCCCGGCGCGGCCGTCGCGCGCGGCGGGGAGAGATAGCGGAAGCCGGCGTTGGGGTTGCGGGGGTCGAACGCGAAGGCGTCGCGGTTGCGGAGGAACATTCTCACCACGCCGATCGGGATGGCGAAGTTCAGTCCCTCGACGCCGACCTGCATGGCCTTCATGTTGTTCACGCCGACGACCTCGCCGCGCAAGTTGAAGAGCGGGCCGCCAGAGTTGCCGGGATTAATCTGCGCGGTGGTCTGGATGTAGAGCTGGCCGTCAAGCGGACGGTTGCGCGAGCCGATGATGCCCTGCGACACCGTGCGGTCGAGGCCAAGCGGACTGCCGATGGCAAAGACGCTCTGCCCGTCGGTGAGCGCGCCAGAGTCGCCCAGCGGCACGGAGGGAAACACGGCGCCGTCGGCGTCCTCGATTTTGAGCAACGCGAGGTCGAGGCGCGCGTCGAGCGCGACGATGCGGACCTTGGTGAACTGCACCTTGTCCATCCCCCCCGCGCGGCGGCGGAACTGGGTGACGGTGAGGTTGTATTCGCCGGAAACGACATGCTCGTTGGTGATGATATAGCCCGAGGGATCAATGATGAACCCGGAGCCGAGGCCGGTGGGCGTGCGAATCTGCACGACGGCCTCGCCTACGCGTTCGACATTCTCCTTCACCGGCAGCACGGCGGGATTGACGGCCACGCGGTAGAGGTCGCCGGCCTCCTCGCCAGCGGCGGCAGGCGCGGCGGCTTCGGCGGAAATCTTCTCAATCTCGTCGCGCGGCACCGTGACGACGGTGAAGCCGAGGTCCACCACGATACGGTCGGCCTTTTCTGCGAGGATATCGCCGCGTAGGCTGGAGCCGTTTTTCAACTGCACGGTGCTGAGAGCGAGGGCGGGAGCGACGGCCAGCAGCGACATGGCGGCAGCCGCAGCGGCCAGGCGGCGGGCAAAGATCGGAGCGGACGGTTTCATGCCGGGTGTTGGAGGTAAGTGGGAAACGCGCCCACGATGAAGGTTCCACGCCGGGCGCAAAGCCCATAATCAGCGCTTCCGCGCCGGACGGCTTTTCTGCTGCTTGGCCAGTGCGGCCTCGTAGCGCTCGATGTAGAGTTTGGCCGGCACGCGACGGATGGCCTCGCCGAGCACGTCGAGCGCGAGGTCGTCGAGCGTTTTGAACCGCACGCAGCACTTGCCCATGTCGAGTTTTTTGCCCGCCTGCTGCCACGCCTTTCGAAACCACTTCGACAGCTCCGTGTCGCCGTAGAGCCCCATCATGTAGAACGAGAGGTAGTTTTTCTGCGACGCGAGCGAGGCAAACGGCAGCGGCTGCTTGGGGTCGCAATGATACCCCGGCGGATAAACGCGGTGCGGCACAAACCAGCCGATCATCCCGTATTGCATCCCCTCCGCGTAGAGCGGGTCGAGGTTCGTCCGGACAACGGCGCGCACCTTTTTCACCACCGCCCGCCGGTCATCCGGCAGGCTGGCAAGGTAGGCGGCAACGGTGGGGGCAGAGCTTTGCATGGGGAATGGCCCCTCAACCCACTCCCAGTGGCACGAGCGTCATGGTGTCGTTGCCGAAGATGAGGTGTCAGGGCGGGCTTTGGGGAGAGGGAGAAGAAATTTTATTTTACAAGGCGAACGGCGTGGGCATGGTAGTGGCAGCGACCAGTGTGGTTCGGACCTTTTCCGTTCCCGCGGCTTATGCCCCTGGCCGCTCCTTTTTTTGTTGGGATTCTAGCCAGCCCACCACGTCGCGAAATTTTTCATCGCCGATGGTGACGAGCGGCTCAACGAGTTTCCATAGCTCGCCATCCACAGGCTTGGACTTGCGGCCCAGCCGGACTTCCTCATGGCGGCGGATAACGTAGGCGCAAAGGTCGCAAAGCTGGATGGCCAGACTGTTGTGAGACTCAACGAAGAAGCCTTTTTCAATGATTTGCGTCAGCCGAACAGAACCTTCGGCTCCACGCAGCAGTCGGATCGCTTTGTCCACATCGCGGGCGACCTGATGGTTTTCGTCAGAAATAAAAATACCGAGTGGCGTGCCGGGTAGCTTACGGAGATGGCTGTTGATGACCTGAGCGACAAGGGCCAAAGCCGCGACATGGGGATTGATGCTGACGCCCGCACCAAAAGTTTGGTTAAGCCAACGGGCATATTGCTGTTTGTTGATGGCTCGAAAAACGAGTTTGAGATCGTGCTGAACCGCGAGTTTCAGCCACGCGCCCATGAAAGCGAGGCGATGATCGGGAGTCGCTTTACGGAAGAAGTCAGTTTTGGGGTTAATAAGCTCGGTGGCGTGAATCTCGAAGCCAGCCGGCCGGGGCTGTGGCCATGATTGCTCTACGGCGGCGGCGAGGGCGGTTTCCAGCGACTGCCACTTTTGCTCCGGCACAATGAGAGCGCATAAGACAAAGACCGGCTGCTGCGGGTCGGCCAAGTTGCCGCCGCTGTTGCCCGATTCGTCGAAATAAATTAGGTGCATGGTCAGCTTGTATGGCGGTTTCTAACCAGCGCTGCTCCGGGATCAGCGGGCGTAAGGTGAGGGGAGAAAGCTAGAATGCAGGGACATCGCACTCAGGTTTTATCAACCCAAAGTTGGCTTCTTTCACCCCCGCCGCATCGCCCAGAGTTGGCGGGCTTGGGTGATGGTGGTTTTCAGCACGTCGGGCGTGAGGGCTTGCTTGGGGTCGTCGCCGATGCCTTTGGCGGGCTGGACGTGGGCCTCAATGCAGAGGCCGTCGGCGCCGTAGGCCACGGCGGCGAGCGCGCAGGCGGGGACGTAGGCGGCCTTGCCGACGGAGTGCGAGGGGTCCACGACGACGGGTGCCCAGGTTTTTTCCTTGAGGAGGGGCGTGATGCTCTCGTCGGGGTGGTTCCTATAGCCGTCGAGCGCGGGCGAGGTGCCGCGCGGGCAGAGGAGCACGTTGGGGTTGCCGAAGCTCACGATGTATTCGGCGGCGGAGATGAACTCGTTGAGCGGGCCCATGTGGAGGCCGCGCTTGAGCAGCACGACGGTGTCGCGGCCGGCCACGGCGGCGCCGATGGCGCGGAGGAGCGAGTAGTTGAGGGCGTTGCGCGCGCCGACTTGGAGCATGGGCACGCCGGCATCGAGCGCGAGGCGGAGCTGGGCCTCGTCCATCACCTCGGCGTCCACGGGCAGGCCGGTGCGGCGCGCGCCCTCCATGAGGATGTCGAGGGACTTGGCGTCGCCTTGGAAGGTGTAGGGGTTCGTGCGGGGCTTCCACACGCCGCCGCGAATGACGTTAGCGCCTGCCTCTTTCACGGCGGCGGCGGTCTCGTAGAAAAAGTTGGGGTTCTTCGGGTCAATCGTGCACTGGCCGGCGATGACGAGGAGCTGCTCGCCGAGCGTGAAGCCGCCGAGCTTGATGCGGTGGCTGGCGAGGTCGGAGCGGCGGTCCATGAGCTTGTGCGGGGACTGGATGCGATCCACGCGCTCGATGTAGGGTAGGCCCTCGATGCGGTTGATCATCAGCTCATCGCGCTCGTCGCCGACGATGGCGTAGATGGTGCGCACCGCGCCGACGATGGGCTGGAGCTTGCAGCCAAACTCGCCGACGATGGCGTTGAGCTCGGTGACTTGGTCGGCGGTGAGGCGGGGAGTTTTCGGGAGAATCATGGCGTGGACAAAGCAGGCACGTTAGCGAGCCGCGCACGATTGAACAGGCGGAAAATCAGCCGTCTGCGCGGCGGGCGACCAAGCAACCCTAGCGCAAAAGGACGGGGCGGAGCGATGAGGCCGGACGAGCGCCCTACCCTTTCGCCGCGCCCTCGGCCAGCACCTTTAGGCTGGCGAGGCCCTGCTCGAAATCTTTGCCGATCATCTTGTCGCAATTCACGATCAGGCCGAAGGCCTTGCCCATGAAATTGTTTTTTCCGTCCATGCTCCAGACGACCACGGTGCCGCCACCTTCGGACTGGAGCGCAAAGCGGGCGGTGTTGACCGCCTTCATTGGCCGAAGAAACTCCAGCCGGAACTCGATCTGCTCGGTCGAGCGGCTGGTGAGGCACGTCATGCTGCCCGCGCCGACCTTGTTGTTGCCCTCCCAGGAGAAAGCCGAGCCGACGCCCGTCGCCGGGCCGGTGAAGACGATCTTGCACTGCGGGTCGAGCTTCGCCCACGGCGACCAATCCTGAAAACGGCGCAGGTCGTTGATAAAACCAAACACCACAGTCGGCGGCGCGGCGATGGTGGTGCGGCGCTCGGCTAGTCGGTCAAAATTTTGCTCGTTGGCGGCGGCCACAAAATCGCGGATTCGCGCGCACTCCGCCGCCGAGGCAAACACCATGCGCCACGTCAGCCGCGTGCCCGCGCCCGCGTCGGCGTAGGTCATGGTCAGTGTGAACTCGTGCCCCTTTTGAAAATGCTCCACGGCGATCCGATCCGGGGCCACGATCTCCGTGAACCGTTTGTCCATCTCGTAGGCTGCGCCGTCCGGCCCGCGCATCGTGAACCGCCAGGCTCCGCCCGGACGAAAGTCAAACTCGCGAAACTCGTTCGTGAACCCGGCCGGGCCCCACCAACGCGCCAGCGCGGTCAGGTCGGCAAACGCGCCGAACACCGCCGCGCGCGGCGCGGCGAAGTCACGCGTGCTGACGATCTCGCGGCCGGTGAAATCTCCAGGCGGATTATTTTTTGTGTCCATGGAGCGGCTCCTTTGCTTGCAGTTGCTGCAGGTATTCTTCCAGACGGTCGAGGCTCTCCTCCCAATGGCGGCGGTAGCGTTCAAGCCAGTCCACCGCTTCCTTCAGCGGTGCGGCCTTCAGCCGGCACGGCCGGGTCTGCGCCGCACGGTGTCGCGTGATGAGCCCGCTGCGCTCCAGCACGCGCAGATGCTTCGAGATCGCCGGCAGGCTCATGTCGTGCGGCGCGGCAAGGGCGCTGACCGTGGTCGCACCGGCCATCAGCCGCGACAGGATCTTCCGCCGGGTGGGATCGGCGAGGGCGGCGAAAGTGCGGCTGAGGCGGTCGGGGGACATGGCATGAAAAGATGCAGGCGGGATTTTTAATTAACCGTTTGGTTAAACGAGAAGAAAATGACGTCAATATCTTTGGGGAAGTTTTTTCACACCGTTTAAGTGCGCCCCCGCGGTTGGTTTTGGCATTGCCACCGCCCAGTGCCCCGGCACCTTTCCGCTGTCACCCCTTCCCCATGAAAACGATCCTGCGCCTCATGCTGTCCTTGTGCCTCTCCGGTGTGCTCCGGGCGGCCGCCCCCATGCTCCTGGTCGCCGGTCAGGACAGCGACAACCTGCTAATCTTTGACTCCGCCACCGGCCGCTTCGGCGAGCTGGCGCGTTTCCCCAAAAACAGCAAGCCGCGCACCGTGGCGGTGAGCCCGAAGGGAGAGATCTTCGTCGGCCTCAGCGGCGGGGCGAAGAACATCGTCCGGGTTGTTCCCGGCAATCCCGCCGAGATTAAGCCGGTGACCTCGGCTATCGGCAAATACGGGCCGGGCGTGATGGCGTTTGGCGCGGGCCAGATCTGGGTCGCGGGCGACACCGAGCACACTATCTATCAGGTCAACCCCGACACCGGCGAACTGACCTCACCCGTGCAGGACAAGAACGATGACAACGTGGTCGGCCTGGCGGTGGCGGACAACCGGCTGTTCGTCGCCGAATACGCCCAGCGCAGCATCATGACCTACGAGATCGGCGCGGGCAGGCTGACCGGCGCCCATCATCTTGTCACCAAGACCCCGCAGCTGAACAAGCCGCGTGACATGATCATCGGGCCAAACGGCGACCTGTTTGTGGCGAACATCGGCGCGCCCACGGTCGTCCAATTCGACAAGAAGACCGGCGTCGCCGTGAAAACCCTAGCCAATCTCGGCTTCCCCGGCCAGGCCGGCGTGCACGGCCTGGCCTACGCACCAGAGACGCGCCGCTTTTACCTCGCTTCCGGCCCCAATGTTTTCGAGACGGACAGCAATGGCGTGGTCCTCGCGACCTACACCACGCCCGCCCTAAGGGTGGCCAACGGCATGGCCATGCTGGCGGCGGCGCCCAAGGGCTTCACCCCCAAGCTCACCGCCACGCTCAAGGTGGCCCAAGCCTGGCTGAGCGTCATCGGCGTCTCCGGCGAGCATTACCGGGTGATGTCCTCCACCGACCATAAAAAATGGCAGCCTGTCCCCACCCCGGACGACCCGCAGCAGCAGCTCAGGTTCTCGGATCCGACCGCGACCACCGACAAAAAACGTGTTTACCGGCTGGAGCTGGCTGCGGCCGGAAAATGACGACCCCGGCCTGTCTCTCAACGCGCATGAAATTTTCCACTAGACTCCCCCTGCTGCTGGCCGCTTTGGCCGCCACCACCGCCGTAGCTTTCGCCGCCGCGCCCGTCCTGCCGGGCTGGGCGTTTCCGTCTCAGACGCCCGGCGGCACCCGCGGCCCCCGCGGCACACCCGACGACGGCGGCCCCAAACGCGTCCCCGGCAGCGACGTCGCGCTCACCCGCGCGCAGATCACCGGCCGTGGCGCGCCCGTGGCCGACTGGCATCCCGCCGACCACCCCCCGATGCCCGACATCGTTGGCAAACCCAAGACCGAGCAAAACCTCCTCTCCTGCGGCTACTGCCACCTGCCCACCGGCGCGGGCCGCCCGGAAAACTCCAGCCTCGCCGGCCTGACACCCGGCTACATCACTCAGCAGGTGCTCGCGTTCAAGAACGGCGAGCGCCCCGGCTCCGACGCGCGCCGCGGCCCGCAGACCAACATGATCGCCGTCGCGAAGGCCGTGACCCCTGAGGAGCTCGCACAGGCCGCCGCCTACTTCGCGTCGCTCAAGCCCGCCAAATTCATCACCGTGGTCGAAACCGAAACCGCGCCGAAGACCTATGTGGTCGGCAACATCCTCGCCAAGCTTCCCGACGGGGGCACCGAGCCGGTGGGCAACCGCATCATCGAGGTGCCTGACGAACTGGAGCGCTTCGAGCTGCGCGATGCGCGCACACCCTACACCGCCTACGTTCCGCCCGGCAGCCTCAAAAAGGGCGCCGAGCTCGTCGCCGGCGGTGGTGCGGGCAAGACCATCGTCTGCGGCATCTGCCATGGCGCGGACATGCACGGCCTCGGCGACGTGCCCCGCCTCGCCGGCCGCTCGCCCAGCTACCTGATGCGCCAGCTCTACGACATGAAAAACGGCGCGCGCACCACGCTGAACTCCGCGCTGATGAAGGCCGTCGTCGCCGGCCTAACCGAGGAAGACATGATGAACATCGCCGCCTACCTCGCCAGCCTCCCACCGTGAGGTGCGGAGAATGGATATTCAGGCGACTTTGCCACTTCGCGCCTTGGTGTTGAAAGCTTGGCCTCGCTGAGGCTTCGCCATGCTCGGCCTGTGGCAGCCGAAGAAAAAGTGAGTTGCTGCAAGCGCGAAGCCGCGCTACGAAGGAGACGCGCTACTCGATGGCTAAGGCGGAAAGAAACGAAGCTGGTGTTTGTAGCATCGTCAAGAAGTCCCCTACGCTTTTGTCGACGGAAGTAATTTTCATGAGTTACGGGGATTTCGGCTGGTGGATGTGTTTCTAAGAGAGCTGAGGTGCATGGCAACGCCCATTTATTTTCCGAGGCGGTCAGTGCTTGGCCTCCAGCTCGTCGAGCGCGGCTGTGGCGGGGAGTCGGTGCTGCGGGCACGCCGCGTCACCGCGCGGTTATCTCCACCACCACGACGGAGTAGGGCGGGAGGGCGATAGCCAGATCGGGCGTGTAGGTCGCGGTCGTCTCCACGGGGTGGATCTTGTTCGGCTCGGCTAGCGAGTTCTCGTCATTGAGGCCTGCGGCGATGGTCCAGATTTTCACGTTGGCGGCGACGGGGGCGCGGGCACCCTGCACGCGGGTGAGCAGCGTGTGGCGGGCGGCGTCATAATTGACCGCCTTGAGCACGATGCGGCGGCCGTCGTCGCTGGCGGCGGCGATGGCGTCCACGGTGTCGGGCGTCCAGCGCTCGGGCTTCATCTGGGAAATATTGGAGAAAAATGTGGCGCGGTCGGTGATAATGTCGCGGAAGGTGCCCGACGTGCTCGCCAGCCGCACGGGCGCGTAGTGGTCGCGGAAGAGTTTCTCGGCCACGTAGCCGGAGCCGGCGAACCAGGAGACGTGGTCGTGGTAGATCCACGCGCGCCACTCGGGGTTGTCGGTGGTATTGCGCATCAGCAGCGCGGGGCAGGTCAGGTCGAGCGAGGGGCTGAGCTTCTCGTAGCTGATGAGGCTCCCGGCTGTATGCAGGCCGGCGCGCCAGTCGTAGCTACGGCAGAGGCCCCACTCGAGGACGGCAAGGCGGATGGCGGGGTGCGCGGAGGCGCGGATGTAGCCTGCGGCCTTCTCCAGGTAATCCTCGATGCGGCGGACGCCGGTGGCGAATTTGTCCGGCTCGTATTCGTAATTGTGGCAGCCGAGGAGGTCGAAGTTCGCCCCGGCGAGGTCCACCATTTTCTCCGTCCAGCTCATGTCATTGGAGCGTTTCTGGCCGCAGGCGACGATCTTCGCGCCGGGGGCGAGGGCACGGATGCGCGGGCCGTAAAGGTTGACGATGGCGGCGTATTGCTCGGGCGAGAGGCCGAGATTCATCGGCTCATTGTCAATCTGGATGTAGGGCACGCGGTAGGGCGCAGCGTGACCGTTGGCGGCACGGCGGCGGCCCCACTCGGTGGTCGGCGGGTCGAGCAGGTAGTGGAGCCAGTCCATGGCGTAGGCGAGCTGCGCGGGGTCGGTGCCGGTCGCGGCGAGCACAATCATCGGCTCGGCGCCGAGCTGCCGGCACAGCTCCATGAACTCGTCCGTGCCGAAGCCGTAATAATCCGAGTAGCCGCCCCACTCGACGTTCGGGCTGAACTTGCGCGACACGGCGGGGCCGATGCCGTCCTGCCACTTGTAGGTGGAGGCGAACGAGCCGCCCGGCCAGCGGATGAACGGCGGCTTCAACGCTGCGAGCGAAGCCAGCAGGTCGGGGCGAAACTTGCCGTGGGCGCGCGCGTCGGCCCGCATCAGCGAGGGGAAATCCACCAGCGCCGCACCCGTGCCGGTGGCAAAAATCTCCAGCACCGCCTCGCGCTCGGTGGCAGTGGCGGTGAACTTGAATGGCACTTCCTGCCAGCCCGCGCCGGCCTTGGGCACCAGCGCCGCCTCCGCGAGCACGCGGCCCGCAGCATTTTTCAGCCGCAGGCCGAGCCGCAATGCGCCGCGCTCGGAATTAACCCACACCGAGCCGTCGTAGACCACGCCCGCCTCGACGAACACGCGTCCCTGCCGCACGCCCGCCGTGCTGCCTTCGGCCGTAAGCCGCACGCTCCGCTCGCCCGACTCGAACTTCACATCGGTCAGCTCGGCCTTGCCGCTCGCGTCGGCGAACGGCTCCCAGTAGTCCTTGAAATCGTTGCCTTCAAATCCCTGCCCACGCACTTGCTCGGCGTAAAGGCCGTCCTCGACCGAGTGGTTGATGTGCTCGAGGAACTGACCGTAGATGCGTTCGTCAATTTTACCCTCCACGCGGTCAGTGTCCACCAGCAGCACGGCGACGCCCGGCTCGGCGGCGGCAACCGGCAAAAGAGCCAGCCCGCAAGTCGCCAGGCCGATGAAGAATGACCATAGAGGAAAAAGCCGGAGGGAAACCCTGATCATAAATTGCCTCAGCCGGGAATCTCCGGCTCGACGAGCGCGGCGAGCTGCGCGAGCGAATCCTGCCAGCCGAGGTAACACATCTCAGCCGGGATGACCGACGGCACGCCGGCCTGCTCGATGTTCAGCTCGGTGCCGCAAGCCACTTTGGCCAGCGTGACCGTCACGGTGATGACGCCGGGGAGGTTGGGGTCGTCGAACTTGTCCGTGTAGCGCAGGCGCGTGTGAGGAGTAAGCTCCAAGTATTCGCCGCCGAACGTGTGGCCGTGGCCAGTCGAAAAATTGGTGAACGACATCCGAAACGTGCCGCCAACCTTGGCATCGAGGTGGTGGACCTTGGCGGTGAAGCCGTGCGGTGGCAGCCACTTCGCCATGGCGTCGGCATCGAGAAAGGCACGGTAAATTTTCTCGGGCGTCGAGCGGATGACGCGATGCAGGCGGATCGTGTGGGTGGACATGGCTCAATGGTGGTGGTCGTGATCGTGATGATCGTGGTCGTGGTGCCCGCGCGGACGCTTGGCGGGCCTGGCTTCGGGGAGTTCGATGGTTTGCTCGCGCACGAGCAGTCCACGGTTTTGCACAATCAGGCGGCGGATGGGCTCGCCGGTCTCGGGATGCTTTTTCAGCGGCGCGTCCTTGATGGACTGGCGGAGCTCATAGCGGCGCGCGGGTTTCCCGGGGCGCGGCAGCGTTTCATAGACGTAGGTGATCATGCGGAAAAGGAGTCAGCGCGCAGCCACGCGCAGACGTCAAAAACGAAAAATAAGTAGCCTCCCCGTGAGCCAGAGCTGGCGTGCGCTCAGGCTTGCGGCGCAGGAGCCGCCGGCGCGGCGGGAGCAGCGGCCGGAGCGGGGGCCGCGCCGCCGCCTTGGGCCGGAGCCGGAGCACCGGGAGCGCCCGCACCCCGGCCGCGTCCGCCGCGTCCGCCACGTCCCCCGGCGCCGGGCGCGGCGGCGGGACGGGGCGGCGCGATGACAGGCGCGCGTTCAATCTTGTGGCCGAGCAGCGCCAGCATGGTCACGGCGTAGCGGGTGCCGAGCTCGCGGTAACCGGCCGGGTCGAAATGCAGGTTTGTCGCGTCTTGGGTCGAGCAGCCCTCCGCCGAGATAACATGGGCGGTGGGGATGGTCTTGGGCAGCTCGTCAATGATGGCGTTCATGCTGGCGGTCGCGCCGCGCTGGTCGCGGGCCAAGACCTCGCCGGCGAGCAGCGGCACGTCGTCGGCCTTGAGGCCGAGATCCTTGAGCAGATCCTCGTAGATGGCCTTCACCTTGTTGGGCCACTCACGGTCGTTGTTGTTGGACTCACCCTGATGGAGGAGGATGCCCTTGATGACGCCGACCTTCTGGGCCTCTTTACCCAAATCCACAAGGCGCTGGTAGGGGTTGCCGCCATATTGTTTGGCGATATTGATCTTAAAGTCACCCTGTCTCCATGTGGCCATCTCGGCCTCGTAGCCCTTCTTGTCGAAGGTCTCGATCTTGCAGCCCGCGACGGCGACGCTGACGACGCCCACGCGAATCTCCTTTGGCAGATTAGCGACGAGGGTGCGGCCGAAAAAGTCGGGCGGGGCCAGGCCACTGTCGGCACGGCAGAGCGGTGGGACGGCGACATACCATTGGCCGGCCTTGCGCTCACCGGCGCGGCTGTTGGCGGCAAAGTCCACGGCGGCGAGCAATTGGAAGCGCGGATCAACATCCTTCTGCAATTCGGCCCACGTCGCGGCGTCGCGGACGGGATAGCCCTCCATATTGGACTGGCCGAAGGCGAGGTAGATATGGAAATTTTTGTCGGGCGTGGCCGGGGCCGCGGCGTGGACAAGGGCCGTGTCCGCAAGCAGGACTGAGCCTGACAACAGGAGTAGTTTGAGGGCGGTTTTCATGGTTGATGGGGCTGTGGTTTTGATGGAATAGCAGGTGCGCGGGAGCAGAGGGGTTGCGACCCACAGCCATCCAGCGAAACCCGGGACGGCGGGGCAAACAAATTTTATCCGCGCCGGGAGAAGGCGCAAAACAAACGAGGCAGGCGCGGTGCACGCCTGCCTCGGGTGTCCGTGAGATCGAACTGGGTGGCTCAGTCCCGGAAGGTCAGCTGGGCCAGCCGGTAGAAGTATTGGCGCCAGATCTGGTAGTCGTGGCCGTAGCCGACATCCTCGCTCGCGATGTGTTTGATGCCTGCGGCGGTGAGCGACGCGTCCTGCGTGCGGACGCCGTTAACGGCGGAGTCCTCGGTGCCTGAGCCGAAGAAGATTATCTTGTAGTCCTTGTTCGCTTTTGCCGGATCGGCGATGATCGAAGCGGGCACGTTGCCACCGCTCATGCCGCCGACGTAGGAGAACAACTCGGGATGCCGGTAACCGATGGACGTGCTTTGGCCGCCGCCCATGGAGTAACCCATGATCGCGCGGTGATCCTTGTCCTTGATCACGCGGAACTCCTTCTCGACATAGGGCACCACGAGAGTGAGCAGATCCTTCTCCATGTAGTCGCCACCTCCCGCACCGGCCGGGCCGCCGCGCGCCGCCGGAGCGGCACCTGCCGCGGGAGCCGCGCCAGGAGCGCCGGCCGCAACCGCCGGG
>CAIPZZ010000154.1 GCA_903869665.1 uncultured Opitutia bacterium | reverse complement strand
CAGTTCCAGTGTGGCTGATCATCCTCTCAGACCAGCTACCCGTCTTAGCCTTGGTGAGCCGTTACCTCGCCAACTAGCTGATAGGCCGCGAACTCCTCAATTAGCGTCAGGCCTTGCGGTCCCTGACTTTGGTATTCCTTCCATGAGGAAGAAAACCATATGCGGTATTAATTCGCCTTTCGACGAGCTATTCCACACTAAATGGTAGATTGTTCACGTGTTACGCACCCGTTCGCCACTGGCTTTCCAATGTATTGCTACACCGGAAAACCCGTTCGACTTGCATGTCTTAACCACGCCGCCAGCGTTCATTCTGAGCCAGGATCAAACTCTCCGAAAAGAGTTCTGAACCTAGTGATTCATGAACTACTATTGTTGCACTGGCCGGAGCCAGTGCTGATACTTAAGTTTTGATTGGGGGTCCCAATCAATCGCACAAAGTAAATTTCAAAGAGCCTCCCCGATGGGAAAGAGTTCAAAAGCAACAGTCAGACTGACCTTCGTCAACAGTTTTTTGAGAATTTTTCAAAAAAAGTTCATCCCCCCACGCCGCACCCCTAGACCGGGTGATCTGACCAAGGCGGAACCGACTATCCGCTCGGGTCAGTTCACTTCTGCTTCACCCGTAGCACCTGGGTTTCGCCCCTGCGACTCACGAGCAGGACAAACTCCGTCCGGACCGTATCCGCCTCAATGGCGGCGAGCTTCGTCACCGCTTCGGCGAAGGTCTTTATCTCGGTGCCATCAATTTCTTGGATCCAATCGTCTGGCTGCAGACCGGCAGTGCTCACGGGGGTGCTCGCTTTTACGAAATGCGCCAGCACGCCCTTCTGCTCGGCCAGTTTTACCCGGCGAACGACACCGTCGCCAAAGACAAACTCCCGCACCGTCAGCCCGAGCTTCTCGAAATACTTCCGCTCCGCCTCGCGGGCGAGCTTCGGCTCGTCGCCGAGTGTCGCGGTCAGCTCGACCCGCTCGCTGCCCCGAAGCACCGTAAACGCGAGTTTGTCGCCGGGCGCGCGCCGGTCCACCTCGCGGTCGAAAAAACGCATCGCCACCCGCTCCGGGGTGAGTCGCGGCAGCGGCTTGCCATCCAACGCCACAATGATGTCGCCAGCCTTCACGCCGGCCTTTTCCGCCGGGCTGCTCTCATAAACCTCGCTGACGCTGCACGCTGACTGAGCGTCGAGCTTCAAAAACGCCGTGAGTTCGGGATCTGTCGGCCCGACATTGGCTCCGAACCACGGGATGGGCCGGCCCATGACGTTCGCGGGCGCGCGGGTGAGCCATGGCGTGACTTCGGCCGCGAGGACAAACACACGGCTCTCTTCCACGTTCATCAGCATGATCGGCGTCGCGCCGCCGCGCGCGCCGTATTGGAGATAGCTGGAGCCAAATCCGCCCTCGGCGATGCCGGCAAACGCCCCCTCCCCGTTGAACACCGGCAGCCCAGGCGCGGCGACCTCGCCCAGCGCCACGGCCGTGCGCTCGGGCAGCGACTGCACCAATCCCACCCGCGCAACCATGAGATAAGGTAGAAAGTCCTCCTCTTTGCCACGCAAGCCGATGCCCCACACCTCCTCGGCCATCGCCGGCTCAGCCGTGCCGGGCTTGCCGGCAAAAGCCGTCACGGGCGTGAGCCGCCCGCGCACCTTTTCCTCGACCCGCACGAAGTTCCACCCGCTCAGGTTGTCCTGCCCGAGATACTCGCCTTTCGCATAGGCGCTGGCCGGATCGCCCGGTAGATGCACGCGGAAATCCTTCAGTTGCGCCGCCGTCACGCGCGCCCCGACGATTCCGGGCGGCAGCGCGATCGTGCCGTTGTTGTCGGCCACGACCCCGGCGACCAGGCTCGTGCGCCGGTCGAGCTCGGTCTCCGTGAAGAACTCCACCGCCACGACCGATTTCACCCGCTCTTTCCAAAGGGCCGGAAGGTCGGCGGCATGCGCCGCGGCACAGGCGAGCATAACGCTTAGGACGCCGCAAAGCACGGCGGCACGGCGGCGCGGCGAAGGGCAGAGGCGGGAGGTTTTCATGATTTTGGCTTGAGGATGCGGTTGGAAACCTGCCGGTTGACCCGAGACTCAAGCAGAACGGCGTCGGGCTTTTCAGCCAGTGTCTCGTAAAGCTTTTTGGCCGCCTCCAGCGAAGTGATGGGCTCGTTGTTGATCTTGGTGATGACATCATTGCGGCCGAGCCCGGCCACGGCGGCGGGGTAACCGTTTTGCACGCCGGTCACGAGCAGCCCATTGGCATCCTCCAGCTGGTTCTCGCGTGCGTAGGCCCGAGAGACCTTGCGGACGGCGAGGCCCCATTTCTCAAATGACCACGCCTCGCCTTGCCGGCTCTCCAGTTTCTCCGTCAGCAATGCATAATCGTTGGTCTGGCCATTTCGGCGCACGGCGAGCTTTACCGTCGCACCGACCGGCTTGCTGGCGATCAGGTCGAGGATGGGCGGCAGCTGCTCGGGAAAGCGCCCGTCCACCGCCGCGCCGTCAAGCGTGAGCAGGATGTCGCCCGGCTTCAGCCCCGATTTCGCGGCGGGCGAACCGGGATCCACGTTGTTGATGAGCACGCCCGTGTTCTGTTTGAGCGAGTAAAACTCCTCCAGTCCCTGCAACGGCCCGAAGCCTAGGCCTAGGTAACTGCGGGTGACCGCGCCCACGCCGCCGCCGGCCCCGCTGCGCGCCAACTCGGCGACGACCCGCTTGGCGACGTTGATCGGGATGGCGAACCCGAGGCTCTCGGCGCTGTTGTTGCCGCGCGAGTTGATCCCGACCACCCGTCCGTCCTCGGTCACAAGCGGCCCGCCGGAATTGCCGGGATTGATCGCGGCGTCGGTCTGCAGCCAAGTGTTGAACAGGCCGGTCTCGTAGCCGTTGATGGTGCTCACCCCGTCCTCGAACGAGCGGCGGTTATTGGAGATGATGCCGCGCGTGACGGTGCGCGTGAGTCCGTAAGGCGTGCCCACGGCATAGACCGGGTCACCCGGCTCCATCTTGTCCGAGTCGCCCAGGTCGGCATGGGAGAACTTAAGGCCGCGGCGCTTCAGGTCGGTGAGGTCGAGCTGGAGCAGGGCGAGGTCGGTCCAATGGTCCCAACCGACGAGCCGCGCGTTCACGCGCTCGAGATTGGCGAGAGTGATGTTGATGTTCTCCGCGCGCGGGCTGGCCACATGGGCGTTGGTGAGGATAAAGCCGTCGTCATTCAGGATCACGCCCGAGCCGATGCCTCCCGTGTAGCGCTTCTGGCCCGACTCAAACGACACTTCACGGACATCAATCCGCACCACCGCGTCGAGCAGGCGGCTGAAGCCGCGCGAGACGGCGGCAGATGCGGCAAGGGGCAGGGCGAGGAAAAAGCAAAGCAAGCGCACACCCGAGAGCAAGCGACCTTCGCACCCGATGACAAGCCGCAACGCGAAATTTTCCTCCCTGAGGCCCTGATTCATGGCCCACCCGCCCCGACCTCAGTGCGAGATGATGTTGGTCTCGTCCAGCAGCGTGCGCCCACCAGCGGTGGCGGGCATGGCCCAGACGAAGTGGAAAGTGCTGCTGCCCGAGGCGATTGCGGCGCGCGCAACGATCACGATCTGCGGCTCGTCGCACTCCAACCGGAAACTGCCATTTTCGGCGGTGGTGTCCATGTCCAGCGCAGGCACGGGCGGAGCGGAAAATGAGTCATACACCGCGCGCAGGGCGGCGGCCCCGGCAGCGGCGGCCCCGGCGCGGTCGTTCGCCGCACCGGCGGCGAGCAGCCTTTGCTGCGCGGCGGCGATCTCCGCCCCATGCGCGACCTGTCGCGCGCGGTCGTAGGCGGCAAAGTCCGCTGGTCGCATGGCCACGACTCGGATGTTGGCGAGCGGCGCGGTGGCCTTGTCCCCGGTGGGCAGGGAGATGCGCCCGGAATAAATCTGTTTCGGCGGGGCAAGCGGCGCGGTGGGGTCGGCGGGACGGGGCTGCGCGGCGGGATCAATGTAGCCACCCTTCACCATCACCGTGGCCTTGACCGCAGGCCGGGCCCGAGTGAGCACAGGCTGAAGATCGTCGGGAAAAAGCTCATAGGGCACAACTTTGTCTCCGTCCGAACTGTGCAACACAACCGTGTCGGCGTTGAACATCACCAACGCCACGTCCTTCAGGGTGGTGCCATCTTTTAGCTTCACCCGGCCAACGTTGATCGCCTGGTTGAGCTTCTCGGGCGGTCCGGCCTGGATCGTCTTCGTGCCGCCGCCGACCGGGCCGGCGGCAGACGTCGCTGGTTTCTGCGCGCCTACGGCCGACTGAGCGGCAACAAACAGAAACAGCAGAAGGAGACTGAGTTTTTTCACGGTGGGAAAATAGGCTAGGTTGGGACTTTGGCCGCCGGCCCGGCTGAGCGCAAGCCTCCGCCTCGCCCCGGCCACAGCCCCGCCAGCCCGTCCCAGGCAAACGCGCCGACCATCACCGTCGTCGCGCCGAAGAGCACCCAGCAGGCCGTCTGCACGAGCGTCATCGCGCTCCGGTTTACCCAGACCGGAGGCGCGTGTCCGTGTGCCTCCAGAAAGCCGTAGGCCAAAAAATACAGCCAGCCGCCCCACAATGCCGGCCAGAGCGCGACGCGTGCCGCCTGCCATGCGCGCCGCAGCGGCGTGGGCAGATCTTCTGGTCGGGTCGGTTTCCACAAAAACGGCACCATCCACAAAACCAACACCCAGCGATAGCCCCAGCTCAGCCCGATCCAGAAACAACCGCCGAGCAGCGTCGCGCCGAGCACAAAGCGCAGCCACGCCGCATCACCAGCCATTCGCCGCAGCCCGCCGTCGCGCCCGCGCGCGAACCACCCCGCGCAACCCAGCGCCAGTCCGAAAGTCAGCGTGATCCGCCCGCGCCAGGCCTCCGGCACGCCGAACAAATCCAGCAGGTTGGCCGCGCCCACCCCCAGGTAGCCCTCAACGTGCGGCTGGTTCTTCATCAGATAGGGCAGATCGCCGGCAACGCTCAGGCCGACCAACGCCATCACCAGCGCGAACAGGACGAGCCGGAAACGCCGGTCGCGCAGGTCCGGCTCCGCCAGCAGCAACAGGCCCGCCGCCACGGGGTAGTATTTCAGCCCCGCTGCCGCCGCGATGAGCATCGGGGCGGCCAGCCGCACCAGCCGCGAGGGGTGCAGCAGGCACGGCACGACGGGCGTGAGCAGCGCGAAGACCACTAGGTCGTTGTTCGCCCGGTTGACCGCGAGCAGCATCGGCGCGGCGCAGACGGCGCCCACCGTCCAACCCAGTTCGCCGGGCGAGCGGGGCCGCAGGCACGTCCAAGCCGCCACCGCAAACGCCAGCACCAGCAACGCGCCGAACCATGCGTTGTCGGCGCGTGTCAGCCCGAGGTCGCCCAGCGCGAACCACCAGCTCGAGTAGCTGTGCGGTCGGTGGTTGAAAACATCGAGGACCATCGGCAGAAAGGGGTTCCCACCTCGCACGTGCGTCTCGCCCGCCGCGAGCAGCGGGTAGGAGTCAATGAACAGCGGGTATTTCGCACCTGCGCCAATCAGGTCGAGCCGCCGCATGAAGGGCAGCAGGAACAGGCCGTGCCACAGCGCCGTGAGCGCCGCATGCCACCAACGCCAGCGCTCGGGTGGCGGCGAGGGAGTCACCGGCAGGTTTGCCAGACTGGCGGTTGCATCGCTCATGGTTTGGGTGGGTTGGCGGCCGCGGGCAGTGGCACGAAATACCGCGCGGCGAAATGGCTCTGCGCATTCTCGTGATAGACCAGCAGCGCGCCCGACGGCACGGCGGCGCGGATTTTTTCCGGCGGCGGCTCCAGCCCGGCTAGCGCGAGGCAGTAGAGCGCATCGTCCAGCGGATAGACCCGCCGCTCGCTGATAATCGTTAGCATGGGATTCCACGGAAAATAAATCTTCCCTTGGTTTTCCCGTGCCTGCGCGAGGTCGGCTTCCAGCCCGCGATACAGTTTCCACTCGCCGGGAAACTTCCATGTGTCCCACTGCGCCCGCGCGGCCGACACCACCATCGCCAGCGCGAACACCGCCGCCGTCAGCCCGCCGCCCCAGCCCCGCGCCGGCCGCGACCACCGGTGCCAGAACCACACCATCGCCGCCATGAACAGCCACGACACCGAGTGCAGCGAGCCCAGCGTGCCGCCCGATTTGAGTGGCGCGACCACGCCCAGCGGCAATTCCGCCAGCGCCACCCAGCAGAGCAACCTCACCAACGACGCCGCCCGCTCCGGCAGCTTCGGTGCGTCGCGGTCTTGGCGCGCGTCGCACCACGCCCACCCCGCGAGCGCGATCCAGACCGCCGCGAATGCGAGCGCGAGGCCCAAATACTCCAGCAGCGCCCCCGGCAGCTTGTCCCCCTGCGACCATAGGTAAAACGGGTTGCGCGCGTGGATCAGCCAGACGTTGAACAAAATCTCCTCCGTGCCGAACCACGCAAAAAACCCCGCCGACACCGCGCCGCCATACACCAGAAACCAAAACAGCAGCGGTCGCACCAGCCGCCCGCGCCCCTCGCGCCACAGCCACCACGGCAT
>CAIPZZ010000153.1 GCA_903869665.1 uncultured Opitutia bacterium | reverse complement strand
GCGATCAGCGATTTCGTGAACCGCCACCCGACGCTGAAGATGCTCGCGCTGAGCTTCCTCATCCTAATCGGCGTGATGCTGGTCGGCGATTCGCTCGGCCACCACATCCCTAAGGGCTACATCTACTTCTCCATGGCCTTCGCCTTCGGCGTCGAGATGCTCAACCTCCGCCTGCGCGCCAAGGCCAAGCCGGTCGAACTACACCAGCCCTATCGGTGAATTTCGGCCCTTTAACGCCAAGACGCCAAGCGGCGAAGGCACAGAGAAAAGGAAAGGCAGCAGCTCGAAGCCCAGGAGGTCGGGAACCGACATTTCTGGCTCCGCGCTTCTAGCGCTTCCTGCGTCATTTTCTGTCCGGCTTCCTGAGTTCCACATCCATCATTCCGCGTTTCCGCGAAATATCAATTCTGCCCCAGCTCCATCGGCTCGGCGCGCACGCCGTCCGTGACTTTGTCGCCGGGAAAAATGATCACACGGTCGCCGGCGTCGAGGCCGTCGAGCACCTCGGTTTCTAGGCCATTCGAGTGGCCGGCCTTCACTTCGCGCAGGCGGGCGTGGCCGTCGGCGAGCACGAAACATTGCCATTTTTCGCCGCGCTGAAAAAGCGCCCCAGCCGGCACCCGCAGCACGTCGGCGGATTCCCATGTCACAACGCGCGCCTCGACGCGGTAGCTGTCGCCCAGCGCGGCGCGAGCCTCCGTCGCGCCGGTGAAGTCGGCCACAACATAGACGCGCTGCTCCTCGACACCGAGCGCGGAGAACTTCGTGAAGGCCGCCGGCTCGACCAGCCGCACGCGCGCCGCCAGCGGCTCCGCGCCACCCCAGCGCTCCAGCCACACACGTGCGCCGGGCCGGATCGCCACGCCGTCGCGCGACAACACCTCGATCCGCACCTCGAGGTCCGCCGGATCGCCGACCTCCATAAGCGGGAACCCCGCCGGCACCATGCGTTCGCTTTCCTGTAGCACGCGCAGAATTTTTCCGCCCACCGGCGAGGTGACCACCTCCGGCTCGCCGGATTTTTGAGCCGCACCCCGCCCGAGCAGCGCCTGTGCCTGCTCCAGCTCATACCCGGCGACCTTCAGCGCGAACTCCGACGCCCGCACGTCCTGCGTGGCCGTGTCGGCACGCATCTGCGCCGCCTCGAACTCCTGCCGCGAGAGCACGTTTTTCTCGAACAGCTCCTTCAGCCGCGCGAAGTCGGCGGTGAACATCCGCGCCGCCGCCGCGGCACGCTCGCGCTGGGCCGTCGCCGCATCACGCGCCGCCCCGGCCGCGCCCACGCGCGCCTGCGCCTGCGCCTGCGTGCGCGCGTCGAGAAAATCCGCGCCGCCGCCCTCGATGACCGCGAGCACGGTCTGGCCGGCCAGCACCTCCGCCCCGGCCTTCCAATCAACGCGCCGCAAGCGGCCGGCGACCGGCGCGGAGACGACATAGCGGTTGCGCACGCGGGTCATGCCCTCCTCATCCACCGTGACGACGAGCGGCCCGCGCGACACGGCGGCGACCTCGACGGGGGCCGGGCGCGGCCACAGACCAGCGACGATGAGCGCGACCAGCACCACGCCGCCGAGCCACGGCAGGCGACGGCGCCAAACGGCTCCGGGATTATTCGCGGTGGCGGGGGACGTGGCAGTTGGGTTCATGGGCAAAGTTTTCAGTCGAGCGCCTTGAGCGCGCTGGCGAGATCGAGGCCGGCGATCTTGCGCGCCGCGAGCAGCGCCGACAACGTCGAAGCGGTGGCCACGACCGCGATCGCAAACGCGTAGTTCGCCGGGGTGAGCACCAATGGCAGCCGCACGGTCTCCGTGCTCACGGTCGCAACAATCGTGCGCGCGAGCTGCGAGCCGACCAGCAGCCCGATCGGCAGCGCGGCCAGCGTGAGCAGCACAAGCTCGCCCACCAGCACCGCGCCGACCTCGCCGCGGGTGAAGCCCAGCACGCGCAGTGTCGCCAGCTCGCGGGCGCGCTCCGAGAGCGAGATGCGGGCGCTGTTGTAGATGATGCCGAACGCCACGATGGCCGCGAAGGCTGAATACATTTTTTGTAGCAGCCCGATGCTTTCCGCCGTCGTCGTGCGAAAGCCCTCGCGCAGCGAGTTTTTCACATAGCAACCGGCGATCTGCGGCGTGTCCTTCAGCGCGCGGACAAACGCGTCCCATTCGCCTGCGGCTACCGTGAGGTGCGCGCCATTCACGCGGTCGCCTTCCAGCAGCAGGCGGTTGACCGCGCCCATCTCCATGTAGGCCGCGACCCCGGCAAAATCATCCGCCAGCCCCACCAACGGCACCAGCAGGTCGCGCGCCTCGCCTTCCAGTGGGCGGATCATGAGGGTGTCGCCGGGTTGCACCTGGAGCACTTCGGCGAGCTTGGTGGAGATGATCAGGCCGCGCTCGGGCAAAGTGAGCTGGGCCGGGTGCCCGTCAATCACGCGGTTGAGGGTGCCGCGCGCCGGCAGGCCTTGCAGCGCGAGCCGCCGCACCTGCGGCCCGGCGCGCAGCTCCACCGGCACCGAGCGAAACGGCTCGGCCAGCACCACGCCCGGTAAATGTTGAAAATCGGCGAGCACGCGCGCCGCCTGCGGCTCGGCGAGCATGACCGTCACCGTCTGGCGCTGCACCACGTCCCATTGGAAATCGAGCACATGCGCGATGCCGTCGCGCATCGCGTTCGGCAAAATCAAAATCCCCGTGGCCAGCGCCAGCGCGAGGCACGTCAGCGCGCTCCGCGCGGGCCGGCGGCGGATGTTGCGCAGCGCCATGCGCGCCGATGGCCCGAGCCAGCGCGCGATCCTCAGCCGCTCGAACCATGCCGGTTGGTAGCTCGCCGGCGCCTCGGGCCGCATCGCCTCCGCCGGTGGCAGCCGCACCGCGCGTTGCACCGCACCCGCGACTCCGGCCAGCGCCGCCAGCGCGCTCGCCGCCGCCGCAATGCCGAGCGCGGGCAGGTCCGGTTGAAACGTCAGCGCCGGGAACCGGAAAAAAATATGATACAGATCCACGAATTTTTCGCCGAGAAACAGCCCGCCGGCCGCGCCGAGCACCACGCCGCCCGCGACGATGACGAGCGCAAACTTGAGGTAGTGCGCGCCGACCTGCGCGTTGGCGAAGCCGCACGCCTTGAGCATCGCGATCTGCTCGCGTTGCAGCGCGACCTGCCGCGCCATCACCGAGTTCACCATGAACGCCGCCACGCTCAGGAACACCAGCGGAAACGCGAACGCCAGCGCCTTCAGCACGCGCAGCTCGTCCGTCAGCCGCCGGTCCGACGGATGGTTGTCGCGCCTGTAGGTGCCGCGTCCGCCATAGGGCGCTAGCAGCCGGTCCACGGCGGCGAGCACCGCTCCCTCGGCCACATCGGGCGCGAGCGTGAGCGCCACGCTGTTGAACGCGCCGTAGAGCTGGAACGCTGTCGCCAGCTCCTTGTAGGGCGCCCAGAAGACGCCGTAGGTTTTGTTGTCCGGCAACGCCGCCCCCGGCGGCGCCTCGAAAATGAACTCGGGCGACAGCACGATGCCGGTGAGCAGAAATTTTTGCTTCCTCCCATTCAGCACCGCGGAAATCGTGTCGCCCGGCCGCAGCCCGTGCGCCTCGGCGAAAGCCTCGCCGACCGCCAGCTCCGCCAGCGCGCCGCCGCTCTGCGCCTCCGGCAGACGGCCCGCACGCAGGTAAGGCCGGTTGAGCACGGGTGCGCCGCGCTCGGGGAGCGAGTTGAACAAGCCGGTCGCCGGTTCGGCCAGACCGGGCACGTCGAGGGTGACTTGCAGCGCCAGCCCGGTCTCGACGGCCGCGACGCCGGGGATGGCGGCGAGCTGCTCGCGGACGGCGTTGGGCGCGCGCTTGAGCCGCGCGAAGACCTGCGCGAAACGGTTCTCCCGGTAGTAGCCGTCCCGCGCCGCCGTGAGCGAGAGCATCAGCGAACGCGTGGTGATCATCATCGCCAGCCCGCACGCCATGACCAGCGCGACCGCGAGCGCCTGCGTCTTGAGCGCGCGCAGGTCGCGGAGGAGCTTGCAGTCGAGGAGGGACATCGGGTGGGAAAAATCGTTCTTCGTTCTCTTACTCTTACTCGTTCTCCCGGCCGGAAACGAACTCGGCCTGAACGGTCGAAAACGAGCAGGAGAACGAAGAACGAGAACGATTCATGGCAGAGGTTTCACCACGCGAGGCTCGCCACCGGCGCGCGGGTCCGGTTCTCCCGCACATTGACGATGCGGCCATCGGATAACGTGAACACGCGCCCTGCCATGTCGGCGATGACAGCGTTGTGGGTGATGATGACGGCCAGAGTGCCGAGCTCGCGGTTGATACGCTCGATGGCGTCGAGCACGGTCAGGCCGGTGCGGATGTCGAGCGCGCCCGTCGGTTCGTCGCACAGGAGCACCTCGGGGCGCTTGGCGATGGCCCGGGCGATGGCCACGCGCTGCTGCTCGCCGCCGGAGAGCTGCGCGGGGAAATGGTCCAGCCGCGCGCCCAGGCCCACCAGCGCGAGCGCGTCCTCTGGCGGCATCGGGTCGCGCGCGATCTCGCCGATGAGGGCGACATTCTCGCGCGCCGTCAAGCTGGGGATGAGGTTATAGGCTTGGAACACAAAGCCCACCGCGTCGCGCCGGAAGCGCGTCAACCCCGCCTCGTCCGCCGTGGCGAGGTCGCGCCCGCGGTAGCACAACGTGCCCGCCGTGGGCGAGTCGAGGCCGCCGAGCAGGTTGAGGAGCGTGGACTTGCCGCTGCCCGACGCGCCGAGCAGCACGACCAGCTCGCCCGCGAAAAAATCCAGATCCACGCCCGCCAGCGCGCGCACCGCCGCCTCGCCCTCGCCATAGATCTTGGCCAGCCCACGCGCGTGGAAGACGGGGTCGCGCCGGTCGAGAGGCTCTGATGGCCGGGCGTTAGCGGTGACGTTGCGGCCGGAAGTTTGCACCGAGGCAGCGTGGTGTCCCGGCGCGGCGCTGGCAAGCGGTTGCTCGACGCATTGACACCGCCGCCGCGGGACGCGACGCTGCGCCCTCATGCCGGAAGAGACACCATTTGACTCCGTCGCGGCGGCGGTCGCCGACATCGCCGCCGGGCGGCCCGTGGTCGTGACCGACGACGAGGGCCGGGAGAACGAGGGCGACCTCGTCATGGCCGCGTCGCTCGCGACGCCGGAGGCCGTCAACCTCATGATCCGCCACGGCAGCGGCATCGTATGCGTGCCCGCAGCCGAGCCGCTCTTGCGCCGCCTCGGCCTGGGGCCGATGGTCGCGGGCAACCGCGAGGCGCAGCGCACCGACTTCACCGTGAGCGTGGACGCCGCCGAGGGCATCACGACCGGCATCAGTGCCGCCGACCGCACCCGCACCATACGCCTGCTCGCCGGCGCGGACACGCGGCCCGACCAGCTCGTGCAGCCGGGGCATGTCTTCCCGTTGCGCGCCCGGCCCGGCGGCGTGCTGGAGCGCGCCGGTCACACGGAGGCAGCGGTGGACCTCGCCGTGCTCGCCGGCCTGCCGCCGTGCGGCGTGATCTGCGAGATCGTCAACGACGACGGCACGGTCGCGCGTCTGCCCGAACTGACGGCGTTCAGGAAAAAATTCGACCTGAAGATGATCTCCATCGCGGCGCTCATCGAGCACCGGCACCGGCGCGAGCAACTTGTCGAGCGCGTGTGCGCACAGCCGTTTCCGAGCGAGTTCGGGGAGTTCACGCTGCACGTTTTCCGCAGCAAGCTCGACGACCGCCATCATCTCGCGCTGTCGCAGGGTGCGCTCGGCCCGGAGCCGGCGCTCGTGCGCGTCCATGGCGAGAACCTACTGAGCGACGTGTTCCAAGCCAAGGGCATGGACAGCCACCGCGCGCTCACCGCCTCGCTGGCGGCCGTCGCGCGGGCGGGGCGCGGCGTGGTGCTCTACATGGAGCAGAGCGACGGCGGGCGGGATTCGCTACGCCGCCTCACGCCAAAGACCGGCGACGCGGCCGGGCCGATGGGTTTTCGCGACTATGGCATCGGCGCACAAATCCTCGTCGCGCTCGGGCTGAAAAAAATCCGCCTGCTCACCAGTCACCCGCGCAAGGTCGTGGGCCTCGACGGCTACGGGCTGGAGATCGTGGAGCAGATCGCGGTCTGAAATGCGGAATGCGGATTTCGGATTGCAGATTGTCCGCGCGGCGTTGCACTCACCCTGCCACTTCTACCGTTTCCGTTCTCCGCGCCTTCCATTTCGCATTCCGCACTCGCCACTCTGTATTTCAAAGATGAGTTCTTTCGCACCCGCCACCCTAGACGTTGACGCGTCGGCCCTGCGCCTCGGCGTGGTCGCCGCGCGCTACAACCCCGCGCTGGCCGACACGCTACTCGCGCGCGTGCTGGCCGGGCTGCGCGCGGCCGGGGTTAAGGAGAAAAACCTGGTGGTCGTGCGCGTGCCCGGTTCGCACGAGACACCGTGGGCAGCAGGGCGGCTCGCCCGGCGCAAGGCCACGGACTGCGTCATCGCGCTGGGGGTGCTCGTCGGCGGGGACACCAACCACCACGAGCTGGTCGGCACGAGCGTGTCGCACGCGCTCCAGCACGTCGCGGCAGGGACCGGCGTGCCGGTCATCAACGGCGTGATCGTGGCCGATACCCTCGTGCAGGCCCGCGCGCGCTGCGCCGGGCGGCTGGATCGCGGCGCGGAGTTCGCCGCCGCCGCGCTGGAGATGGCGGCGCTGAAACGGAGACTTTCCCGATGAGCAAAAACCTATTTGCCGCCCGCCGCCTCGGCCGGGTCGCCGCGATGCAATACCTGTTCGCCTGGAGCATGAACACCCCGGCCAACCTCGCGAACGACCTGGAGCTGTTCTTCTCCGAAATGCCTGAGCCGCGCGAGACCTACGCGTTCGGTGAGGAGCTGATCCACGGCGTGATCGCGCATTGCGCGGACATTGACGCGGACATCAAGGGCCTCGCGCACAACTGGGAGTTCGAGCGCATCGCCAAGGTGGATCTCGCCATCCTACGCCTAGCGATCTTCGAGATGAAGTTCCGCACGGACATCCCGCCCGTGGTCTCGATCAACGAGGCAATCGACCTCTCGAAACAGTTCTCCAACGCCGACTCGAAGCGCTTCATCAACGGCATTCTTGACCGGCTGAAGGACAGCCTCGGCCGCGACGCGCGGAAGGCGACGTGAGGGGGCAGTAGCGAGCAGTGAGTAGCGAGCATGGTGGGCCGCTAGTTTGCCGCAGATTTCTACTCGCTACCGGCTACTCGCTACCCGCTACTTCAGCTCATGTTCGGTCTCTTCAAAAAATTTCAAACGGGCCTCGCCAGGACCTTCTCCGCGATCGCGGCGAAGACGCACGGCCTCTTCGGTGGGCGTAAGATTGACGCGGCCTCGTTGGGCGAGCTGGAGGAGGCGCTTTACACAGCGGATTTTGGCGTCGAGACCACGACCGAGATTTTGGCGGAGATCAAAACTGCCTTCCGCAACGACCCCGCGCTGCAAGGCCGGCAGGCCGCCGAAATCGGCGCCGCGGTGCTAACCCGCGCGCTCGCCGGCAGCGAGGGACGACTCACGGCCGCCGCGACCGCGCCCACCGTCATCGCGCTCATCGGCGTCAACGGCTCCGGCAAGACCACCACGACGGCCAAGCTCGGCTGGCGGCTCAAGCAGGAGGGCAAATCGGTCACGCTCGCGGCGTGCGACACGTTTCGCGCCGCCGCCGTCGAGCAGCTCAAGTCATGGGCGACGCGACTCGAGCTCGAGCTCGTTGCCAGCAAAACCGGCGCGGACGCGGCGGCGGTAGCGTTTGACGCGATGCAGGCCGCGCGGGCGCGCGGGCGCGATTATCTCATCGTGGACACGGCGGGCCGGCTGCACACGAAAGACAACCTGATGGGCGAGCTCGCGAAAATCCGCCGCGTGCTCCAGAAGACCGACCCCGCCGCGCCACACCACGCGTGGCTCGTCGTGGACGGCTCGCTCGGCAGCAATTCAGTCGAGCAGGCGCGGGTGTTTCATAAGAGTTTCGGCCTCACCGGCCTGGTCGTGACCAAGCTCGACGGCACCTCGCGCGGCGGCGCGGTCGTCGCCATCTGGCGCGAGCTGAAACTGCCCATCTACTTCACAGGACTCGGCGAGCAGCCGGAGGACTTGCAACCGTTTGATGCCGCCAGCTATGCCCGCGCCGTTTTCGGCCTGGAAGACAAGCTAAGCACATAATAATCGGGAAGAAATCATGGCGAATAGGCAGGTGTTTTAAGCAGGAAACCATGGAGGCATGAATTAGATTCAGGGGTTCATGGCCTCCTGCTCGATTCATAGTCTCCGCTTCGCGCTTGCCGCCCAGGCCTCATCTGTTCCCTGATTTCCTTAGTTTCAGATTCATTTCCCTATCCCCATGAGCGACCCCATCCCCGTCACCGGTCTGAGCAACGCGGAGTTTTTCGAGCGCCATGCCGCCGCCGGGCGCATCGGTCTCGTCGGCGGTGCGCTGCCGGGCAATCGCTTCATCGGCCGCGCGCAGCGGCATATCATCGAAGGCAAGGAGTGGAGCCGCTGGTCGCACGCCTTTTTGTTTCAGGGCCGCCGCGCCGACGGACACCATTGGGTGATCGAGTCGGACCTCGATGTGCGCCATAAGCATATCCGCCTCGGCGTGCAGGAGAACCGCGTGGAAAAATACCATGGCGACGACGAGTATCCGTCCGTCGCCATCGTAGATGTGGGCCTTGCGCCCGGTCGCGCGCAGGAAGTGGTGGCGCACGCGCTGGAATTGGTCGCGGCGGGCGCGCGTTACTCTATCCGCGAATTGCTCGGCACCGTCTGGGCGATGCGCCGCGCGGGCGGACAGGCGCGCGCCAATGTGCTCGCGCAGGAAAAGTCGTTTTATTGCTCGGCGTTTGTGCGCCATGTCTTTGCGCGGGCGAGCCTCGAGCTGAATCCCGGCCTCGCCGAAAAGAACACCACGCCCGAAGACCTCTGGCGTGTCACCGTGCCGCACACGAAGTGGCTGCTGGAGCGGGAAAGAAAGCCGAACATGCTGCGCCGCGCCGTCGGCAAGATGAAGGCACGCATCGCGAAGCGGCGAACCGGAGGCTGAGATCGCGAAGGTGCCGGAATCGGAAACCGGTGAAAGAATTCCGAGGCGAGGAAACCAAAAATCAAATTTGGCCGTTCCTGACTGAGCGGGTGCTAAATCACCCATGTCAGGGTAGCAAGTTGCGGCGCTGGCTTAGCCGGCGGAGTGGCTTTGATGGGCTAGACTTGGCGAAAATGAATCCTGATTTCTACGCGCATTAGCTGAGGTCGAAACCCGTGGATTTGAAGTTAATCGGCGGGAGGGCTGTTCAGCAACTAATCGCCTTCACGCGGCCAGATACGGCAGCTTGGCGGCGGTAGTTTTTACGGTGGGCAAACCTTCGAGCAATTCGCCGATGGCGTCCCAGCGGCCGTTGACGAGCGCGTCGCGCGCGCTGGGGCGCACGGCTGCCTGCACGGTTTGGCCGGCGAAGCGGATTTCCTGTTTCGCCACGTCGAGGATGAGCTCGGTCTGCGGATTTTTCTCCAGGGCGGCAGCGATCTTGGCGATAGCCTCGCGGCTCGCCTCGAAGCAGGGGATGCCGAGCGTCACGCAGTTGCCATAAAAAATCTCGGCAAAGCCTTCGGCAACGACCGCCTTGAAGCCGTGCTTCTGAATCGCCTGCGGCGCGTGCTCGCGCGACGAGCCGCAGCCGAAGTTCGCGCCGGAGAGCAGCACGGTCGCACCCTCGAAGCGCGGGTCGTTAAGCGGGTGCGGCTTGTCGGTGCCGTCGGCGTTTTTACGCACGTCGTAAAAGAGAAATTCGCCCAGGCCGTCAAAAGTGACGCACTTCATGAAGCGCGCCGGGATGATGCGGTCGGTGTCTATGTCATTGCCGGGGACAAAGACGCCGCGGCCGGTGAGGGAGGAAATTTTTGCGAGGGACATGGGAGGATGGAATTTTAACGCAAAGGCGCGAAGGGGCTGAGGCGCAAAGATTCGGAGCTAAGATATTTCTTGGATCGGTGGCTTGGCGTCTTCGCCGCTTTGCGACTTGGCGTCAAAGGATTGGGTTGAATTTAGTTTTGGCCAACGCCGAAGACCTCGCGCGCGTCGGCGACGGCGCCGGTGACCGCGGCGGCGGCGACCATCACGGGGCTCATCAGGAGCGTGCGGCCGGTCGTGCTGCCCTGGCGGCCCTTGAAGTTGCGGTTCGAGGAGCTCGCGCAGAGCTGGTCGCCGACGAGCTTGTCGGGGTTCATCGCAAGGCACATCGAGCAGCCCGCCTCGCGCCACTCGAAGCCGGCATCGCGGAAGATTTGGTCGAGGCCGAGCTTTTCACACTGGAGCGCGACAATCTGCGAGCCAGGCACGGCGATGGCCTTCACGCCGGGGGCGACGCGGCGGCCTTTCAGGAATTTGGCGACCTCCTGAAAATCGCTCGTGCGGCCGTTGGTGCAGGAGCCGAGGAAGGCCACGTTGATCTTGGTGCCTTTGATCGGCGCGCCGGGCGTGAGCTTCATGTAGGCGAGGGCCTCGATGATACCGGTCTTGTCGTCGGCCGAGGTGGCGGTCTCCGGGCTGGGGACGTTCTCGTTGATCGTGATGCCTTGACCGGGATTGATGCCCCAGGTGACGGACGGGGCGATGGCGGCGGCGTTGATTTTGACGACGTCATCATACTTGGCGCCTGGATCGGAGGCGAAGGACTTCCAGTTTGCGACGGCCGCGTCCCACGCGGTGCCCTTGGGTGAGTAGGGACGGCCTTTGAGATAGGCGAAGGTGGTCTCGTCGGGATTGACGTAGCCGACGCGCGCGCCGCCCTCGATGGACATATTGCAGACGGTCATGCGCTCTTCCATCGTGAAGCCGTCGAAGGTGCTGCCGGCGTATTCGTAGGCGTAACCTGTGCCGCCGTTGACACCCAGCTGGCGGATGATGTGGAGGATGACGTCCTTGGCATAGACGCCCGGGGGCAGTTTGCCGTTCACCTCGATGCGGCGGACCTTGAGCTGGCCGAGGGCCATGGTCTGCGTGGCGAGCACGTCGCGCACCTGGCTGGTGCCGATGCCGAACGCGATCGCGCCAAACGCGCCGTGCGTGCTCGTGTGCGAATCGCCGCAAGCGATAGTCGTGCCCGGCTGGGTGATGCCCTGCTCGGGGCCGACGATGTGGACAATGCCCTGCTTGCCCGTGGCGCGGTCAAAAAACGTGATGCCGAACTGCGCGCAGTTTTTGCGGAGCTCATCCATCATGGCCTGGGCGAGCGGGTCGCGGTAGGGCTCGGCAAACTGGTCGGTCGGCACGATGTGGTCCACCGTGGCGAACGTGCGGTGCGGCATGAGCACCTTGAGGCCGAGGTCGCGCATCATGCCGAAGGCCTGTGGCGAGGTGACCTCGTGGATGAGGTGAGTGCCGATGAGGAGCTGGGTCTGGCCGTTGGCCAGCGCGCGGACGGCGTGGGCGTCCCAGACTTTTTGGAAGAGCGATTTGGGCATGGGATGGTTCGGGTCATGGCGAGGAGCCGAAGGCGACGAAGCAATCCAGCGGCTGGATCGCCACGGCCCACTGACGCCGGCCTCGCGATGACAAACCAGAGCTTACCAGAAACTTGCCATGCCTGAAAATACTTCTTTGGCTGCCTGTGATGCCTCGGGAGTATCAGTTTCCCTTTGAGCTGCGGCACCTCGTCTATTTTCGCGAGGTGGCGCGGCGGCTGCATTTCCGCGAGGCGGCGGAGGCGCTCGGCGTCGCGCAGCCCGCGCTCAGCCGGCAGGTCGCCCAACTGGAGGCGGCGCTGGGCGCGAACCTGCTCAACCGCACGCGCCGCCGCGTCGAGCTGACGCCCGCCGGCAAGCTCTTGCTGGAGCGCGCCGAGCCGCTGCTGCGCTCACTACACGCCATCCCGCGCGAGCTGCGCGCCACGGCCGGCGGCGAGGTCGGCCACCTGCGCGTGGCGTTCACCGGGCTGGCGATGGCGACGGTGCTGCCGGGCATCCTGCGGGAGTTCCACCGCAAGCACCCCGGCATCAAGCTGGAACTGAACGAATCTCCCACCTCGTCGCAGCTGGTCGCGCTGGAGGCCGGCGAGCTGGCGTGCGGTTTTTTCCATCCTGACGCGCCAACCCCCGCGCTGGCGACGCGCACGCTGCTCCACGAGAAAAACGGCGTGCTGCTCCCCGCCGGCCACCCGCGCGCGAAGGCCCGCGTGCTCCGCCTGCGCGACCTCGCCGACACGCCGTTCGTGCTCTTCCCGCGCGCACACAACCCCGGTTTCTACGATCGCGTGCTCGCCGCGTTTGCCGCTGCGGGCGTCGCGCCACGCATCGCCGAGGAGGTGTGGCCGCGAGCCAACGCCACCGGACTCGTGCGCGCCGGCGTGGGGGCGACGTTCATGACGCCTTCCGAGGCACAACCTTTGCCACCCGAGGTCGTCTTCCGCCCGCTCACCGGCCCCGCGCCGGAGAGCCGGCTGGTCATCGGCTGGCGGGCGAGCCCGCCGCCGGAGCCGGCGCTGGCGGCGTTTCTGGCCGTGGCGAGTAGGACGTGATTGCCGCCCGGCGGGAATGGCCGGGAAGTTATTGGCTCATCTGCACCTTGCTCCTGGTCCGGCTTCTGCCGAAGCAGGCCATGAGGTCCACCGACGTGCTAGCGTGTGGCTCACCGCAGCGTTGCCTCCAGTTTCTCCATCTCCTTGTCGAGCTGCGTGCCGGTAGGTGGCGCGAGGACGTCGCGGGCCTGTTTCAGCGCGGCACGGGCCTCGGGCTTGTGGCCCTCGCGGACGAGGCGGGCGACAAACGGCTGCACGATTTGGTCGTAAAAGCCCACGCCCGCGTCGCGGCCGAATTGCCGCGTGAGCTGCGCGTAGGTCTTCATCTGCCCGGCCAGCGGCTGCGCGGCCGGGCCGTCGGTCGCGCGACTGAGCGTGAGCGCGGCCTGGGCGGTGGCGAGGTCGGCGCGGTCGCGCTCGTTGCGGCGCGCGATCAGGCGCTCCTCGTTGTCGGCGGCGCTGGTCTCGCCGCGCGCGCGCAGGCTGTCGGCGGCGCGCTGGCGGTAGCGCGCGTTGAGATCAGGGTAACGGGTGAAAGCCGACGCGGCCTCGTAGAGCGCGGCTTCGCGGGCCTTGGCGTCGGCGCCGGTGGCGGTGAGCGCGGCGAGGAGCGCCTCCCAGGCGTCGGGGTTGCGCCGCTCGGCGGTGGCGGCCTTGCGCGCGGCGGCGAGCGACTCGGGCGCGCGTTTCAGACCGAGGTAGGTCTGCGCGAAATCCGTGTGCAGGCGCGAGAGCGCGAAGGCGGGCTGCGCGCGGAAGCTCTCCGTGAGAAACGCGAGCTCATGGTCGGAGAACATCGCCCAGGTCTGCGGGTCGCGCGCGAGGCCCGTGAGGAAATTTTCCTCGGGGATGCGCCCCGCGTCGAGCTGCCAGCGCTGACGCCCGTCGAGGTAGCCGAACCATGCGTGCCGGCCATCGTTGCCCTCACCGTGGAAGATGACCGTGGGCACGCCGCGCGCCTTGCCGGCCTCCGCCGCGAAATACGCTTGGTCCACGCAGATGCCGCCGTCGGCCAGGATGTGCGGCAGATCGTAGGCCGCACCAGGCCACATGTTGACGTTGTTCTGCTCGCGGTCGGTGCGGTAACGCACGAGGCCGTAGGTGTCGGCGAGCCGGGCCAGCGGGGGCGTGACGGTCTGGCGCACCCAGTCGAGTTCGTCGGGGGGCGCGGCCGCATCCACGACGAACTTCAGGGTGCTGGCGTCGAGCTGGGCGAGCTTGTGCAGCGTCCGGCCGGCCTCGTCAGCCTTGGTGAAATACGCGAACGCCTCCGCCGGCGCGGGTAGCTTGCGCGGCAAGACGGCCGCGCTCACCTGCGCGTGCGGCCAGTCGGGCGGCGGCGACACATCATAGACGACGGCGATGGCGAGCGCGAGCTGCGCATAGGTGGAGAATCTTTTCGGGTCGGCGGTGTAAAGCTTGTCCAGGGTGTCGAGCACGGCCGGCAGGTGGTCGCAGGGCGAGAGCAGCGCGAAAAACTTCGCGGTAAACGCACGGTCGGCGAGCAGCCACTTTTGGAGCGGACGACTGGCGTGGTCGCCGAGCAGGTCGTCCGGCGGGTAATAGCTGCGCGGCATGTTAGAGTGGCCGACTTTGGCGGCGTTGATGGCGGCGGCCCAGCGCGGCACAAACTCGCGCTCGCGCTCGGCGAACAGCGCCGCCCAACGCGCGAGGCCCAGCCACGCGCTGGCGACGTCGGTCTTGCCGGCCGCGTAGGCGCGCAGTGCCGTCGCGCGCAATGGCTCCACGGCCGCCGCCCACCCCTCGCGGGCCGCTGCGTCGAGCACGGCGGCGGTCTGCTCCGGTGTCGGCGGCCGCGCCTCCGCGCCGGCCGGCGGCTCCCACGCGCCGAGCGGGACGGCGAGAAGCAGCAGCGCGACGTGCGCGAGGCGGCGGGGTCTCATGCGCGCCAGTGTGGCGCGCGTCTGGCCGAAGGCAAGATGGCGACGCGCAGGTCACACTATCGTGGGTGCGGGCCGCTCTGCTTGCAGGCGCATATTATCAGAGCACGAGCCAGCACCCGACCTGCCGAACAGACGTAATGGACCCCGTGCCGCGCATGGTCCGCTTTGGGCGAGAACAGTTACGTTGTTGCCGGGCATTTTCAGCCCGTGCAACGCGCCCTTGCCTCGCGTCGCCGCGTCGGGCAAGCTGCCGGGCCTTTTATGTCCGACGTCACCAGCGCCGCCGCACCTGCTCCCAGCGACTTCATCCGCGACATCGTCGCGCAGCACGTCGCGGAAAATCGCTACGCCAAGATCGTCACGCGCTTCCCGCCCGAGCCCAACGGCTATCTCCACATCGGCCACGCCAAGTCCATCTGCCTGAACTTCGGCATCGCCCGCGAGCACCAGGGTCAGTGCAACCTGCGCTTCGACGACACCAATCCCGTCAAAGAGGATATCGAATACGTCCAGTCCATCACCACCGACGTCCAGTGGCTCATCGCCGGCTGGGCCGACCACTGCCTCGGCTTCAAGCCCAAGGGCGCGCACCCCGCCAAGGTCACCAGCAACGGCCAGCCCGACTACTACCTCGCCCCGGTCGCGCCGGGTGCCGGCAGCGAGGCCTTCTTCGCCTCCGACTACTTCGACCAGCTCTACGACTACGCGATCGAGCTCATCCGGCGCGGCAAGGCCTACGTCTGCGACCTGAGTCCCGAGGACACCGAGAAATACCGCGGCGCGCCCGACCGCCCGGGTCAGGACAGTCCCTTCCGCAACCGCTCCGTCGCCGAGAACCTCGACCTGTTTCAGCGCATGAAGGCCGGCGAGTTCCCCGACGGCGCGCGCTCGCTCCGCAGCAAAATTGATATGGCCTCGCCCAACATGTGGCTGCGCGACCCGCTGCTCTACCGCATCCGGCACGTCGCGCACCACCACGCCGGCGACAAGTGGTGCATCTACCCGCTCTACGACTACGCCCACTGCCTCAGCGACTACCTCGAGGGTATCACGCATTCCATCTGCACGCTCGAGTTCGTGGACCACCGCCCGCTCTACGACTGGGTGCTCGAATCCCTCGGCCTGCCGCGCACCCTGCCGCACCAATACGAGTTCGCGAAGCTCAACCTCGCCTACACCCTCGTCTCGAAGCGCAAGCTCCTCCAGCTCGTCAACGAGAAGGTCGTCACCGGTTGGGACGACCCGCGCATGCCCACGATCTCCGGCCTGCGCCGCCGCGGCATCCCCGCCAGCGCGCTCCGCACCTTCGTCACCGGTGTCGGCGTCACCAAGTTCGACTCCCTCACCGAGGCCGCCGTCTTCGAGAATGCCGTCCGCAACGATCTCAACGCCGTCGCGCAACGCCGCCTCGCCGTGCTCAAGCCCATCAAGCTCGTGCTGACCAACATTGCCGCCGGCGAGGTCATCGAGTGTGACGCGACCAACAACCCGCAGGACGAGAACCCCACGACCCGCAAGGTCGCGCTCACCCGCGAGGTGTTCATCGAGGCCGAAGATTTCGCCGAGGTGCCGCCGCCGAAATACTTCCGCCTCAAGCCTGGTGGCGAAGTGCGCTTGAAATACGCCTGCATCATCAAGCTCGACGAGCTCGTGAAGGACGCCGCCGGCGCCATTACCGAGCTGCGTTGCACCGCCCAGCTCGACACCCGTTCCGGCCAGCCCAACGCCGACAAAAAGGTGAAAGGCACAATCCACTGGGTCAGCGCCACGCAGTGCATTGAGGCTGAGGTGCGCCTCTACGACCGCCTCTTCACCGTCGCCGAACCCGCAGCCGAGGAGAATTTTCTAAAGGTCGTGAACCCAAAGTCGCTTGAGGTCGTCACCGCCAAGCTGGAGGCTTCCCTCGCCTTCGCCCGTCACGGCGAGCTCTACCAATTCGAGCGCCTCGGCTACTTCACCCCCGACGCGAAGGACAGCGTGCCGGGTAAGCTCATCCTCAACCGCACGATCACGCTCAAGGACACTTGGGCGAAGTAGACCGTAATCTATACCCCCATCATGGATGTCGACAACGCATCGCAGCTTTTGTCGAGCACGTTGACATCATCGAGTCATATACCATCGAAAGAGGTCATGCAGGACGCATCCTTTTGGGCCAAATACCACAAGATGTCTTTTCCTGATCTTCGTCGGGTTTTGGATCAATCTCTGCGTCAGCTTCCGCAGGCAAACCTGAATGATCTGCCGTGCCGCGAAGCAGACTTCCTTCGGCTGTTGAAGATACTGGAAGAAAGAATGGTCGCAGATGACCCGGCATTGAAACGTCACAAAAAAGGCAAGAAATTGTCTTTTATGCAGCCGCGGGCTTCCGTCAAAGCGCAGAAGCGGCTGGCGGATCGTCGTCAAATTATCGCCAGTGTTCGCAGAGATATACATCTTACATTTTCGATTGGCCCTGCCGAGCCGGTGACGCAACAAGTTCCTTGGCGTGTGCTTCCTCCTGGGGAGCTTTCAGTGAAAACCGTGCTCGACCACTATGATTCGCTCAAGCGTCGCAACCCGCACATCGCTTATGAGCGAGATCGTGTCATCATGGCGTTCTCGCTTCGTCCTAAGCAGTGCTACATTGGAACAGACGAATTTGACGGCTACATCGTCCTCACTTTTGAGCGTGCCGAAAAGGCGCTCTTGGAATGCCCCATCGTTGGAAACGCTATCTATATCATCAACAACAATTGGAAGTGGCTGGCGCGACTGACCAAGCAAGAATTGTTGTCTGACCATGCGAAGGAAGTCATCCGAGTCGTTCATGTTGGAGACTGGTTTTCCCGAGCCAGGCAGCTTCTTGGAATCTGACCCAAGAAGCAGATTTTTTGAAGCCCTCACCGCCACGCCAGCACGACCGCCCCGGCGGTGATGAGCGCGCCGCCGAGGGCGGTGCGCCACGTCAGCGGCTCGCCGAGGAACAGCGCGGCGAACACTAGCACGAAGACCACACTCAGTTTGTCCACCGGCGCGACCTTCGACGCCGGCCCAAGCTTAAGAGCGCGAAAATAGCACAGCCACGACAGGCCGGTCGCCAGCCCGGATAGCGCGAGAAACAGCCACGCGCGTTTTGAAAGCCCACCGAGAGCCGTGAGTGGGTTGGTCAGCAGCGCGACGCCCCATGCGAACACCAGCACGACGCTCGTGCGGATGGCTGTGGCGAGGTTGGCGTCCACTTTCTCCACGCCGAGCTTGGCCAGCACTGCCGTCGCGCCCGCGAACACCGCCGAGAGCATCGCCCAGAGGAACCAGTTGTTCATGGCTGGAATGAAGCGGGCCGCGCGCTCGACAGCAAGTCGGCGGCGGCCGGCCCAAACGGAGCTCACCGGGACGTCACGCTCCACCCCGGCAATTCGATCAGCTACAGTCACCGCACCAGCCGCCAGCCGAGCCACGTCGCGGCGAGGCAAAGCGTGAGGGAGAGCAGCACGTTGGCGAGCGCCGCGCCGGGCTGATCTTTCTGGAGCAGCGCGATGGTCTGCCAACTGAAGGCCGAGAATGTCGTGAACCCGCCGCACACGCCCGCGACGAGCAGGCTGCGCCAGCGCTCGTCGGCCTCGGTGGCCCCGCCGAACCGACCCATCAGCCAGCCGATGGCGAGTGAGCCAGCAACATTGATGAGGATGGTGCCCCACGGCAGCCGGGCGCCGGGCAGCCAGGCACCGACCGCCGCCGAGCCGAGCACGCGTAACACCGAGCCGAGCGCGCCGCCGAACGCGGCGAGGAGGAGGTTGGCAAGGTTGAGGCTCATGGCGAGGGCGCGCCAAGCCGCGCGGCGTAGGCGGCGAGGCCGGTGGCGATACCCTCGGCGATTTTCTGGCGGAAAGCGGGCGTGGCAGCCTTGCGCGCCTCGGCCTCGCTGGAGAGGAACGCGCACTCGACGAGCACGCCAGGGCAGTCGAGGCCACGCAGCACGCCGAGGTGCTTTAGCTTCTGCCCGCGGTCCACGGTGCCGAGGCCGCCGAGCAGGGCGCGGTGAAGGTCACCGGCGAGCACGGCGCTCCACGCGTCGAAGCGGTTGACGGGCGACGCGGCGCTCTCGTCGTCGGCCTTTTCGCCGACGGCCCATGAGGTGGCGGAGCGCTGGCCCGGCGGCGGGAACCAATAAACCTCGGTGCCGGTGACGCCGGCCTGAGGGGCGGAGTTGAAATGGATGCTGACGAACAGGTCGGCGCGCTCGCGGTTGGCCAGCGCAGAGCGGGCGGCAAGGTCGGTCTTCTTATCGCGCGACAGCTCGCGGTCGTCGGCGCGCGTGAGCACAACGCGGAAACCGCGCGCCTCAAGCAGCGGTTTGAGGCGCTGCGCGACATCCAGCGTGTAGGTTTTTTCGTTGAGCTTGAGCAGCTTGTTTTCCATGCCGCTGTCGCCGCCGCCGTGGCCGGGGTCGAGCACGATGACGCGTGGCGGCGGGCGTCGCGGGCCGGGGATGCCGGCGGGGGCTAGGAGGGGGCCGAGGAGCTTTTCGGCATCGGTGCGCGAGACGTAAAAGACGCGCGCGCGCAGCCGGGCCGGCTCGCCGAGAAAGACACGCAGGCCGTCGAGCGTCGTCTCGCGCTCCTCGGCGTCGAGCGTCACGCGGTGGCCGCCGCCCTGAAAGACGACGCCTCGGCCTCCGGGCCCCGCGTCCGCGCGCAGACCGAGGCGAGCGAGAAACGCGGCAGCGTCCACATAGTCCGTGTCGTTGATCCGCAGGCTGGGCAGGCCGGCGGTGGAGATGACCGCAGTAACGCTGCCGGTCGGGCGCGGCGTGGGCGACGACGGTTGCGGTTTCGGCCTCGCGGGGGGGGCGGGCGGAATCCCAGGATTCCAGGGTTCCTTTGGTTCCGCGTCCCAGCCGGCGGGCGGCAACGGAGTGTAACCGCCGGCGGACGGCTGCGGCGGGGTCGGCGCCGTGCAAGCAGCGAGCGCGAGCAAAGCGGCGAGAAACAGCGGCGCCATGGGCGCGCCAACGTGGAACGCGTTGGCCCGCGCGCGTTGGCCCGCGCCGCCGGGCCGCAGGCGGCGCGAGGCCTCAGGACTTGGGCGCGTCAGGGGTGTCGGGCGCAGGGGGCTCTTGCTCGTCGTCATGGCCGTCGTCGGTGTCGTCAATCGCCTCCTCACCCTGGTGAAGGGTGTATTTGCGCTTGCGCTTGTTGGCGGGGTGCGGGGTGAGCATGACGATGATCAGCTTGCCGTTGAGCCGCGGCTGGGAGTCGGGGTGGCCCATGCCGGCCAGCTCGTCGAGGGCGCGTTTGATGACATCGAAACCGAGCTCGGTGTGCGCGAGCTCGCGGCGGATGAACTTGAGCACGAGCCGCACCTTGTTGCCATGGTCGAGAAACTCCTCGGCGTGGCGGATCTTCGTCTGGAAATCGTGGTCGGCGATGCGCACGCTCAGCTTGACCTCCTTGATGCGGCTGGCGGTGCTCTTCGCGTGTGAGTGCTTCTTCTGCTCCTCATAGACGTATTTATGGAAGTCCATGATACGGCACACGGGCGGCGTGGCGTTGGCCGCGACCTCGACGAGGTCGAGTCCGTATTGTTGCGCGAGAATAATGGCCTTCTCCGTGGGCAGGATGCCGAGCTGTGTGCCCTCGGGCGAGATCGCGCGCACCTGCGGGACCTTGATGCGGTAATTGCGGCGGATGGCCGCGAACGGGTCGTGGTTACGACGCTGGAAATAGCCGGGGCGGTTGCCGCCGGAGGGGGACGAGAGGGCCATCAATAAGGAGGATTGCGATGCTGATTGCGAGGGGAGGGTCGGCGGGGGCGGAAGAAATGACAACAACGAAGTGAGGCCCGCCTCACACGCTGAAGCTCTCGCCGCAGGAGCAGCTCGCCTTGGCGTTGGGGTTGGTGAACTTGAAGCCGCCGCCGATCATCCGGTCGGAAAAATCCACCTCGGTGCCGCGCAGGTAGAGCGCGGTCTTCGCGTCCACCAGCACACGAGCGCCCGCCGTCTCGACGAGGATATCGCCGCGTTTCGGCTCGGGGGCGAAGCGCAGCTTGTAGCTCAGGCCGTTGCAGCCGCCGCCGCTGATGGCGACGCGCAGAAACTCTCCCTGTTGCTCGCGCGCGATGAGCGCGGCGACCTTCGCGCCCGCCGGGGCGGTGAGACGCACGAGCCGCTCGTCACCCAAGCGCACGGCGGCGGGGAGGGTGGCGGGCGGGGCGGCGTTCTCAACGGAGATCATGGTCGGACGACCAAAGCCAGCGGCACCTATGACGCAAGCCGCGCGAGCAACTGGTTGCGGGTTAGTTTGCATAGTCATCGCGAGTCCGGCCCAGCCGGACGTGGCGATCCAACTCGGAACCAGCTGGATTGCTTCGTCGCGCTGCTCCTCGCAAAGACAAGCTGACCCATTACCAAGCAACTCAGCCCTTGTAGCTCAGGACAAAAATCAGCTGCAACGGCGCCGTGACCACATCCAGCGGGACGGCCAGCGGCAGCAGCAGGAGCGAGCCGAGGTGGTGCGTCGTGGAGATGTCCGCAACCGAGAACGTTACGTCGCCGAAGCCCGGCACCGCGTGAACCGTGACGACCGGCTGGACGCCCACATAGTCGGAATCACGCAGATTCGGCTGCAAGGCAAAGGCCGACCGATACGTTACCTCCACCCGAGCAAGGGCGGAGACTACGGAGGCCTGGGCCTCGCCTGGCGGGATCCCACGCCGCTCGATGAAAACCATCTCCTGATAGCCGCCTCGTCGTAAAAAATCCGGCTCCGGCACGCCGGATTTAAGCACCTTTTGCGGCAACACGGGCGCACCGCCCCTGGCCTGCTCCTTGGCCAGCGCGGGCAAATCCACCGCGAAGGACATGGGCGCGCGTGGAATTTCCCGCAGCGGCCTCGCCTGCCACACCCCGCCCTCAATCACCACCACAAGTTGTTGCTGGTCGTTCAGGTAACAATGCCGCACCCGCAGCGCTGGCGCATGGGTTTCCGTGGTCGTGCGCGCCGACTGAAGTGTCGCCGCCGTGAAACACGCGCTGCCCGCGACGGAAGCAGCGGAGATACCGAGGGCGAGCGCGGCGGGCAGGAGGGCTTTGAGATTCATGGGGCGGACGCAGTCTGCGCCGCCATGCGCCGCGAGACAAGCTTGCGCGCGACTTCGACAGCATTGGTGAAGCTGCGCGCGCTGGCCTTGCCCTGGCCGGCGATGCCGAACGCCGTGCCGTGGTCGGGGCTCGTCCGCACATGGCGCAGGCCGAGTGAGACGTTCACCGCCTCGTCGAAATCCACCGTCTGTAGCGGCCCGAGGCCTTGGTCGTGGTAGAGCGCGACGATCACGTCGAACTCGCCGCGCAGCGCGCGCGCGAACACCGTGTCGCCCGGCTGCGTGCGCGACAGGCCGGGAAACGCGCCGCGCAGGCCGTCGAGGATCGGGTCAATGATGTCACGCTCCTCGCTGCCGAGCAGCCCCGCCTCGCCGGCGTGGGGGTTCAATCCACAGATGGCAATGCGCGGCGCGGCAATGCCGTCGGCGCGCGCCAGCTCGTCGGCGGCGTGGATGGCGCGGGTAAGATTATCCTTGGTCAGAAAATCCGGCACCGTGCGCAGGGGGATGTGCCAGGTGAGCAACGCCACGCGTAGCCGCCCGCCGCAGAACGCCATCGTCGGCTCGCCGCCCCAGCGTGCGGCGAAAAACTCCGTCTGGCCGGGATGCGGGTAGCCGGTGCGCGCGAGCCACTCCTTGCTCACCGGGCCGGTGACGACGCCCGCAAACTCGCCCGCGAGGCAGCCGGCCGCGCCGCGCTCCATCGCATCCCACGCCACCCGCGCGCCTGCCTCGGTTGGCGTGCCCAGCTTCGCCTCAAAATCCGCCGGACCGACGGCGAGGCGTTGCGCGGCTGCGATCGGCAGCGTGGCGAGCCAGCGCAAGGGGCCGGCGACCGACACCTCGCGCGCCTCGGCCGGATGCGCGGCGAGCCAGGTGGCGATGATCTCGGGGCCGACGCCGGCGGGATCGCCGCAGGTGAGAACAAGTTTTGAATTCATGAAGTAATGGCCACGAAGAACACAAAAAGACACGAAAAGGAAATTCTGTTTTTGCGCCTCTTCGTGTTCTTCGTGGCTATTCCTCCGCTCCGTCTCCACCGCCGCCGCGCCGGGCGCGGGCGAAGCCGCGCGTGCCGCCGGCAAAAAACTCCAGAAACCGCCGCGCCTCCGGTGTGGCAAACCCCACGCCCGCGCCGCCCACCAGTGCGCACGCCGCGACCTCACGAATATTGCCCGGCGTGAAATACACCGCTCGGAACGCCGCCTTCAGCTCGGAGACCGCCGCACGCGGCACGCCGCGCCGCCGCAGGCCGACGAGGTTGAGACCGATGATCTCGTTGCGCTCCGCCGCCATCACAAACGGCGGCAGGTCCAGCCCGATGCCCGCGCGCCCGCTCACCATCGCGCTCTCGCCCACGCGCACGAATTGGTGGAACACCGCGTGGCCGCTGAGAAACGCATGGTCGCCCACCGCGCAGTGCCCGGCCAACAGCACGCCGTTGGCAAGGATGACGCGTGTGCCGAGCACGCAGTCGTGGCCGATGTGACTCGCGGCCATCAGAAAACAGTTCTCGCCGACGACCGTCGCGCCGCCGGGCTTGGTCGAGCGGTGGACCGTGACGTGCTCGCGCACGACCGTGCCGGCCCCGAGGTGGACAAACGACTCCGTCGCACGGTCAAATTTCAGGTCCTGGGGATCGCCGCCGATTACGGCGTAAGGATGCACCACGACGCGGTCGCCGAGCACGCAGTGCCGCGTGACGATGGCGCCGGCCATGATCTCGCAGCCCGCGCCGAGGCGCGCACCGGACTCGACGATGGCGGAGGGGTGGATCATGCGATTTCGGATTTTGGATTGCGGATGGCGGATTTTCGAGACGGAACCGCCCGCGGGGCGGCGAAATCCATCTGCGGGTCCTTGAGCAGGTCGTAATTTTTCAGGATGCGGATGATCTCCAGCGTGCCGCTCTTGCGATAGCTGCGGTTGACCTCGGTCTTCTCGATGAGGTCGAGCAGCATGGTGCGGAAGGAAATGATCGCGTCCACCCCGCGCTCCTTGAGCAGCGCGACACTCTGTGAGCGGAACGGCTCCTGCGCGGGCAGGCCGGGCAGCACGAGGATTTTCAGCAAGCCGTCGGCCGCCTCGCCCTCCGGCGGCGCGGGGAAAAGTCGGCCCGCCTCGCGCAGCACGCCGGCCTCGAGGAAGCGGAAAATCTCCGGCGAGCTTTTTAGGATCGCCGGGGAGAACACGTCGGTGTGCCACGGCTTGACGGCGACCACGGCGCGGTGGACAAAGGCCAGCTCGCTGGCGAAGAGGAAAAACTCCGGCCGCCGCGCGCCACGCTGCCACGCGGGGTTGTAGACGAGCAGGTCCACCTCCTCGTCGCTGGTCTTGTGCCGGGCGGTGACCTGGTATTTGCGGACCTGGCGGGCGAGAAAGCCGTTCTGCTCGAAGTATTCGCGGACGATGGATTCGTCGAGGGCGGACATGGGGCGGTAGAATCCATGAGCCGGGAGCCGGAAGCCAGAAGGAAAACGCCGTTGACGGGCGTGCCTGCCGACATCGTTATAGGCGGCATGGAAATTCCCCGTCCCAGACTGTGGAATCACAGACTCCCAGTCGTAATTGCAGCGACGGTTGCGTTTCTTGCTCTCATTGGCTGCAGCAGCACGGCGACGTTCTCTCATCCATACCCCAAAGTTCGGGAGGCTGTTCAAACCCTGTGTGACCGTCTAGATCCTTCTTTTGCCGTTCGGCGTGTTGAGGCAAAACCGGCCCTTTTGCTGAAAATGCCATCAATGCTTACAGGCCTCAAAGGAGCTGGGGAAACGAGCGTTTCTCTCCCGACGGAGGTGCCTGACCAAAGTTATTCGATTGTCGTTTGGGATTATTTTACGTCATTTTCTGATGCTCCCCGTATGGAAATTCGCGTCGTTCGTCTTTCCACAGATGCGACCCGCGTGACCGTATTGTCCAGAGATGGGTCTTTCATACTGAACAGAAGGGCGCAGCACGAGCGTGAAACTTTGAGCAAAATTACCGAAATACTGTCGCGGCCATGACGCCCCAAGCTCACCGGAACAAGTTCGGGAAACTACCACAACTTCTCCGTCAAGTCACCCTTCTTGCTAAGACATCGGGACGTGCAACGGCATTTCACTCCACGATCATCTCCGTGTGCGCGCACAGGTAGGCTTCGAGGCGGCGGGCGAGGGACTCGGCGGCGGCGGAATCTTTCGCGTCGGCCAGGCCGGCGAGCGGGGTGCGGAGCAGGCGGTCGGCCTCGGCGCGCGACGCGGCGGGCAGCGACGGCAGCCATTGCTGACGGAGCGGGTGGCCCTCGTCGCGGGCGAAGCGCCAGAGGCTTTTGAGCCACACCACGTCGGGCGGCGCGCCGGAGGCGAAGGCGGCGAAGGCCGTCCGCAGCAGCGCGGCGACGGCGGGGCGGCTCTCGGCGGGCACGGGGTTGCGCGCGGCGAGGGCGGCGAGCGCGCTAGCGCGGCGCAGCGCGGCATAGTCGCGGCCGATGCCCTCGGGGCGCGCGATTAGGCGGGCCTCTTTCAGGAACCACGGACCGTCGCCGGAGCGCGGGGTCTCGAGCGTGAGCGAGGCCTCGTCGAAGAGCGCGAGCACCACTCGCGTGGGGGGAAATTTTTTCGGCACGCGCTGGAGCACGGTGAGCGCGCCGTGCTCGGCGGAGAAGACCGTGAGCGTCTGGAACGACTCGGCAGGCGGGCGGGCCTGAAGCACGAGGGCGTCGGTCGAGAGCGCGGGGCCGGGCATGGGGTGGAGGACAGAAAACAGAGAACGGGAATGGGAGACAGGAGGAAGGGCGGGGACGGTGGATTCCTCGTGCACCTGGTCGCCGCCAAAAGGCTCAGGCCGGCGGTGGGGCGGGCTTGTTTTCCGGCGGCCAAGGCGGGGCGATGGCGCCGCCGGAGATGATGAGCTTCATGCCGTCGGCCACGGACATTTCCAGCTCGCGCACCTCGGTGCGCGGCAGGAGCAGGAGGAAGCCGCTGGTGGGGTTGGGCGTGGTGGGCACAAAGACCGCCCACAGCTCGGTGCCCGCCACGACGGCGGCCTCACCCGGTGCGCGGTTGGTGAGAAAGCCCACCGACCACACGCCGGCGCGCGGGAACTCGACGAGGACGACCTGCGAGAACGAGCTGCGGCCCGGCGCGCCGAAGGTGGCGACGATCTGCTTGACGGTGCCGTAGATGGTGTTGACCCCGGGAATCTCGCTGACGAGTCGGTCGCCGACGCCGAGGAGGTATTTGCCGAGCACATGGCGCGAGACCCAGCCGAGCAGCGCGATGAGCAGCACGACGATGAGCGCGCCGAGTAGATCCCACACCACGCCGAGCGCCGCGCTGTCCTGCCAGTCGAGCGGGAAAAACTTGCCCGCATGCGCGCCGATCCACGGGCTGAACACGCCGCCGAAGAGATCAATCACCTTGGCCAGTGCCCACACCGTCACCGCGAGCGGCGCGAGCAGCAGCAGGCCGGTGATGAAGGCGCGGCGGAAGGCGGCGGAACGGGTGGGCGGCGGGACGAGCATCGGCCCGGAAGCATGGCGCGTCACGCCGGGCGGGAAAGCAAAATGCGGGCCGGGGCAGGGAAGGGATGGGCCGGAGGCAGTTCCGATGACTGCGCCGACCCTGAAAAGCGCGCCGGGGACGTCGCGCTCCACTTTTGAGGCAAAACGCCGGCACTCAGCGCCAGAGGTTGTATTTCAAAATCGCGTAGATGGCGCGGAAACCATCGCGCCAGCCGATCTTCTTACCCTCGGCGTAGGTGCGGCCGTAGTAGCTCACGCCGACCTCATAGATGCTGCACCCCGTGCGGGCGACCTTGGCGGTGATCTCGGGCTCGAAGCCGAAGCGGTTCTCCTCGATGGTGATTTTCTGGAGGATCTCGCGGCGGAAGACCTTGTAGCAGGTCTCCATGTCCGTGAGGTTGATGTTGGTCATCATGTTCGAGAGCAACGTGAGGAATTTGTTGCCCATCATGTGCCAGAAATAGACCACGCGGTGGGCGTCGGCGCCCATGAAACGCGAGCCGAACACCACATCGGCCCGTCCGGCGACGATGGGGGCGAGCAGGCGGGGGTATTCCTGCGGATCGTATTCGAGGTCGGCGTCCTGGATGATGACGATGTCGCCGGTGGCGGCGGCAAATCCGGTGCGCAACGCGGCACCCTTACCCTGATTGACGTCGTGATAGACCACACGGGCGAGCTTGCCGTCCACCTCGGCGCGGAGGATGTCGCGGGTGCCGTCGGCCGAGCAGTCGTCCACGACGATGATCTCCATGCGGGCGACGGGCGCAGCGCGGACGGCGGCGAGTATGGCGTGGATGGTCTTCCGCTCGTTGAAGCAGGGGATGACGATGGAGACGAGCGGCTCGGCGGTGGCGGAGGGCATGATGGGCGAAGGCAGTGAGAGGCGGAGCGAGGTCTGCCAGCGCGCTGGGCAAAGGGCAAAACTTAAAATCCGCGCCGGGTTTCCGGCTTGAAACCGGGCGGGCGGGGCGCGAGCTTCCGCGCGACCTCATTTCCCCCATGAACTGCCCCACCTTGTTAGTTTCAACCGCGTTGCTGCTTGCTTTGGCCGGCTGCTGCGGGCCGCACCACGGGCTCACTCCGACGACCGACGCCCGGGGCTCGTCCGCCACGGCGATGGCGGTGCCGTCCGCAGCCAACGACAAATCCCTCGTCATCTCCGGCCTGAACCTCACGATGATCCGGCTCGCGCCGGGCACGTTCACGCTGGGCCATCCGCCGGGCAACGACGCGGATAGCGACGAGCTGACATTGACGCAGGTGACGCTAACCAGAGCTTTCTGGCTCGGCGCGACGGAGGTGACGATCGGGCAGTGGCGGCAGTTCGCCGATGCCACCGGCTATCGCACGCAGCCCGAAAAAACCGGCGAGGGCATGTGGGCGTGGGTCGGCGCGCCGACAAACTATGAGAAACAGCCCGGCACGAGCTGGCGCAATCCCGGCCGGGTGGAAAAGCCCGACGAGAATTTGCCGGTCTCCGGCGTGAACTGGGACGACACGCAGGCCTTCTGCGCATGGCTCACACAACGCGAGCGCGGGGCGGGCCGGCTGCCGGCGGGGCATGTCTATTCGTTGCCGACCGAGGCGCAGTGGGAATACGCCTGCAAGGCCGGCACCGGCGAGTTTGACCCGGCCAACGCTGACGACATCGCGTGGCATGGCGGCAACAGCGACGCGAAGGCGCATCCCGTCGCGCAGAAAAAACCAAACGCCTGGGGCTTTTACGACATGGTCGGCAACCTCTGGGAGTGGTGCCAGGACTGGTATGGGCCTTTCCCCGGCGGCAACGTGACGGACTTTGTCGGCGCGGAGCCCGCCGGCGGGACGAAAATCCGCAACATCCGTGGCAACAGCTTCAGCGGCTCGGGCGCGCATAACACCGGTTACACCAACCGCTGGGGCACGACCAACAACCGCGACGGCTACCGCGCCACGCTGGGCTTCCGTGTCGCGCTGGTGCCGGAGCCGGCGGTGAAATGAGAGACCACCAAGCGCGCCGGGGACGTCACGCTCCAACTTCGATCCATCGGTCGCGCACGCAGCCCGAAAGCTCAATGTGCGCCGTTGGCGCGGGCCCCGTTGCCCTGAGCCCCGGGGCCATGCGCCGGCATCGGCGGGGTGCTGCCGCCCGTGCGCCGCGCCGCGCGCCAGCCTTCGCGATGCTTACGGATCCAGTCCAGCAGCGCCCGCTCAAAGCCGATGTCCTGCCCCAGCCGTTCCGACTCGATCCACTTGTGCCGGAGGATCTCCTCCCGCTCCGCAAGAAACTCCTGATACAGGCTCGATTGCTTCGTGAAATCACACGGGGCCGTCTGGTCGCGCTCGGGGCGAGTGGAAGATGGGGACAGGTAGGCCACGGTGGTTTCTCGCAGGGTGGGGCGGCTCCGCCTCAGACACTCCGCCTGCCGGGGCGGACGTAGCAACCCGCCGTTGGGATCGGCCCGTGCCAGCGCGCGGTTTTGGTTCGAGAAAGTGGGAGAGTTTCGTTCGCCTCGTTCTGTGACACCATGTGTTAGGTGTCCGAAAAGTGGGTGCCCGGCCGCAGCCTGTCAACGACTGTTCTTGCAGGCCGATTGCGGTAAAAATTTGCCGTGAACTGTCCCCATTCACCGCCAAGCTAACCATCGCCGTGCCCGATCCGACGAACCAACGCGACCCGCTCCTCCGCCAGCTCAAGTCCGCCTTTGGCTACGGCACGTTCCGCCCGCTCCAGCGAGCGATCATCGAGGCCTCTCTGGCCGGCAAGGATGTGTTTGCCCTGCTGCCGACCGGCGGCGGCAAGAGCCTTTGCTTCCAACTCCCCGCGCTCGTCCGCGAGGGGCTCACGGTGGTCGTCTCGCCGCTCATCGCGCTGATGAAGGACCAGGTGGACGCGCTCCAAGCCAGCGGGGTCGCGGCGACGTTTCTCAACTCCACCCTCGGCGCCGCCGAGTCGCGCGCCCGCCTCGCCGGCCTGCACCGCGGAGAGTTTCGCCTGCTCTACGCCGCACCCGAGCGGCTGATGCTCGACGGCTGGCAGGAGAACTTGAAAGCGTGGAATGTCGCCTGTCTCGCGATTGACGAGGCCCACTGCGTCTCCGAGTGGGGCCACGATTTCCGCCCGGAATACCGCCAGCTCGCCCGGCTGCGCACGCTGCTGCCCGGAGTGCCGCTCATGGCGCTCACCGCCACCGCGACCGAGCGCGTGCGCGCCGACATCATCACCCACCTCAAGCTGCGCGAGCCCGAGGTGTTCGTCGCGAGCTTCAACCGTCCCAACCTCACCTACCGTGTTCTGCCCAAGGATCAGCCGCTCAAGCAGATCATTGATTTCGTCCGCAAGCGCGAGGGCGAGTGCGGCATCATCTACTGCGCCAGCCGCGCCACCGCCGAGCGCGTGGCCGAGTCGCTCGCTGGGCGGGGGTTCCTCGCCCGCGCCTACCACGCCGGCCTCGATGCCGAGGAGCGCGCCCGCAACCAGGAGCAGTTTCTCCGCGACGACACGCGCATCATCTGCGCCACCATCGCGTTTGGCATGGGCATCAACAAGCCCAACGTCCGCTGGGTCATCCACCACGACCTGCCCAAGAACATCGAGGGCTATTACCAGGAGACCGGCCGCGCCGGGCGCGACGGCCTGCCCGGCGACTGCCTGCTGCTCTTCAGCCCCGGCGACATCGCCAAGCAGACGCATTTCCTCGACGAGATCACCGACGCTCACGAGCGCGAGGTCGCCCGCGCCCAGCTCCGCCAAATCGTCCACTACGCCGAGAACGCCGCCTGCCGCCGCGCCGAGCTGCTGGAGTATTTCGGCGAGAAATTCCCGTTGGACAACTGCGGCGCGTGCGACAACTGCCTCGAACCCCGCGAGACCTACGACGGCACCCTCGCCGCGCAGAAATTTCTCTCCTGCCTCTACCGCATCGCGCAGGCCGGCGGCTTCAGTGTCGGGATGAACCACATCACCGAGATCCTCACCGGTGCCGACACTGACAAAATCCGCCGCTGGGGCCACGACCGCCTCACCACTTACGGCATCGGCCGCGAGTTTTCCAAATCCCAGTGGTCGGGCATCGGCCGCGAGCTCATGCGGCTCGGCTACGTCGGCGTCGCGACCGGTGAGTTTGCCACGCTGGAGCTCACCCCCGAGGGGCTCGCCGTGCTAAAGTCCCGCACCCCCATCACGCTCACCAAGCCCATGGACCTGCCGCAGGCGAAACGCATCGCCGCCCGCCGCGAGGGCGACATCGCCTGCGACGAGATCCTCTTCGAGCGCCTGCGCGGTCTCCGCAAGAAACTCGCCGACGAGCGCCGTGTGCCCGCCTACATCATCTGCGGCGACAACACCCTCCGCGCCCTGGCCCGCTACTACCCGACCGCCGAGTCGGCGCTCGAAGGCATCCCGGGCCTCGGCGAGAAAAAGCGCGCGGAGTTCGGAGCAGCCTTCACCGCCGAGATCGCCGCCTACCTCGCCACCAACTCGCGGCAGAGCTTTGCCGACGCCTGAACCGCGTCCGCCAGCTCTCGCCAGACGGCGTTGGGCGCTTGTCATTGCGAGGAGCGCAGCGACGAAGCAATCCAGCCCCTCGGCCGAGCTCGGGACCGTGAGCCTGTCGGGCGGCTGGATCGCCACGGCGCGCTTCGCGCACCTCGCGATGACAAGGCCCAGGAGTCGCGTCCGGGCTCCCTTCCCTGCTTGGCTTGATCCGGGTCCATCCGTGTTAATCCCTGGTTAACCAACTCTCCGTCCCGTTCGATTTCTCCGCGCTCTCCGCACCTTCCGCGTTAAAAAAAATTTCGCCTTTCTCCGCCATGAAAACTGTCCTCCTCCTGACCGCCTCCAACATCTTCATGACCTTCGCTTGGTATGGGCAGCTCAAGCTCGACCTGTTCAAGGGCCGGCCGCTCTGGGCCGTGATCCTGCTCTCCTGGGGCATCGCGTTCTTCGAGTATTGCCTGATGGTGCCGGCCAACCGCGGCGGTTACGCGGCCGGCTGGAGCGGCTACCAGCTCAAGATCGCGCAGGAAGCCGTCACGCTGGCGGTGTTTGTCGGCTTCGCGTGGCTGGTGCTGGGGGAAAGGCTGCGCTGGAACTACGCAGTGAGCTTCGCTCTCATCCTGCTGGCGGTGTGGTTCGCCTTCGCGTTCAAACCTGCTGACGGCGGCGCTGGGCACTGAACGCCACCGCCGCCGTGCGCTGCCGTTTGCACCGGCCGAGATAGCAGATGACCGCCGGCTTGAAGGCGGCTTTCTGCCCCGCCGACAACCCGGCGGCGGCCAAAACCTTCGCCCAATCGCGGAAATCCACCGGTTGTTTCAGGTCACGTGACATCGTCTTTCCTTTGGCTTTTGCCGACGCGCCGCGCTACCGCAAAAAGCCAAAGAATATTTCTGCCATTGCCCCTGATATTCTTACTTGTCCCAGCTCCTATCCTTGGTTTTCTGCGTCCCATGCCCCAGCCAATTCCCCAAACCCCTTTGGCCTAATAACACTGTTGGGCAAAGACAATGAGCCATCGCACCGTAGTCTTATCGAGCTTTGACGATTTCCTCGCTGGCGAGTGCGCGCCGGAAGGACGAGCCGAAGAAAAGAAAGATCGTGATGAGCGGTTGGCCCGTTTTCCCTATGCGGTCATGTTGCAGGTGTCGTTTCCCGAGATGGACTTCGCTGACCGCTGGTGCTGGCAGCGCTTTGGCCCTCGAGATGGCGAGTGCATCCAGCCTGGCTCCGAGTATCCCGTGTGCCCGATCAAAGAGCGGCACTCGCACTCTGGCACGTGGACTTCACATTGG
>CAIPZZ010000152.1 GCA_903869665.1 uncultured Opitutia bacterium | reverse complement strand
GGCTCGGGTGGCAGCGCGGTGAACACGTCACAGCGTGCCTCGCGCATCTGGAACCGCAGCATGACCAGGGACTCCTCGACCACCGCGCGCAGATCGGCGGAGTGGAACTGGCCCCGCGCGGGCTTGGAGAGCTGGAGAAGCTGGCGGATGATGCCGGCAGCCTCAAGGGCGCTCTGTCGGATGCTAGCGGCGGCGGTGCCCGAGCCGGCTTGCATCTCCAGCAGCTCCGCAAACCCGAGCACGGGCGTGAGTTTGTTGTTCAGCTCATGCGCGATGCCGCCGACAAGGGTGTCCAGCAGATTCTGCTTTTCCTGGCGCAACATCATCTGCTCCATAGAGCGCTGCTCGGTCACGTCGTCGAGGCAGGCGCACACTTGGCCCGTCTCGGCGATCCAGCCGGTCGTGAGCCTAAACCGCCTTGGCCCGATGTCGGGCAACTGGAACACGAGCTCCTTGGGTGCCGCATCGGCGGCGCCAGCCCCGCCGCGCTCATGGGTTGCCAAAATCTGGCGGAAAGTCTCGCGGTCGCGCTCGCCCACCCACGCCACGAGGGAGGCGTCGGCTCCCTCGCCCTCGTCGAGGCTTAGCAGCTCGGCGAGGCGGCGGTTGTGCGCCTGGATATTGCCTGCCGGGTCGAGCAGCGCCACGCCGAGGGCGTTACTCTCGAACAGCCCCTGGTAGAGGCCTCGCGACTGGCGCAAGGCGTGGTTGGCGCGGAATAGGTCGAGGTTCTGCGCGTGCAGCTCGTGATGCTGGTGCCGGAGCCGCTGCATCTGATCCGCCATCAGCCGCGACTGGAGCTTCACCAGCGCCTCGATGCTGATGAGACCGAGCAACCCGCCCGCGTCATCTACCAGCGCAACGTCGTCGTAGAAATCATCGCCCTGACGGGCAAACGCGCGGGCCAGCAGCTCGTGCGGCGAGATGCCGGGGGGCACAATGACCGGATTTTGCACCAAGGCGGTGTGCGCGGTGCTGCCACTGTAAAGCGCGAAACCGAACCGCGAGCCCATGATGAAGCCCACATGGCTGCGGGCGCACAGCCCCAGCACCCCTCCCTCGCGCAGCACGGCGAAGAAGTCCACCTTGCACTCGCGGAACCGCTGGTGGATCTCCTCCAGCGTGTCGAGATGATCCACCGCCTGCCGGTGCTGCACCAGTTCCCGCAGGTCGATTGCGGCCGGCGGCGGAGCCGACGATTCGGGCGTGGCGGCGGAATCTGACATGCGAAAGATTGCAAATGGCCGCCGGCTCGTTGGCAAACCGGTGAGGTTAAGAACTGGTGAATATTGGGCGTTTCTCTCGCGTGATTATTGTGTGACAACGTCGGCTGGACTTGCAGCCGGTGGCGCGGCCGGGATGCTGGGTCGTCGGTTGCACGATGAACATGGTTCGAAAAACAAATCTCATCCGCGTCATATTTGCCGCTCTGCTCGGCGGTGTTTGGCCTGCCCCCGCCTTCGGGGCCGGCTCGCTGGACGCACTGACGGAGGACTCACCGTTCCTGCCGCGCGAAGGCGCGGCAAACAACGGCGGCTCGGCGGGCGCGGGCAGTGCGCTAGAGTTTCGCGGCGTGCTGGAATCGGGCGGAGAAATTTTCGCGGGAATTTTCGACCGGGCTTCGGGCCTAAGCTTTTGGGTGCGGGTCGGGGGCGAAACTGAAGGGGCCACGGCAGCCGACGACGTGGCGGCCGAGGTGCTGACCGCGAGCAACTACGATCCCCAGGACAACCGGCTGCGCGTAAATTTTCAGGGACACGGGTTCACGCTGGAGCTGGCCCGTGCGTTCATAGGCGAGACGCCGTCCGGCTCGGCCTCGGCCGAGGGTGAGAGCGTGACCGAGGCGCTCGCGGCCACACTCGAGGCGGCGGACGGAGAGCAGGATTTCTCGGGCATAGAGAACAGCGGGCGGCGGCTCATCACGCTGCGCGTGGGGGCAGCGCCGCGACTCATGCCGCGTGACGATGGCAATACGCAGGAATTTGCGTCTGTCGGAACGCGCAACCGCACGCTGGTCACGCCGCCGGTTCAGTCACCGACGGATACACCCGTTTTTGCAGAACCCTTTGCAGAGGTGACGGCGACGTTCGCCGACACGGTGCCAGACGGAACGGGTCTCGCGCTCGCGGTAGCGGACTCGTGGGCCGGGCTTGCGGATGACGATCTACTGCCCATCGGCGACGATGGCGGGCGGCGGCTGCTCATCCGCCATCGCGTCGGCCAGGCCTCGTCAGCGCGGCGCCTGGACTGAGCCTTTTCCGTCATGAGCAATTCTCCGCTTGCCCTCGCCCGCCGGTTTTCTCTTCCCGCTCTCGCCGCTGCCGCGCTCGTGGCTCACGCGCCCGCCGCCACCGTTGTGCTCACGCCGACCAAGGACACCACGCTATATGGCCCGACGGACAAGAGCAACGGCTCCGGCGCGGAGTTTTTCGCGGGGCGTGCGGGCCATGGCAACATCCTACGCGCGCTGGTGGCGTTTGACCTTTCGGCCATTCCCGCCGGCGTGCTGATCGAATCGGCCGAACTGGCGCTGACGATCACCACGCCCCAAGGCAGCCACGCCAACACCGTGGATCTACACCGGCTCCTGGCCGACTGGGGACAGGGACTGTCCTCGGCCGGCAGCGGCGGCGGCGGCGGCGCGCTGGCAATGACAGGCGACGCGACGTGGAACACGCGCTTTTTCAACACGCCCGGCGCGGCTTGGGCGACGGCTGGCGGCGATTTCGCGAGCGCGGTGAGCGCGTTTGACTTCGTCACAGGCAGCTCGGGCACGGCGGGGTTCTCGTCGCCGGGCCTGGTCGCGGACGTGCAGGCGTGGGTGAACGGGACGGCGTCGAACTTCGGCTGGATCCTGGTCGCTGAGGACGAAGTCACGACGGGCGCGGCGATCCGGTTCGCGTCCCGCGAGGCGGCGACCGGCAAACCCATGCTAGCGGTGAGCTATTCCGTGACGTCGGTGCCAGAGCCAGGCGCGACGGCGTTTTTCGCAGGCGTGGGCGCGTTGCTGCTCGTGTTGTGGCGACGGCGCTTGGCGTGAAATCCCTGCCTTTCGGCAGGCACGAAGGGTCAAGGCCGGCTCGACGCTGTTATCCTCAGCCTGGCGGTGCGCAAAAAAATCTGCGGCGGAAATTCCGCCGCAGATTCATCGGGACTATCAGTTGCGAGCTGGACTCAGCTGGCT
>CAIPZZ010000151.1 GCA_903869665.1 uncultured Opitutia bacterium | reverse complement strand
CATCGGCGAGGTGCGCGAGCTTGTGCTCCGCGAGGTGCTCGCCGGCCGCACTCTCATCGGCGAGTTCGGGCAGGCCTACTGGCTCGACAAGCGCCACGGCTGCTCGCCCAACGTCACCGCCTCGCACACGTTCACGCCCGAGTTTTTCGAGAGCGCCGGCATCCCGGTGCAGCCCATCCACACCATCGGTGTCGCCAAGGCTTACGACACGAAGGTCGGCACGCACACCTTTCTCACGCAGATGGACGACGCCCACCCGCTCGCCGCGCTGCTCAAGCGCCTCGAGTTCGGCACCAGCACAGGCCGGCAGCGCATGGTCGGCTGGTTTGATGCCGTGGAAAAGGGCGACGCCCTCCGCTACGGCGGCTTCCAAGACGTGATGATCAACAAGCTCGACGCGCTCACCCACGCCGGCGACTGGCGCGGCGACCTGCTCCTCTGCACCGCCTACGAGGACGCCGCCGGCAAGCGCTTCACGCACGTCCCCCGCAACGAGGCCGTCCGCAAAACGCTGCGTCCCATCTACGAGAAACACCCCGGTTGGGCCGAGGACATCTCCGGCGTCCGCCGCTTCGCCGACCTCCCTCGCAACGCCCAGCGCTACGTCGCAGCGATGATGCGCGCCATCCTCGCCGTCGCCTATGCTGGCGAGCCAATGCCCGCCACGCTCCCCAACCTCCGCTACCTCGGCGTCGGCCCCGAGCCCTCGCAAATCATCAAGGACGTGCCGGCGACGGCGGAGCTGGTGCGGCTGTGAAAAGCAGGCCTGCCCATACCGCGCTTTCCTGTTCTTGCTCGCGCCACCCCTTATGCGCCGCGCCACAAAACCCATTACCATTCTGGCTGGTTTTCTCGCGATTTACTTCGGGACCTATCTTTGCCTAACCCTCAACGGCCGATATGAGGGGCTCGTTGTGGGGCTAAGTGGCCCAAAAAGTTACGATTGGGTTCCGCTCGGATTTGGCGATTCCCATCAATTGAATCAGACGATGTGGGTGATTTTTCTACCTCTGCAACGTCTGGACAGAGAATACTGGCATGTCTTCCAGTATCCAGGCTATTCCGGCCCATACCCGATCAATCGGCCAGTGCATACTACTACACCGACAGTCCCGCTAACCCAGCCCGCGCCCTAAGCCGCGCGCGGATGCGTTTCCCATCCGGCCTGTCTTTCGGCACTACCGACGGAAATTCGTCGTCCAACTCCTCCACCGGTCCGTATACCGATTTCTTTTCCAAATTTGGGTTTGCCAGCCGCGCGCCCGGCCCGCCAGCCTGCCCGTTCACGTTCTCAAATCATTCCTATCCAACTTCCCATGTCCGAACTCACAGGAAACGCCCTCGTCGGCCAGTCCGGCGGCCCCACCGCTGTCATCAACGCCAGTGTCGCCGGCGTCGTCGCCGAGGCCCTCAACCACGGCTGCATCGAGGAGATCTATGGCACCCTCAACGGCGTGCTCGGCCTCCTCCACGAGGACTTCATTGATCTCGCCTCTGAGTCACAGCAGGCCATCCGCGCCCTCCGCCACACGCCCGGCGCGGCCCTCGGCACCTGCCGTTACAAGCTCAAGAAACAGGAGGACTACGAGCGCGTGCTCGCGGTGTTCAAGGCGCACAACATCCGCTACTTTTTCTACGCGGGCGGCAACGACTCGCAGGACACCGCCGACAAGATCTCCAAGCTCGCCCAACAGCAGGGCTGGGACCTGCGCGTGATCGGCATCCCCAAGACCATTGACAACGACCTGCCTGTGACCGACCACTGCCCGGGCTACGGCTCCGTCGTCAAGTTCGTCGCCACCACCGTCCGCGAGCTCGCTTGCGACCATGAGGCGATGGGCCAGCACGATCTCGTCTCCATCGTCGAGGTCATGGGCCGCAACGCCGGCTGGATCGCCGCCGGTGCCTCGCTGGCCAAGCGCCGCGACCAGCCCAACGACCCGCCCCACCTTATTTACCTCCCTGAGGTCCCCTTCTCCCCGGAAAAGTTTGCCGCCGACGTGCAGCGCGTCCTCAAGCGCGAGAAATACTGCCTCATCGTCGTCGGCGAGGGCCTGATTGACGCCGACGGCAATTACGTCTCCGCCGCCGAGGCGACCGACGCCTTCGGCCACGCCCAGCTCGGCGGCGCCGGCGAATACCTGAAATCCCTCGTCGAGCAAAACCTCCCGGGCGTGAAGGCCCGCGTCGCCAAGCTCGGCATCACCCAGCGCGCCGCCGCCCACGCCGGCTCCAAGGCCGATGCCGACGAGGCCTACCTCGCCGGTCAGGCCGCGGTGAAGGCGGCCGTCGCCGGCGAGACTGACAAGATGGTCACGCTCCTGCGCGGTGACGGCGAGACTTACGCCTGCGAGACCGGCCTGGCCCCGCTGGCTGACATCGCCAACGGCGTGAAGAAGCTCCCCCGCGAGTGGATCAACGAGGACGGCGTGAGCATGAACTTCCAGTTCGCGCGCTACGCCACCCCGCTCATCCAAGGCGAGACCGCTGTCCCCCACGACGCCGGCCTCCCGGTCTTCGCGCACTTGGAGAAGGTCTCTGTGGACAAGCTCCTCCCGCCGCACGAGGCGAAGTGAGCGGTTACGTCTAGGGCTAGGAACCCGCTCCACCTCTCATTTCAATTATCAGACGCGGCCAATCGGCCGCGTCTTTTTTGTGAGGCAAATACGTCACAGCGTCACTTTGCCTTGTCTTCGCGAGTCCGGCGCAGCCCGTTCGACAAGCTCAGGGCCTCGGGCCTGTCGAAAGACCTAACGTGGCGATCCAGCTCGTAGCCAGATGGATGTCAGACTGTCGGCCGGCGGCTTCGGCCGCTTCATCGCCGCGCTCCTCGCCATGAGCCGATTCGGCCCATGATGGGTTAAACCACTCCAGATTAATTGTCGCCGTTGCCCCCTCGCAAAGACCGACGCGCTGCCGCCCTATTTTTTCTCCGCCGCCGGCACTTTTGCGTCACCCGTCCTCTCCGCCGCTGGCAGCGCCCCAAAATCCGCCGGCGGTGGGTCGCCGCGCAGGAGCACCTTGCCACCGGCCGCGCGGATCAAGACCGGTGGTCCGCCGCCGTTGAGCTTCGCGGCGAACCGCGCCCGCGTCGCGCCGTCGGGCACCCCGGCGGGCGCGAGACCTCGCGCTGTCACGGAGTCGAGCGGCGAGCACTCGGCCGCGATCTCCGCCGCGCTGCGCTGGTCGAAGATCGCCACGACATTCCCGCCCGACGTGGCCACGTTGGCCGGGCGCATGATGGGATAGGCGAAGCGCACCAATACCTGCGAGCCGTCACCGCGCACCGTGAAGTCCCCGCCAGCCTGCTGCGCCTCGATCTCGCCGCCCGAGCTCGCCAGCCGCGCCCCGCCTGGCGTCCGGCCCACGAGAATGCCGCCCGACACGGTCTCGGCGTCAACGAAGCCCGTGGCGGCGGTGATGGCGATCTCGCCCAGCCGGCTGCGCGCCGTCACCAGGCCGTCGGTTTCGCCGGCGGAAATTTTTCCTGTGTCGTTGGTGAGCATCAGCCGGCCCTTCAGCTTGCCCACGGTGATGCCGCCGTCGCGCGTGTGCAGGTCGGCGTCGGTGCGGCGCGGCACCTTGATGTCGAAGGTCAGCAGCACCGGCGGCCACGTTTCCCAGGTGAACGTCACCTTCCGCCGGTAGTCCGCCCTCACGGACACACGCCCGGCCTTGTCCTGGGTGAGTGCGAGGTCGAGGTCGGCGAACTTCGGCGCGGCGGCCTTGTCGTCCTTCGCCTCGCACTGCTCGGTCACGGTGATCTCAATCGCGTCGCCGTCGGACTCGGTGACGTTGATCGCGCCGCTGAACGTGTCCACCGACAGCGCGGCTCCGGCGGCGGGCACGGGGAATTTCTTCTCCACCTTGCGCTCGATGACGGCGTGCGCCGGTGACACGGCAGCGCAAAGGAGCAGCGCGGGCCAGAGGAGGCGGAGTCTCATGCCGCCAGCCCAACCGCTCCGCGCCCCGCCGACAAGCCCGTTGTCGCCATGGCGGCGGAAGTTGTAGATAAGGGCGCTGACAGGGGCAGGCCCGGAGCCACGTCAGCGCCGTGGCCTACAGCCCAAACCTGCGCGCCGGGATATCGCGCTCTCCCCCCGATCCTCCGACGCCCGCGTCCGCACAAAACCGCCTCGCCTTTCGCGCCCGCCCGCACCATCGTGCGCGCATGACCGCGTTTCCCGCCCGCACCAACACCGCCGAGGTCGAGCTCGGCGCCACACTCCGGCCCAAGTTTGGCCCCGACGGCCTCATCCCCTGCATCACACAGGACGCCGCCACCGGCGAGGTGCTGATGTTCGCGTTCATGAACGCCGAGTCGCTCGCGCACACGCTCGCCACCGGCAAGGCCACTTACTGGAGCCGCTCGCGCGCGAAGCTCTGGGTGAAGGGCGAGGAGTCGGGCAACGTGCAGCTCATGCGCGAACTCCGCACCGACTGCGACCAAGACGTGCTGCTCCTCAAGGTCGAGCAGTCCGGCCCTGCCAATGCCTCCTGCCACAACGGCTACAAATCTTGTTTCTACCGCCGTCTCTCCCCCGGCGCGCGCGCCGACGACCCCGCCTCGCTCACCCTCGAGTTTGTCTCCCAGCCTCTCTTCGACCCGGCGAAGGTTTACAAGCAGAAGCACTGAGTGCGCTTGACGGCCTTTCCAAGGGCAGAGGCGCCATTGATCCAGACGGTTCGCATGGGCGCATCCGACACGGGAGAATCGTCACGGCTGAGTCACCCTTAGCCGGATGAAGCGCCGGGTCGTGCCGCTGATGGGCGTGAGATCGCGCACCACGACTTGCTCGTGCTGGGCATCCAGCAGCGTAGTGGAATGAACTTGGGTGAAGCTGGCGCCCGAATTCCAAAGCTGAAGGTCGCCGGAGACTTCGACGACATAGGTGATGTCGGGCAGGCCGGGTGGGCGGATGTAGGTAAGCGTCAGCGATCCGCTCAACGTGCCGATGACGGGCGCTCCCGCCGTAGCGTTTGCCTGTATAGGATCCAGGCCGAGCGCGTATTTGAGCAGGTTGCTCATGCCGTCATGGGCGGGGCTGGCGGTCGGGCCGGTAATATTGGGATCGCCGAGCTGGGGCACGGTGAAATGCGCGGCCAGATAGGCGGCAAAATTCGGCGTGACGGTCAGGATCTGCGACACCGACGTCGCGGCCAGATAGTTGCCGTTGCCCGCCTGCGTCGCCGTGATCGTAGCCACCCCGGGACCTACGGGCGTGAGGGTGCTGCCGCTCACTGTGGCGACGGATGGGTTGGAGCTGGTGTAGCTCACGGTCAGGCCCGAGCTAGCGGTCGCCGTCAGGGTTAGTGACGCGCCGCCGGCCGGCTGCGCCGTAAGTCCGCCAAAGCCGATGGTCTGCGTCGCCTGCGCCACGACCAAGGTGCCTAAGGCCGAGCCCGCGCGGTTGGCGTCCGTGATGGCGACCGCCACGGTGTAAGTTCCGGCATTGGTCGGCGGGGTTGCGCTCCCGTTGTAGGTCACGCTCACGGACAACGCAGCGGGGCTGGTAGTGACGGTCGCGGCCAACGGCGCGCCAGTGTAGGTCTGCGTGAGGCCGGACAGTGTCACGGTCGCGGCCGCTGGGCTGATCACCAAACTACCTGTGGCCGAGCCCGTATTGTTGGCATCCGTAACGGTGGCCGCCACGGTGTAAGTCCCGGCATTGGTCGGCGGGGTCGTGCTGCCGTTGTAGGTCACGTTCACGGCCAATGCGGCGGGGCTGGTGGTGACGGTCGCGGACAACGGTGCGCCAGTGTAAGTCTGCGTGAGGCCGGACAATGTCACGGTCGCGGCGGCCTTACTGATGACCAGCGTGCCGGCGGCGGTGCCGGAATAATTGGCGTCTGTGATAGTGGCCGCCACGGTGTAGGAACCGGCGTTCGTCGGTGGGGTCGCGCTGCCATTGTAGGTCAGGCTCACCGGTAGCGCGGCGGGACTCGTGGTGACCGTCACGGGCCGAGGCGTGCCGTTGTAAATTTGCGCGAGCGCGGAGAGCGTGATGGTGGCCGCGACCGGCGTGACCGTGAGTGTCGCCAGGTTGCTATTGACGCCGGAGGCCGCGCTGTTGCCGGCCACGCAGCGGAACTGGGTGCCCGACATCGTGACGGTGGGGTTGGCCACGCTCAAGGTCGCGGTCGTGACGCCAGCGTAGGTGCCGCCGTCCGCGAGATTGGTGAATGTGCCGGAGCCGGCGGGCGCGCTCTGCCATTGCAACGTGGGCACCGGGATGCCGGCAGCCGTGACAAAAAAGCCCGCCGTTTGTCCGGCCGCGACCGACACCGACTGCGGGTTGGCAGAAAAGCTGGGCGGGATCGGCCCGACCGTGACCGTGAAGGAGGTCGTGAGCTGACCGCCGTCGAGCGCGCTAGCCGTGACCGTCACGGTGGTGCTCCCGGTGCTCGTCACCGAGGGAGTAAGCTGGAGCACGCCGCTGGAGACGCCCACGCCTACCAGCGATGAATTGGCCGAGCTGGCCGAGTAGGTGAGGCCGGGGATGACACTAATGTTGGTCCGGACGAAATTGGCAATGTCGATCAAGCCAGCGGTCAGCGGCAGGTCGGTAAAGGCGGAATGGAGACCACTCGCGTCCCAAGTGGGCACAGCTGCGATCGCATCCGCCACGGTCATGGTGGTGCCGATCACCCGGCCGAAAACGGTGAAGCCGCCGTTCTGAAAATCGAGGTTGGCGGAATTGTCGGCCAGATTGATGAACCACTGGCTGGTGGCACTGTTTGGATCGCTGCCAAGTTTGGCCATCGCGATTGTGCCGCGCACATTGGAGATGCCCGGCTCATTGGGCACCGCCGCGAAAGTCGACACGAGGCCAATGGAGGTGCTGTTGGAAAAAAAGAAACCGCCGCCCTGGATGATGAAGCCCGGCACCGAGCGATGCACAAAGTTGTTCGCGTAGCGCCCGGCGTTCAGGTAGGCGAGAAAGTTGGCCACCGTCTGCGGCGTCTGCTGGTCGGTCAGCGCCACGTCAATGTTGCCACTGCCCTGCGTCCCGATCTGCACGCTGATGCGAACCGCCGTGCCCGGCACGGTCGGGTTGCTGATAAAACTGCTGAGGGTAACGGACTGCGCCGCCCCGCCCTTCGTCAAGACCTGGGCGGGGATGCTCTGGTTGAGGACGGGAGTGCCGCCACCAGTCTGGGCCGACACACGCAAGGGCCCGAGGGCAATCGCAGCGACCAGCAAGAGGCAACGGATGATGGGGTGACGGCGCATCAAGTAGGAGCAAAAGGAGGAGAAAAGAAGCGTGCTTGGAGTCCACACGCAATTTAATTGCCGCCGCGCTTACGCCCGCGATCGCTTCAAATACCATCCAACGATAAAAATCACTGCGAGTGCAACGATCGCAACCGTGACCCGTTTGCGCGCGGCGGCGGCATTTGCAGCGGGATCATAAACTTTTTTCTCCTGATACACCGGGCCGGATGGCGGAGATGTCAGACCTGCCTTTGCCAAGGCCGCTTGGATTTTTTCCTCAGCCGCCCAATTCGATTCAAAGCTACCATAGGAATTGCGCGTGACAATGTAACGACCGATTTCAGGTGGTGGTGTCCCCAAATTTGGGGTGCTGACCAAAAATGAAGTCATGGCAATAATATCCACCGGCATAGGCGTGTTCAGCTTCGCTCCGCCGTTTGGAAAATAAGTCACCTTGGTTAAAACTGACGCACCCATATCATTCTCAACATCCTTCAGGTAATCTGGACTTTGGAAGCCACGCCATACCTCACTCCAAATTTCAGGCAGATGTCCATTATGCTCCTTGGCATATGACTCGAAATCCCAAGCCATGCCGCGCATCAAACTGATGTAGACGTTGCTGATGGTTGTCGCCGATGCGGCATGAACCAACATCAGGAAAAAAATCACTCCTAGTGTCGGCTTCATGGCGAATCTTGGACCTTGATTAGGGCCCCCATCACCTCACTTCACCAGTGAGAAGCGCCATTCCGTCTTGCTAGTAAAGGTCTGGCCGGGGCGGAGGACGGTGGTGGGGAATGTCTCGCGGTGGATCGAGTCGGGGTGGTGCTGCGTCTCGAGGCAGAGGAAGCCGGCCTGGTTGCCACCGGGGCCGCGTCCGCCACGCGCGCCGCCGCCGCGTCCGCCAGGGAAGCCAGGGGCACCCGGCGGCTGGCCGGGCGCGGCCGGGCCGCCGGCGACAGGAGGAGTCGGTGCAGCCACGGCCGGTGCCGCCGGCGCGCTGGCGGCCGGGGGCGGTGTCGCGCCGCTGGCGGGGGCCGCGCCGGGCGCGGGCGGTGCGGCGAGACCGCTGGTATAGAGCTGCACGCCGGGCTCGGTCGTCCACACTTCCAGCACGCGGCCGCTGGTGGGCTCCGTCACGCGCGCGGCGAGCGCGAGCTGGCCGTCCTTCAGGTTGTCGCGGTTGATGACGAAATTGTCGTCGTAGCCCGAGTTGGGCGGGGTGCGCTCGGCGGCGTGGGCGGAGAGCGGCACACCTTTGGTGAAGTCGAGCGAGGTGCCGGCGACGGGTTTCAGTTCGCCCGTGGGAATTTTGGTCGCGTCAAAGACGGTGTAGCGGCTCGCGTTGATCAGCAGCTCGTGCGCGCCGATGGGTCCAGAGCCGGCAAGATTGAAGTAGGCGTGGTTGGTGAGGTTGACGGGCGAGGGCTTGTCGGTCGTCGCACGGTAATCGAGCGTGAGGGCGTTGTCGTCGGTGAGCGTGTAGGTGACGCTGATGGTCATCGTGCCGGGGAAACCGCCCGCGCCGTCGGGGTTAACGCAGGTGAAGGTGACGCGCGCGCCGTCGGCGGGCTTGGGGGGCTCGGCTTTCCAGTTGAGCGAAGCGATGGCGGCGCTGCCGCTGTGGAGAGTGTTCGGGGCGTTGTTGGCCTCGAGGGTGTAGTCCTTGCCGTCGAGCGTGAACTTCGCGCCGGCGATGCGGTTGGCCACGCGGCCCTGCACGGCGGCAGTCTGGCCGCGCGCGGCCTGAGCAGCGTTGGCGGGGACCGCCTTGAGGACGTTGACGAACGCGCCATTTTTGTCGGGAACGTTCAGCTCGGCGACAATGGCACCGAGCGTAATGACCTTGGCGGTCATGCCCTTTTTGTTGGTGAGGGTGTAGGCCTCGATGTCGGAGCCGTCGGCCATCTGGGCGAAGACAGATTTCACCACTCCCGGCGTGGCGGCGGCGGCGGCCGCCGGCGCGGCGCCGCGAAGCACGGCGGGGGGCATTGCGGCGAGGCCAGCGAGCAGGGAGAGCGCGAAGACGGGAGCGAGGCGGGGAATTTTCATGGGGAAAAGGTTCACCCCCAAACTGAGGCGATGCGGCGCGCGGCTCAAACTTTTTCGCGCCTCATAGCATCGTAGGGGCGCAGGCTTGCTGCGCCCTTTGGGGTATCGCCGCCCGTTGCCCGCCCAAGGGCGCAGCACAAGACTGCGCCCCTACATGGCAGATGCCTGGCACTCACACCCCCGGCGGCAGCGGCGGCGGCTCACCAGCGGGCATCTCGAGATAACGCCGCTCCAGCGACTGACCGCGTGCGACCGAAGAGATGCGCGCTCCGGCTGCCAGCAACGCGCGGAGTGCCTCGCCGGTCACGTCCTCGGCGGCGCGGCCGGGTTTTTCCTGAAAGCGCAGGGTGAGCGTGCGTGCGGGGGCGTCCCACTCCACGGTGTCTCCCGTGAGTGCGGCGCGCGTTTCCGCGAGCGGCACGGGGCCGTCGGCCAGCGTGATCCGGACCTCGGCGTCGCGGCCGGTGACGGTTGAGATCGGCCCGGCCATGACCACGCGGCCGCGGTCAATCAGCGCGACGTGGTCACACACGGTTTCGATCTCGTGGAGGTTGTGCGAGCTGACGATAATGGTGCGCGTGCCGCGCTGCGCGCGGATGAATTCACGGATGCCGTGCGCCTGCCGGGGATCAAGGCCGTTGGTCGCCTCGTCGAGCAGCACCAACTCCGGGTCGCCGAGGAACGCCTGCCCGATGCCTACCCGCCGCAACATGCCGTGCGAGAGCGTGCGCACGCGGTCGCGCGCGCGGTCCTTCAGATCCACCAGCTCTAGGATGCGCTCCACCTCGCCGCGGATCTCCCGCGCGCCAATGCCCTGCAGCCGGCCAAGGTAAACGAGCTGCTCGCGCACGGTCATGTCGCGCCCGAGCGCGGAATCCTGCGGCAGCGCGGTCACGCGCCCGCGATGGCGCGCGGCGTCGAACGGCCCACCGCCAAGCACATCCACATCACCCTCGTCGGCGCGGAGCCAGCCGCAGCAGATCGAAAAGGTGGTGGTCTTGCCCGCGCCATTGGGGCCGACAAGGCCGAACACCGAGCCACGCGGCACCGCGAGATCGAGCCCTTGGAGCGCACGGATGCGGCCATAGCTTTTACGCACCGCGCGGAAGGCCAGCGCGAGGTCGGAGTCCGGGCCCGCGCTCATAGGTCCCTCCTCCGGTAGAACAGCAGACCGACACAGACATAGCCCAGCCCCAGTCCCGCTAGCATCAACATCTGCGGGCCAGCGTCGTTCCATGACGGCAGCCACAGGTCGTCGCGGTGCGAGTAGGGCGCGAGAAAATCCAAAACGCCAAGCACCGGCCCGAACGCGCTGTCCGCGTATTTCTCGACCAGTTGGTGTGCGACGAACAGCAGTGCCAGCCCGATCAACCCGGCCGCGCGGGCCATCATCGCCGAACCGGTGTTCATCGAGCATAGCATCGCGATGCCTAGAAACGGCAGCCCGAACACCGCCACCCTCGGCCAGAAGACCAGCAGCGACCGCAGCCCGGCGCCCCAGGTAAAATCCTCCAGTTTCCATGCCGCGATTGTGAGACACAGCAGACCCGCGAGCAACGTAACAGCCGCCATGAGCGCGGCCTGCCCGAGTGCCTTGCCCAGCGCGAACTCGGCCCGGCCCGTCCGCATCGCCACGAATCGCACCCCGCGCGACTGGTGCTCCTGCGCGACCGTCTCCGCCGACGCGATCATGATGAGCAGGGGGAAAAAATTGAACGAGACGAGCGCGAAAAACAGGATGATGGGCGGCTGCTTCTCCAGAAAGTCTCGCGCGTCGGGATCGGCAACCTGGCTGAAGATGACCCGGTTGAACGGCGAGCCGCGCTGCGTGAGGATGCCCTGCGACGGCTTGTCCGGCGGCGACGGCGCGAACACCGGCCCGCGCGGCCGGCCGGGCTGGCCGCCGCGTCCGCCCCCGGTGGGGCCGGTGATGAGCGCGGCCGGATTTCTCACCGCCGCCTGGATGTTCTCCAGCACGCTCACAAAAATATACGACGTGAACGCCGCCGCCAGCAGGTAGAGCGCAAGGATCGCGAGCGCCTTCCGGCTGCGCAGCATCTCGCGCAGCTCGAAGCCCGCCACAAGGGCGGTGTCACGCAGGGGAGTCGGGCCGAACATGAGATTGGTGAAAAAAGGGCGCGGCACGGAAAATTGCGCCGCGCCCCACACGAAGGGGAAATGCCGGAAACGCAACGGTTCAGTTGGCCGGAGGGCCAAATCCGCCGCCGCCGCCAAACCCTCCGCCACCTTGGAAGCTCTGACGCAGCTCGGCGTCGTAGGCCTGGATTTGCTGGGCGTTGTCGGCGCCGACCGCCGCCTTGATTTTGTCCGCGAACTGCGCCTCCACTTTGTCGCCGATTTGCTGGAAGGCCGCCGGGTCAAACCCGTTCACCCCGCCATTGGCGAACATCTCCTGCATCGCGCCCTGAAATGCCGTCATGCGGTCGGCTAGCACACCCTTGAGCTTGTCCGACTGCGCGGGGGTGAGGTCGAGTTGGCCGAACAGAGGGTGTCGCGGCTCCATCTTCCTCGTCAGCAGGTTCCCAGATGCCGGCGAAGGCGAACGGGGCTTCGTCGCGGAGCGTGAACAGGTGCGGTAGTTTCAGCT
>CAIPZZ010000150.1 GCA_903869665.1 uncultured Opitutia bacterium | reverse complement strand
GCAAGCCCCTCGCTGCCTATCAAGTCTCCGGCGAATACGCGCAGCGCCACGCGGCCGCGCGGCTCGGCTGGCTCGACCTCGCACGCACACGGCACTAGTCACTCCTCGCCATCAAACGCGCCGGCGCGGACATTATCCTGACATACTTCGACAAAGAGATGTCGAAAGAACTCACGAAATAAACGCACGTTTTTTCGCGCTACGGCGAAGTGTGCTGCGATGTTTCGCGAAATCTCTTTCTCTGCGATGTTCGCGCCATCGCACCGTGAGATAAACTACGGATGTTTTTCCCGCTGGCCTCGCGTGGCTGGCTCCCCCACCCTCGCGCCATGTTCGATCCCGTCGAAAAGCTGAAGGAGTTCATCCGCCACCCGAGCGTATCCGCCGATCCCAAGTTCAAGGACGGCATGGTGGGCGCGCGCGAATTTGTCGCCGGCCTGCTGGGCTCCATCGGGTTCAAGGTCGCGGTCGTGCCAACCCCCCTGCACCCCGTCATCCTCGCCGAGCGCGGCGGCGACCCAAGCTGGCCGCACGTCATCATCTACGGCCACTACGACGTGCAACCAGCCGACCCGCTCAATCTCTGGGAGACACCGCCGTTCGAGCCCGTGATCCGCGGCAACCGCCTTTACGGTCGCGGCGCGGCCGACAATAAGGGCGAGGTGATGACCCATATCGCCGCCGTTGCGCGGCTGCTGGAGCGCCGGCCCGACCTGCCGCTCCGCATCACCTTTATGCTGGAGGGCGAGGAGGAGATCGGCAGCCCGAGTTTCCCAGCGTTTCTCGACACTTATCGCGACCGCCTGAAAAAGGCCGACTTTGTTTTTCTTTCCGACACCGGCATTCCGCGCGAGGACCAGGTCGTCATCACCTGCGGTCTGCGCGGATTGATGCTGTTTGACCTCGAAGTCACCGGCGCGCGCGGCGACCTGCACTCCGGCCAGCACGGCGGCGTGCTGCGCAATCCCATCCAGGCGCTCGCCGAGGTCTGCGCCTCGTTGCACTCCGCCGACGGGCGCGTCAACGTTCCCGGTTTCTACGACGACGTGCTCGACGTGGAGCCGTGGGAGCGCGCTGAGCTCGCCAAGTTCGGCCAGAGCGAGGAGCAATACCGCGAGTTTCTCGGCATCCCAGCGTTTCACACGGCCAAGGGATTTTCGCCATTCGAGGCGGTGCGCTTTCTACCCACGCTAGAGTTCAACGGCATCGGCGGCGGCTACCAAGGCGCGGGCACCAAGACCGTCATCCCGAGCAAGGCGTTCGCCAAGATCAGCTGCCGCCTCGTGCCCAACCAGTCGCCCGACAAAATTCGCGCGCTCGTCTATGCCGCCATTCGCGAGCGGATGCCAAAGGACGTGACCTTCCGCCTCGTGGACCAACACCACGGCACGCCCTACGTCGTCGTGCCGCCCGACCGCTCCAACACGCCCGCTGACCAGCCCGTCGTGCTCGCCCGCGCCTTCCGCGCCGCCGACGCCGCTGTGACCGAGGTTTTCGGCCAGGCCCCGCTCTACCTCCGCGAAGGCGGCAGCGTGCCCATCATCGCCGACATTAAGCGCGTGCTCGGCCTCGACTCCGTGATGCTCGGCCTCTGCCTCCCCGAGGACAACCTCCACGCTCCCAACGAAAGCTACCACCTCGGCGTCATGGAGAAGGGCATGAGGGCATCTGAGAGAATTTTGGAAACGGTCGCTGGCGGGTGAGGTTGCGCAGCGACAGGTTGGCGCTGCGCGCTGGACACAAGGTTTGCGAATTATTGCCCAACCACTCGCGAAGCACCCTGTGTTTGGCAAAAGGCAGTTAGATGAGGTGACGCGCCCGTTCAGTTTCGCTCCGCGCCGTGCAGCTTGTCGCGGTAGGCGGTGGGCGCCTCGCCGGCGAGGCGGCGGAAGACGCGGTTAAACTGCGAGAGTGATTGGAAGCCCGCCTCGTAGGCCGCCTCGCTCACACGTTTGTGCGGGTTAAGTAGGAGATTTTTCACTTTCTCCACCCGCAGGCGCGCGAGGTAGCCGGTGAATGTCAGCCCGGTCGCCTTCTTGAAGCTCTTGCAGAAATAGAACGCGCTCATGTTGACCGCGCGGGCGGCCTGCTCCAACGAGATCTCGTCGGCCTGGTGCTCGGCGATGAACATCCGCGCTCGCGCCATCGCGGGCGGCTCGGCGGCCGCGGCGCGCACGACGAGCTGGTTGCTCAGCGACGAGAGATGCTGCGCGAAGATGGTGAGCAATCGCACGACGGAGTCGTATTGCTTTTTTGTTAGCACCCGCGTCTGAAAATACGCCTCCTCGAGCCGCTTCATGTCGGTCTCGACACCCCAATTGATGAGCTGGCGCGCGGTCCGGGCAAATTCGCCCTTGGTCGGTGTGTGCAGCAGGATCTGGCCGGTCTGGAGAAACGCCACCAGGTTCTCGCCCACGCGCACAGGCACGGCGGAGTCGCACAAGCCGGCGAAGCACTTGAGGGTCTTCGGCTCCAGCCGTGCCTCCTGTTCGACCTTTTTCTGCAGCTGGAGGCACGCGGCGCACGAGTGGTTGGTGCGGGCCATCAGCGCGCAAAACGGGTTCTCCTTCGGGTCGCCGTGGTGCGGCAGGTCGAACGTTTCGGTCGGACGTAGGTTGATTGGCAGCCCGGTCGTCTCGCGGAACGCCCGTTCGTAGTCCTGCCAAATCTGCGAGCGCTTGAGCTGCGCGACGAGAGCGCGGCTCGACTGGGCGGGAGGTTCGGTTGGCATGAGTAAAACGCTGCGCACCGTGGCGGAACGGGGCAAGGGCCAAACCGCGGTGGGACAGATTGAGGCGGGGGTGTATCACCACACCAATAGCCCGCCGGCAAACGTCAGTCCCGCGCCGACGCTGCAAAAGATGATCTTGTCGCCTGGCTGAAAAATTCCCTCCGCCGCGCCCCACCCCAGCGCCATCGAGACCGACGCGCCCGAGGTGTTGCCGTATTTGCCGATGGTCACGACGAATTTTTCGTAGGGGATGCCCACCCGCTTGCCCACCGCGCGCAGGATGCGCTCGTTGGCTTGGTGCGGCACGATCCACGCCACGTCCTCGGGCCGCAGCGCGTGCTGCGCGAGCACGGCCTCGATCTTGTCAGCGAAGGCGATGACCGCGCTCTTGAACACCACCGCGCCGTTGAGCTGGAGGTAAAAGTCGTCGCGGTCGCCGCCGCCAGGCAGCGGCACCGGCCGCGCCGCGCCGCCGCCGCGCCGCTGAATCGCGTCGAACAAGTTCGCGTCGCCCGACAGCGCCATGCGGTGCAGCCGGTGGCCGCCAGGAGCGTCCGTCAGGATCGCGGCACCCGCGCCGTCGCCGAAGAGAAACGCCGTCTCGTGGTCCTTGGGGTTGGTGATGCGCGAGAGCAGCTCGGCGGTGACCACGGCGACTGTTTTCGCCGTGCCGCCGCGGATGAACGCCCGGCCGACCTCCAGCGCGTAGAGCCAGCCGGAGCACGCTGCGTTGAGGTCGAAGGCCAGCGCGTGCGGGATGCCCAGCTCGCGCGCCAGCGCGCTCGCCATCGCCGGCACCGGCTGGTCAGGGATGATCGTCGCGAGCACCACGCCGTCAATCTGCGACGCCGCCAGTCCCGCCTGCGCGAGCGCGCGGCGCACGGCCGTGACCGCGAGGCCGGTTGCCGTCTCGTCCTCGCCCGCGTAACGGCGCTCCTTGATGCCGGTGAGCTTCACCATCTCGGCCTCGGTTCGGCCGGGAAACGCCTTCAGAATCTCGCTGGTGGGGCGGATGTTCTTCGGCACTGCGTAGCCGACGCCGGCGATGCAGACGGTTTCGGAGATTGCGGAATGCGGAGTGCGGAATGCGGAATTAGTTTTCGGAGCGAGCGTGCCGTTGGCCGGCGGATGGGCGGCGAGATAGCGCGCCACGTCGTCGCCGGAGACACGCCCGCCGGGGCCGGTGGCGGCGATGTCCGCGAGCGCGGCGGGGTCGAGGCCGGCGTCCTGCGCGAGCTTGGCGGCGCGGGGAGTCCACTGGAGTGTGGAGTGCGGACTGCGGTTTGCGGAAGGGGCAATTGCTGGCGTGGGCAAATGCGGTGTGGGAGCGGCCGTGACGGCAGCGATCGCCAGGGCCGGCTTGGATTCCGCGCTCCACACTCCGCACTCCGCCTTCGCCCGCAGGTGCTTCAGCGATCCGTCCGTTGTCTCGATCTGCAAAAACGCCCCGCCCGTCGGCACAATGTCGCCCGCGCGGCACTGCCACGCACGCACCGTGCCCGCGCACGGCGACTCGAACTCGAACACCGACTTGTCGCTCTCCAGTTCGGCGATTTTCTCGCCCTTGGCCACGGCCACGCCCGGCGCGACCTTGAGGTCAATGACCGTGAGTTCGCTGACGGTGGCGCCCATCGAAGGGATGGGCACATCAATGAGAAAGGTTTCCATCGCTGTGAGTTTGGCCAATAGCCTGCGCGTGTTTCCGGCGCGGTCAATCACTGCTCCAAGACAAAACTATGAGTGTAAATTCGGAGCTCGACAGTTTTGCCATCCATCATGAACACGGCTTTGGGTAAATCTTGATGTGACTTATCCGGTGATTCGAACAATTGCCATATCGAGAACTTAAGCGGCTTATACCCCTCTGCCGTAATCACGCAGTCAAACTGGGGTGCTTTGTCTCCCATCGGAATCAACCAGAACAATTCCCAGCCTTTCCCTCCGAAAGGCGCTCCCCCTTTTATGCGCATGGTGATACTGCCCTTATCGTCGCTATGTAATTCCTCGCCGGACATAGGAGCCAGTGGGGATCTGGCCAAAGTCATTGTCCGTTCTTTGTAAACACGCAGAACCGCGCCTTTCACGGGTTGTTCCTTGGCGTCTCTAAGGTTCACAACAACCGCACCCGCAGGCCAGCCCCCGTGCCAAAACACGATGGTCGTGACGTAGGACAGAATGGCCAACAGGCTGCCAAAAATGAATACTGGCTTCAAAAATCGCATTTGATGAATTCACCCGCGCGCGGCCTTCCACACCGCGAGGCACGAGGCGATGAGCGCGGGCAGCTCGGCAAGGGGAATTTGGCTTTGTGCGTCGCTGATAGCCTTGGCGGGATTCGGATGCGTTTCGATGAACAGCCCGTCGGCCCCGGCGGCGAGCGCGGCCTTCGCCAGCGGGGGCACGAACTCGCGCTGCCCGCCGCTCGCGCCGCCGGCTGCGCCGGGGAGCTGCACGCTGTGCGTCGCGTCAAAAACCGTTGGACAGCCGTTGGCGCGCATGAGGGCGAACGAGCGCATGTCCACGACGAGGTTTTGGTAGCCGAAGGTGGTGCCGCGCTCGGTTTGCCAGATTTCCTTCGCCCGGCCCTCGCGGAGCTTGGCGACGACGAACGGCATCTCCTGCGGCGAGAGGAACTGGCCCTTTTTCACATTGACCACGCGGCCGGTCGCGGCGGCGGCAAGGAGCAGGTCGGTCTGGCGGCAGAGAAACGCGGGGATTTGCAACACATCGCACACGACGGCGACGGCGGGCACCTGCGCCACCTCATGGATGTCCGTCAGGACGGGGAAACCGTAGTCGCGTTTCACCATCGCGAGGAGCTTGAGGCCCGCGTCGAGACCGGGGCCGCGCGCGCCGCCGCGCGAGGTGCGGTTGGCCTTGTCGTAGGAGCCCTTGAATATGATGTTCAGCTCGCGGTGCTTTTTGCCAAGCGCGACAAGTTTCTCAGCGACGGCGCGGCAGACGCGCTCGTTTTCGAGCGAGCACGGCCCGGCGATGAGGAGGAGTTTTTTAGGGGAGAAGATCATGGCGGATCAAACGCGAAGGAGCGAAGCAGCAAGGGCGCGGAGGGATGTGAGACAGGAACCATCCAGTAGCCATGAAGCCATGATCTGATTCTTGGTTTCATAGCTTTTGATTAGACCTCATTTTGCCGGAGCTTTCTTGGTCACCTTCACGGCTCTGCGTCCTGACGTTGAGAATTTGCCTGTCTGTTGGTTCCGGATCGCCGCCGCGATGAAGGCGGCGAAGAGCGGGTGCGGCTTGTCGGGCTTCGAGTTGAACTCGGGGTGGCATTGCACGCCAAGAAACCACGGGTGATCCTTTAGCTCGGCAACCTCGACGAGTCCGCGCTTCGGGTTCCAGCCGGAAATGACCATGCCAGCGGCCTCGAGACGTTCGACATAGTCGTTATTGACCTCATAGCGGTGGCGGTGGCGCTCGGAGACGGTGCTGGCTCCGTAAGCCTTGCGCGCAAGCGTGCCGGGCTTGAGGCGACACTCGTAGGCGCCGAGGCGCATCGTGCCGCCTTTTGCGACGACATTGCGCTGCTCGTCCATGAGCGCGATCACGGGGTCCGGCGTGCGGGCGTTGAACTCCATCGAGTTTGCCAGCGGCAGGCCGAGGACGTGGCGGGCGAACTCAATCACCGCGATCTGCAGTCCGAGACAGAGGCCGAAATACGGCACACCGCGCTCGCGCGCGAACTTGGCGGCGGCAATCTTGCCCTCGGTGCCGCGGTTGCCGAATCCGCCCGGCACGAGGATGCCATCGAGCCCGCGCAGGAGGGCGAGGCCGCCTTTTTTCTCCAACTCCTCGGCATCAATGCGCCGCACGGTCACGCGGCAGTTGTTGGCGATGCCGGCGTGCGTGACGGACTCATAGACCGACTTGTAGGCGTCCTGGAGTTCAATGTATTTGCCGACGAGGCCGATGGTGACGGTGTGGCGCGGGTTGCGGAGACGGCGGACGATGCCCCGCCAGACGTTGCGGCGCGGCGCGGGCCGGTGGAGGCCGAGGCGGGAGAGCACCTCCGTGTCGAGGCCCTCGCGCTGCAAGGCGAGGGGCAACTCGTAGATCGAGGCCACGTCGAGACACGCGATGACCGAGCGCACCGGGACGTTGCAAAACATGGAGATTTTCTCGCGCAGGCCACGGTCGAGCGGACGGTCGCAACGGCACACGACGATGTGCGGCTGCACGCCGATCTCGCGGAGCTTGGCGACGGACTGTTGGGTGGGCTTGGTCTTCAGCTCGCCCGCCGCGCCGACATAAGGCACCAGCGTGACGTGGATAAAAATGCAGTCGCGCGGTCCGACCTCCAGGGCGAACTGCCGCAGCGCCTCCAAAAACGGCAGCCCCTCAATGTCGCCTGTTGTGCCGCCGATTTCGGTGATGAGCACGTCCACGCCCTTGCCGCCCGCGTAAATACGCCGCTTGATCTCGTCGGTGATGTGCGGAATGACCTGCACGGTCTTGCCGAGGTAGTCGCCGCGCCGCTCCTTGGCGATGACGGCCTCGTAAATCTGGCCGGAGGACAGGCTGTTGGCGCGGGAGAGCTGGCCCGACGTGAACCGCTCATAGTGGCCGAGGTCGAGGTCGGTCTCCGCGCCGTCGTCGAGCACATAGACCTCACCGTGCTGGAATGGGCTCATGGTGCCCGGGTCCACGTTGAGGTAGGGATCGAATTTCTGGATGCGCACGCGCAGCCCGCGCAGCTCAAGCAGCGCGCCGAGCGACGCCGCTGTGAGGCCCTTGCCCAATGAGGAAACCACGCCGCCCGTGACAAAGATGTATTTCACGGGACAACACCGTGAGGCCGCGCCGCACGCCCGTGCAAGGAAAAGTTGCGGGAACATTTTTTATCCGGCGCGACGCGCCTCAGTTGAGGCGCAAATTCACCGCTTGCCCCGCCCACCGCCCGGCACGCACCATACGGACCATGTCCTCCAAGCCTCAGGTTCTCGCGTGGCTCACCTGCGACGCGGTCCACATTGATCCGGCGACCGGCAAGCACACCATCCTCGGCGTGTTCTCCAACATCCGCGCACGACAGTTTCCCGTCACGCATCCGCACATGGTCTGGTTTCTCACGCTGACTGACGTGCCTTCGGGCGAGCATAAGATCCGCCTCTCGATGGGCCTCGACGCCGGCCATCCGCAGCAGCTATTGGAGCGGCCCTTTCAGTCGCAAAACCCACTCCAGCGCATCAATCTTATCAACGAGGTCCGCAACCTCACCTTCCCTGAGGCCGGCGACTACGCCATCGTCGTCGAGGTGGACAACGAGCCGCTACTCGTGACAAGCATCGGTGTGAGCCAGTGAGCCTTTCAGATGCGCGATTTTGCGGCCGAAGGCATTGCGGTGTTCGAGGGCGTGTTCGCGCCGGACGAGATGGCGGCGCTCGCCACGTTACTACCGGAAGAGGTCGCCGGTCAGCGCGGTCTGCTGCGAAAAATACCGGCCGTGCGTGCGCTGGCCGGCGATATCCGTCTCCGCAATCTGCTCGTCGCGCTCGGTTCCGCCGCCTCGCAGCCGGTGCGCGCGGTGTTCTTCGACAAGAACCCTGCCCGCAATTGGAAGGTGCCGTGGCACCAAGATCTCACCATCGCGGTGCGCCAGCGTCACGCGGTCCCCGGCTTCGGCCCATGGTCCATCAAGGATGGCGTGCCGCATGTCCAGCCGCCGGCCGCGCTGCTCGATCGCATGGTGACACTACGGGTGCATCTCGACGATTGCGCCCCCGAGAATGGCGCGTTGCGCGTGCGTCCCCGCTCGCACCGACATGGCCGTATCGCCGAAAGCGAAATGCCGCGTTGGGACTTCGCACCCGAAACCACCTGCGTCGTGCGCGCTGGCGGCGTGGTCGCGCTGCGCCCGCTCCTACTGCACGCCTCCTCCCCGGCCCAACTGCCGCGCCACCGGCGAGTTGTCCACATTGAATACTCGCCTGATACTTTGCCGGAGCCGCTGGAATGGTTCGACTCCGAAGCCGCAGGGCTTGAAATACACCGATAAGCGTAAACCAATAACTCCCAGCCAATTTTACCCATGCCCACCGTCTACCCACGCAACGCGCAGTCCGCCCTCATCATCGGCTCCATCGGCATTGACAAGGTCGCCACGCCCTTCGGGGCGGCCGACCGCGTGCTCGGCGGTGCCGCCAGCTACGCCGCCATCGCCGCCAGCTACTTCGCGCCCACGCGACTCGTTGGCGTGGTCGGTGCGGATTTTCCGCCGGCGTTTCTCCGCCTTTACCGGAAGCACGGCCTCGACCTCGCTGGCCTTAAAATCGAGCCGCAGGGAAAAACATTTTACTGGTCGGGCCAATACCGTGAGCACTTCGCCGGACGCGACACCTTGGAAATCCAGCTCAACGTTTTCGAGAAATTTTCCCCCACCCTCACTGCCACCCATCGCGACACACCTTTCGTGATGCTCGGCGCGATCCACCCTGCCCTCCAGCACCATGTCCTCGACCAGCTCCCGCGCGGCGCGAAAAAACCCTTCGTGCTCGCGGACACGTTCGACCTCTGGATTCACACGACCAAGACGGATCTGCTTCGCCTGCTGAAGCGCATTGACCTCTTCGTCATCAACGAGGACGAGGCGCTGCTCCTCACTGGCGAGCGCAACCTCGTCCTCGCCGGCCGCCACCTGCGCCGCATGGGGCCGCGCATGGTCGTCATCAAGAAAGGCGCGCACGGCTCCCTGCTCTTCCACCCCGACGGCTACTTCTCGATCTCAGCTTATCCAGTGACGAAATTTGTGGATCCCACCGGCGCAGGCGACAGCTATGCCGGCGCGCTCATCGGGTATTTGGCGTCGGTCAACCGCACTGACTTCGCTGCGCTGAAAAAGGCGGTGGCCTACGCCACCGCCGTATCGAGCCTCACCGTCGAAAGCTTCAGCGTGGGCCGCCTCAGCGCCGCCGGCCGCGTGACAATTGACGGTCGGGTGCGCGAGCTGGCGGCAATGACGCGGTTCTGACCGGGCGCCCCCGGGCGGTGACCGAACACGTTTGCGACCTCGCCCGCCCCCCGCCATAGTCCCTCAATGACAACCTCGCCGCCCCGCGCCGCCGCCGGATCCCGCCCGCCCGGCGTGGCGCGGCCGGCGCGCGACTCGTGGTTCCGCCTCGATTTTTTCACGCGGCCACCCGCCTGGGGGTCGGCCATGTCAGCTTTTGTCATCGTCTCCCTGCTCGCAGCCACCGGGCTGGTGGACTACCTCACTGGACCGAATCTCTCGCTCCGTGTTTTCTACGACATCCCCGTGGCGCTGGCCGTAGTCTGGATTGGCGGCTGGGCGGGTGTGGTCGCCTGCGTCGGCTGCGTGGGCATGCTGCATTTTGCCGCCTGGATGGAGGACGCCCCCTATGCCCGCCCACCGCAGGTCTGGTGGAACATCCCCTTCGGTTTTGTCTCTTATCTCCTCGTGGCGTGGATTCTTCACGTGCTGGTCCACCTGCGCCGTGACCTTGAGCAGCGCGTGCGGCAGCGCACCGCGGCGCTGGAGCGCGAGAGCCAGGCACGCGCCGAGCTCCAGCGCGAGCTGCTGCTCGCCAGCGGGCGCGAGCGCAGCGCCATCGGCCAGGATCTGCACGACGGCCTCTGCCAGCATCTCGTCGGCACCGCCCTCGCCGCGCAAGTGCTCGCGGGCCGGCTGGGCGCACGCCAGGCCGCCGAGCACGACGAGGCCGGCCAAGTCGTGCGTCTCATCGAGGAGGGCATTGCCCAGACGCGCCATCTCGCGCGGGGCCTGCTGTTGGCCTCGATCAAACCGGAGCGCCTCGTGCCGGAGCTAGAGGAACTGGCCGTCAACGTCAGCCGCCAGAGCGGCGTGCCCTGCCGGTTTCTCGCCCTTGGCACGCCCGCCGCGCCCGACGAGCAGACCGCCTCGCATCTTTTCCGTATCGCCGAGGAAGCAGTCCGCAACTCTCTCCGCCACGCCCGTCCCCGCAGTGTTGAGATCACGCTCGCGGCGGCTGAGAACGGACTGACGCTCACGGTCACCGATCGGGGCGAGGGTCTGCCGCCGGTCAAATCGGGCGCCGGCGTGGGCCTTCGCATCATGGGTCACCGCGCCCGGGTCATCGGCGGCGACCTCACCGTCGAGCACCAGCCGGGGCGCGGCACGGCGATCCGCTGCCACCTGCCCGCCGCCTGATTTTCCCATGCCCTCCCCCGCCCGTGTCTTCATCGTTGACGACCATCCGCTCGTGCGCGAGTGGCTTGGCAACCTCTTGCGTCAGCAGCCAGACCTCGTCGTCTGCGGACAGGCCGAAGAACCGCCCGCCGCGCTCGCCGCGATGCTCGCCAGCCCGCCCGATGTCGCCGTCGTGGATCTTTCCCTTAAAAACGGCTCCGGCCTCGACCTCGTCAAGGATCTGAGCGCGCAGCTCCCCAAGGTCGCCATCGTCGTGCTCTCGATGCACGAGGAGCTTTACTACGCCGAGCGCGCCTTGCGGGCCGGCGCCCGCGCCTATGTGATGAAGCGCGAGTCCACCGGCCAGATCATCGAGGCCATTCGCCAGGCGCGGGCCGGTCGCGTCTTCGCCAATCCCGATGTGCTCTCGCGGCTCGCCGAGCGCGCCATCGGCCGCCCGTACGCCAACCGCGGCACCATTGAGGGCCTGAGCGACCGCGAGCTCGAGGTCTTCCGCCGCCTCGGCCACGGCCAGCCCACCCGGCAGATCGCCGAGGAGTTGCACGTCAGCATCAAGACCGTCCAAGCCTACTGCGCCCGCATCAAGGACAAGCTCGGCCTGCCCGACGGCGCGCAGCTCGTCCGCGAGGCGGTGCGCTGGGTCGAGAGCAGCGGCCCGACCGGCGGTGGCGCGTAAGGTTTGGCCCGACCATGATAGTGCGCGCCCGGTCCGCACAAACACCTGAGGCCCGGCGAAATCGCGTGCTACCTCAGCCACCCGCTGACTTGGCAAGAGATTGTCGCACGCGGCCTCGACCATGCCGTCGTCCTGGAGCACGACGTGCTCCTCGGCGAGGGCTTCACGGCCGCGTTGACAGAACTCGCCTGGCTACCGCTCGACTGAGAGATGATCAAGTTCGGCTCGGGCAGCGCCAAGCCCGTCGGCGCGCGGAAAAATGCTCCGTGTCCGCGCCGCATTCGGCGCCCTGTTGACTTGCGGCATAACCGCCTACGTTACGGCTGGTAGTCCGTGCGACGGACGCGGTCCGCCATCAGGCCGGCGGCCGGCCCGCCGCGCGCTGACGCCGGCGAATACGCAGCACCAGCGCGCCCGCGCCCAGCGCCGCAGCCCATGCAAAAGTTGAAGCCTCCGGGATCGGCGCAAGCTGCCAGCCGATGTCCTGCAGTCCCGCGTAATCAAGCGCGGTGAAATATTTCCGTGTGCCTACCGTCAGGCTCGGATCCATCGCAGTCTCCTGCGCCGCGCCGGTGCCCACCACGGTGCTCATGGTGCCATCGGCCCAGTGCGACAGGTCGCCGGAAAGCTGCAGGCCGGCCCCGCCATTCAGCGCCATAGCATGGGTCCCGGAAAAAATTCCGCTCACACTGTTGGTGACCGCCGACCATGAGTTTGCCGGATTTGAGTTCTCATCGAGAAGCAGGGAAAAGCCGAGCAGATGCCCCAGCTCATGCACCGCCACAGAATAGAAGTCATTCTGGCCGGTGAAAGTTTCCACCGTGCTCGGGTCGCTGTCGAAATACCACGTCTTCGTGCTGTTGAACGCCAGCGTGCCGCCCCACGGTCCGTAGTCGGTCGGCGTGCTCAGCAACGCGCCCGCCTGCCCGCGTCCCTGCAAAGTGTTAAACCATGGCGTAAAGCCCGAGGCTTCGTAGCCGCCTGCCCCGCCCAAGCCCAGCGTCGAGCCGCCAAGGTTGCTTGCCCCGACATAGACGATGAGCGTGTTGGCTGGGACCACGAGATTGGAAATGGTCAGCGTCGCGTTGGTGTTGCGCGGATCAAAAGGCTCGGCCGTCCAAGTGTTCGCACCGCCCGGATTGATGAGATCGAGCGAGTCGGTGATAAACGTGGTGAACACGCCCGCCGCCTGCTCCAAGATCGCGCGGCGGCCAACATTCGCCCCACTCAAAAAATTACCGTCGTCGTAAGTGTAGTCGAACTGGATTGTGACGTTCGCGCGCGCCCCCGGCCCGGCCAAGCTCAGAGCGCCCGCCATCGTTAGGCCGCCGATGAATTTTGATACCAATGATCGCATGGATTTATTGCGGTGTTTTTGCAAAAGAAGAATTCTATGCAAGCTAAAAAACAGGCTTGTTCACTTCTATATGGATGCGTGCACGGAAGGTCTGCTGCATGATTCTGACTACACTGCTAGTGCGTTCCAACTGTTGGTCCATCCAACCAACGATGGTGGTTCCAGGGCCCTCCTGCAAAAGCTCAATGTTTCAGGCGCGTTGACCGAACCCGTGCCCATCTGAGCCAAATTTTAGTCTAAACAAGCTCCATCCGGTTATCCCGGTAAATGGCTTGTGCCCTCGGCGTCAGCATACGAGCTTTTCCCATGCTTCCCTCGCCCGCCGGCGCGCTCCCTCTGTTCCGTTTCCGTGGCATCGCGGTGTCCGTGCATTGGACTTGGTTTCTCGTTGCGCTCTACGAGGTGCAGACGCGGCAAGGGCTTTACCGCTCGCCGATCTGGAACGCCTACGAATACCTCGCGCTCTTCGGCATTGTCCTTTTGCACGAGTTCGGCCACTCGCTCGCCTGCCGGCAGACGGGTGGGCAGGCCGATACGATTGTCCTCTGGCCGCTCGGCGGCGTCGCTTTTGTGAGCCCGCCGCAGCGGCCGGGCGCGCAGCTCTGGAGCATCGCTGCCGGGCCCCTCGTCAACGCCGTGCTGTGGCCGGTGCTGGCCGGGCTGAGCTATCTAGCCAGTCGTCACTGGGCCCAATCCGCGCCCGACACGGTCGAGCTCATCCGCCAGGTCGCGCGGATCAACCTCGGCCTGCTCATTTTCAACCTGCTCCCCATTTACCCTCTCGACGGTGGCCAGATCTTGCGCTCGCTGCTCTGGTTTCCGCTCGGCCGGGCGCGTAGCCTGCTGGTGGCGACCGCGCTGGGCTTTGTGGGGGTAGTTGGCATGGCGTGGCTCGCGCTGCATTGGGAGTCGCTCTGGTTTGGGCTGCTGGCCTATTTCGCCGGCGTCCAATGCTGGAACGGTTTCCGCCACGCCCGCGCGCTCGCACAGCTTGAGTAAGTTCGCCGCCCGAAGCGCAAGCTGGCGGGAGCGCAGCGATCCGGCCCACGCGGGTTTGACTTACGGTGGAGAGTTACGCTCTCCTTGGCCCCATGGTCGCCAAATTTCCCCGCTGGGTCTGGATCGGGGCCTGGACGCTGGCCTTTGCCGCCGGATTTGTGAACGTGGTCGGGCTGCTGGGTTTTCAGCATCAGGCCATCACCCATCTCACCGGCACCGCCTCGTTGCTTGGCGCGGCGCTGGCGGACGGTGATGCGGCGGCGATCCTGCACCTCGCGGCGAGCATCGGCGCGTTTGTCGCCGGCTGCATGCTTAGCGGATTCATCATCCAGGACAGCACGCTGCGGCTCGGCCGGCGCTACGGGGTGGCGCTGCTGCTGGAGTCGGCGCTGCTTTGCGCGGCGGTGCCGCTGCTGGAGCGCGGCCAGGCCTGGGGCATGTATGCGGCCGCCGGCGCCTGCGGGCTGCAAAACGCGATGGTCAGCGCCTACAGCGGCGCGGCCATCCGCACGACCCATCTCTCGGGCATGTTCACCGACCTCGGCATTTTCCTCGGCCACGCGCTGCGCGGGCTGCCGGTGGACCCGCGCCGGCTGCGGCTGTGCCTGCTTGTCATCTCGGGCTTTCTCAGCGGCGGAATGGGCGGCGCAATCGCGTTCCGCCGGCTGGGCTATCCCGCGCTGCTGCTGCCCGCCGGCATCGCGATGGCGGCCGCGCTGGCCTACTGGCTTTTCCGCCTCCGGCAAACTCGCCGGAGCTGAGAGGCGCGCACCAGCCCGGCCGGGGGGGGGACGCGCGGCGCGAAAAATGGCTGGCGATAGGGGCGAAGTCGCCATTTTCTGCCGCAGCCGCCCACCCACCGGCCTGTTATGCTCTCCCATTCCCCGCTAAACATCCGTCCAAGCTGGCGAAACCGTTTGTGGCCCAAGGAGGCGGCGCGGGGCTTTCGGCGTGGGCTCGTCCTGCTCGCGGCCGCCGGGATGCTCCTCACGGCCAGTGTGTCCGGCATGACCGTCACGCAAAACGCGGCCCCGGGCGCGACAAGCTGGCCCGGCAGCCCGATCATCGGTGCCGTCGCCAATCCCGCCGGAAGCGCGACCGTGGCGGAGAGCTTCGGCGCCAGCCAGAACTACGGTCAGACCTTCACGGTTCCCGCCGCCAGTTACCTACTGGACCGGATCAGCCTTTACGTCGGAAACGGCTCCGGCACAGGGGGAGCCGTCACGCTGGGGCTTTATGACCTGGGCACGCAAACCGCCCCGAACCCCAACGCCTACGCGCCGGGCACGAACCTGTTCGGCTCCGGCAACGGCCTGCCCCTCGCCTACGCGGCGCAGTCGCCGGGCGTGCTCCAGCTCGATTTTTCCGGTGTGGAACGGGTCACCCTGCTGGCCGGGCATATGTATGCCTTCGAGCTCCAGGGCGTGAGCGGCACCTCACCGCTTTATTGGTATCGGTCGGCGGCCGACACCTATGCCGACGGCGCGGCCTACCGCAACCGTGCCTGGATCAACGGCAATAACGCCCGTGATTTCGCGCTGGCGCTCTATGGCACCGTCACGGCGACTCCGCCGGCCATCTGCGACATCACCTGGAACGACCCGCGCCAGACCATTGATGGGTTTGGCGCGGGCGTGGTTTTCCTCGACGCGGGGCTGGATCCCATCACCAACGCCAACGCCGACACGCTGTTCGGCACCGCCAGCACCGGCCAGCTCGGTCTCACCCTCATGCGTGTCCGCATCGCGCCCAACGAGAGCTGGGCCAACAGCACCGCCGCCTGGGCCACCGCCCTGTCCGACGCGGGCAAGGCCGCCGCCCGGGGCGCGCGCGTGCTGGCCACGCCTTGGACGCCGCCGGCCTCCATGAAGGACAACGCCAGCACCATCCAAGGCTCGCTGCTGCCCGCGCAGTATGCCAGCTACGCGAGTTACCTGAACAAGTTCGCCGGCTACCTGAAAAACAACGGCGTCCAGCTCGCGGCGGTTTCGCTGCAAAACGAGCCCGACTGGGCGGCCACCTACGAGTCCTGCCTCTGGACGGCGGCGCAGTTTGCCGACTTTTGCGCGAACCACGCGGGTGCCATCACCAACGCGCCGGTGATGATGCCGGAATCGCTGAATTTCTCCCAGGCCATGTCCAACACGACGCTCAACAACGCGGCCGCCGCGGCCAACGTGAGCTTCGTCGGCGGTCATCTTTACGGCGGCACCATCCAAGACTATCCGCTCGCGCGCAATCTGGGGAAACGTATCTGGATGACCGAATACCTCATCAACGACCAGACTTGGGGCTCCGCCCTGTCCACGGCGCAACAGGTGCATGACTGCCTCGTCGTCGGCAACATGAGCGCCTACATCTGGTGGAAATGCCTGGGTGACATCAACGGCCTGCTCAACGCGGCGGGCGTGCCGCAGAAGCGCGGCTTCGTCATGGCGCAGTTCAGCCGCTTCATCCGCCCCGGATTTGTGCGGCTCGGGACGAGCAACCCGACCCAGGCCGCCTCGGTCAGCGCCTACAAAAATCCGGGCACCGGCGATTTTGTCGTCGTAGCCATCAACGGCGGCAGCACCCCGGTCGCCCAAACTTTCAATCTCGGGGGCCTCGCCTTGTCCGCGGTGACACCGTGGGTCACCTCGGCGACGCTCTCCCTCGCGAGCCAGGCACCCATCGCGGTCACCGGCTCGTCCTTCACGCACGAGATCCCGGCGGCGTCCGTTGTCACCTACGTCGGCAGCGCCACGCCCCTGCAGACTTTGGCCCAATGGCAGGCCGCCTCCTTTTCCGGCCAGACTGACGTGGCCGTCATCGGCGCGACCGCCGACCCCGACCATGACGGCTACCCGAACCTGATCGAATATTTCATGGGCACGCCCGCTAGCTCACGCGACGCCGCCGGCCTGGCCACCGCCGCGCTGGACGCCACCGGGACGAATCTGGTGCTCACCTTCCGCATGGCGAAATATCTGTCCGGCGTCTCCCACACCATCCAGCAATCCAGCGACCTGCTCACCTGGACCGACACCGGCGTGGCAGCTTCGCTCGCGGGCGACCAAGGCGGCTACCTGCTGATGCATGCGAGTGTTCCCGCCGGGCCTTCCAAACTCTTCCTCCGCTTGGCCGTCACCGTGCCTTAGAGGAGGCCACCGAATGCCTGTCACCTACCTCCTCATGCTCACGCTCCAGCCGCTGCTGGCATGGATGCTGTTGCGCGGGCTCGCTGGCCGGCAGCGCGCGGCGGTGGCCGTCATGGCGGCGGGCGGGGCGGTCATTTTGATCAAGGCGGTGGTGAAGTTTCGTCCGGCGTGGGAGGCCGCGATTTTCCCGTTTCCCGACTATGTGAAATACCAAGGCTTCGTGCTCTACCTCGGCGTGGCGGTGTTTTTCGGCGCGGGCCTGGCGTGGTTGGCGGGACGCCGCGAGCGGCCGATGGTCGCGCTGCTGGGCGTTGTCGCCATGGCGCACAGCGGCTTCGCCAACACCTGGCTCCTCGACCGCACCGCCTACGGGGAGGACAGGTTCGCCGACGCCAGCGGGCACTGCCGGCAAAGCACGATGTTCACCTGCGCGCCGGCGGCGTGCGTGAGCGCGCTCGCGCGTTGCGGCGTGCGCGTGTCGGAACGGCAGATGGCCGCGCTGTGCCTGACCAACCGGGAGGGCACCGGTGACTTCAACATCTACCGCGGCCTCACGCTCGCGCTGGCGGGCACGCCGTGGCGCGCGCGACTGCGGGAAATTTCGGCGTCGGCGCTCGCCGCCGAGGGCACCCTCGCGGTGGTGAGCCTGGAGGACCATGCCATCGCGACCGTCGGCGAGGGCGGCGGCCGGCTGCTGGTCCACGATCCGCTGGCCGGCGGGCCGGAGCACTGGGCGGCGCGGGAGCTGGAAATCTTTTACAGCGGCACCGCCGTGATGATCGAGCCCCGGTAAGGCCGGCGGCCCGGGGGCGCGGCCGGACAAAAACCGGGCTTCCGTTTCCGCATTTCCGCGTCTTTGCTGCTCCGCGTCTCAGCGTTAAACAATCATGTCCCAGCTTAAAGGCATTGTCCATCTCGTCGGCGCCGGTCCCGGCGAACCGAATCTCGTCACCCTTCGGGCCCGCGAGCTCATCGCGTCGGCCGACGTGATCATCTATGACCAACTCGTCCATCCCGAGTTGGTGAAATGGTGCCGCGCCGAGTGTGAGGTAATCTTCGCCGGCAAAACCGCCGGCTGCCACACCGTGCCGCAAGAGGAGATCGAGGCGCTCCTCGTGAAGCACGCGCAGGCCGGCAAGCGGGTTGTGCGGCTCAAAGGCGGCGATCCGTTGATCTTCGGGCGTGGCGGCGAGGAAGCGCGCGCGCTGGCGGCGGCGGGCGTCGCCTTTGAGATCGTGCCGGGTGTCACCGCCGCGCTGGCGGCCGGGGCCTACGCGGGCATCCCGCTCACCCTGCGCCACACCAGCTCGGCGCTCGTTTTTCTCACCGGCCACGAGGACCCCGCGAAGCCCGGCCCAACGGTGGACTGGCGCAGCTACGGCGAGCTCAAAAACACCACGCTCGCCATCTACATGGGCATGGGCCGCCTGCGCCACATCCTCGCCGAGCTCGTTGCCGGCGGACTTTCGCCCAAGACGCCCGCCGCCGTCGTGCAATGGGCCTCGCTCGGCCGCCAGCGCAGCGTCGCCGGCACCGCCGCCACGCTCGCCGATCTCTCGGAAAAGGCCGGCCTCGCCGCGCCCGCGGTCATCTTCGTCGGCGAGGTGGTGAAAAACCACGAGGCGATTGACTGGTTCGAGCGCCTGCCACTCTTCGGCCGCCGCGTCGCCATCACCCGCACGCGCGACCAGAACAGCGAGCTGCGCGATAAGCTGGAGGCCCTCGGCGCCGAGGTGCTGGAGCTGCCGCTCATCCGCGTGACCAAGGACGTGAGCAGGGAGGGCATTGTCGAGATTCTTACTGAGCTGGGCCAATACGACTGGATCGTGTTCACCAGCGCCAATGGCGTGCGGATTTTTTTCGACGCGTTTTTCAAGGGCTTCCCCGACGTGCGGGCGCTCGGCGGGCTGCGCTTCGCCTGCGTGGGCGCGGCCACCGCACGCGAGATCGAGCGCCTCCACCTCAAGGTCGAGTGCCAGCCCGCGACCGCCACCGGCGAGTCGCTAGCCGACGCGCTCATCGCCACCGGCAGCCTTGACCACGCCAAGGTCATCGTCGTCTGTGGCAACCTCAACCGTGACACGCTCGTAAAAAAATTGGAGCAGGACGGCCGTGCCATCGTGGACCGCCTGCCGCTCTACCGCACCGAGCGCACCGATCTCGCCCGCGACCCGGTCGCCGACGACTTCCGCACGCACGGAGCCGACGCCATCCTCTTCGCCAGCTCCTCGGCCGTGCAGTCGTTCCACGAGCAAGCCCAGTCGCTCCAGCTCGCCAAGGACGCCAAGCGCCCCCTCGCCGGCAGCATCGGCCCGCAGACCAGCGAGACGATGATGAAGCTCGGGATGCCCGCAGATTTCACCGCCAAGCAGCCAAGCCTCGACGCGCTCGTGGCGGCGCTGGTCAAGAAACTGAAATAGCTGCCGGGCCCAGCCTGACGCACTGATAACTGTAGCTCATGTCGCTGACCTACGTTCTGCCGCTCACGTTGTCAGAATAGTCCGGCTGCCGTTTGCCGTGCATCACCGCCACGACGTGCAGCCGCTCGGGCTCAATCGTGTAGAGCAGCTTGAACGGGAAACCCGGCACCACGCATTTTCGCACCAGCCCGCGCAGCCGGGGCCACGCCTTGGGATGCCCCTCGACTCGCGCCACGGTGGCCATCACCTCCCGGTAAAACCTCACGCCCAGCCCGGCAGACTCGGCCTGATAGTATTCGATGGCCTCCTGAAACTCCGTGTCGGCCTCGGGGTGGAAAATCGCGTTCACAGCCCCAGCCGCCGCCGGGCCTTGGCGAAGACCTCATCCGCCGGCACGCCTTGCACCCGCCCGCTCCGCTGCTCCTCGGCCCGCCGCTCGGCGGTCTCCGCCCAAGCGGCCTCCTCCGCCGACAGCGGCGCGTCCAGCGACTCGGCGATTTGCAAGCAAAGCTCCTCGCGCTCCGCCATCGGCAGCTCGCGGGTGGCCGTCATGATTTCGGAAACGGTCATTGGCATGGGACGACGGTAGGCGGGGCCGCTGCGATTTCAAGCCGGCAAATTAATGTGGGGCTTGAGGCGGTTTTCTTTTGAGGACAAATGCTTGCTTGAACATGTAAGCCGCTGAATTTCTCGGCCAATCCAGCTTCAAAAGTTCTTGGGTCACTTTGTTGGAGACCTGTCCGTTGACCCTGCACTCGCTTTGGGGCTCCCCCTTGGGAGGGACAGTGATCTTGAGATCGAGAACAATGAAATCGTCATTTGGCAAAAATTGCGACAAGACGCCCATGATCTTTTGGTTCATCGCGTCGCTTCCATCCACCCATCCCTTGGGTGACTCTCCCCGGATTCCGAGGTAGCCCGCGTAAATCCAATAGTCAGCTAAGGCTGTGGATGAGGTGATTTCTGCCAATGCCTTGAACAGTGGAACTCCAAAGCCCATATAACACTCACCCAGCCCAATTACCTGGGCCACCTCCCGTGAGCCACCGATTCCGACAGCGCCAAACGTGGCTTCTGGCCTGAAAGTTCCATCAACATCATGACACGGTCACGCGACCGAGCAAAACGGCAATTAGTGTTTGCCCCGCGCTGGCGCGCGGTGTTTGCCTAAACCTTCGCCCGACCATTTTCTATGCACCGCTCCCACCACTGCGCCCAGCTTTCTCCCGCCCAACTCGGAGCGACCGTCTCGCTCGCCGGCTGGGTGGACACCATCCGCGACCAGGGCGGCATCATTTTCGTGGACTTGCGCGACCGCGAGGGCGTCACGCAGGTGAAACTCGAGGCGCGCGACAACGCCGCGCTCGCCGAGCAACTCAAGCACCTCAAAACCGAGTCGGTCATCGGCATCACGGGCAAAGTCGTCCGCCGTCCCGCCGGCACCGAGAACAAGTCACTACCCACCGGCGAAATCGAGATCGAGGCCGCCTCGCTGGAGATTCATAACATTGCCGACACCCCACCCTTCCCGCTCGACGACGCGGGCGGCGACAAGGTCAACGAGGACCTGCGCCTAACCTACCGCTACCTCGACCTCCGCCGGCCCAAGATGCGGAAAAATCTGGTCGTCCGCCACCGCGCCGCGAAGTCCATCCGCGACTATTTCGACGCGCAGGGGTTCTTGGAGATCGAGACGCCCGCGCTGTTCAAGAGCACCCCCGAAGGCGCGCGCGAATACCTCGTGCCGTCGCGCATCCACCCCGGCCAGTTCTACGCGCTTTCCCAGTCGCCCCAGCAGTTCAAGCAGATCCTCATGGTCGCAGGCGTGGAGAAGTATTTCCAGATCGCGCGCTGCTTCCGCGACGAGGACCTGCGCGCCGATCGACAGATGGAGTTCACACAGGTGGACGTGGAGGCGTCGTTCGTCACCCGCGAGGACATTTACGCGCTGTTCGAAGGCATGCTGAAGAAGCTCTGGAAGGACGTGCTCGGGACCGACATTCCCACGCCGTTCCAACGCATGCCTTTCGCCGATGCAATGAACCGCTTCGGCGTGGACAAGCCCGACCTGCGTTTCGGGCTGGAGCTCGTGGACTTCACTGAGCTGTTCAAGGCCTCCGCGTTCAAAGTCTTCTCCTCCGCCGCGACCAGTAACGGCGGCGCGGTCAAGGCGTTCAATGCCAAAGGCCTCGCCGACCTCACGCAGGGCGAGCTGAAAAACCTGGAGGAGATCGCGAAATCCCTCGGTGCGAAGGGCCTCGCGTTCATCAAGGTCGAGGGCGGCGAGTGGAAGTCGCCGATCGTGAAATTTTTCTCCGACACGGAGAAGGCCGCGCTCACGGAAAAGCTCGGCATCGCCGAGGGCGACATGGTGTTTTTCGCCGCCGCCCCGTGGGAGAAGGCTTGCGCCATCCTCGGTCGCATCCGTTTGGAGGCCGCCGCGCTGCTCCAGAAACGGGGCAAGCTTACCATCCGGCACGACGACTGGAAATTTCTGTGGGTCGTGGATTTTCCGCTGATGAGTTACGACGAAGAACGTGGCGGCTACGCGGCCACGCACCATCCGTTCACCGCGCCGGTGGCAGAGGACGCGGCCTTTCTCGACACCGACCCGAAGAAGGTTCGCGGCCAGCACTACGACGTCGTGCTCAACGGCATGGAGCTCGGCGGCGGCAGCATCCGCATCCACCAGCCGACGCTGCAAAAGAAGGTCTTTGAAGACGTGCTGAAAATCCCCGCCGACGTGGTCGAGAGCCGTTTCGGCTACATGCTCAAGGCCTTCACCTATGGCGCGCCGCCGCACGGCGGCATCGCCTTCGGCCTCGACCGGATGTGCGCGCTGCTCTGCGGCACGACGAGCATCCGCGACGTGATTGCGTTTCCCAAAACGCAAAAGGGCCAGGACCTCATGGCCCAGAGCCCGACACCCGTCACCGCCAAGCAGCTCAAGGAGCTGCACATCCAGACGGTTATGCCGTAGTGAAGCGGATAGTTTGTGCAACGGCGCAGAGCGCCAGAGACACGGAAGAAAGCGAAACGGAGACGGGAGGGAGCGGCGGCCGTGCAATTCATGCACGCTCGCCCCCGCCCGTTTAACGAGTTCGAGCCTGCGCCGCATCCGGTTATCCAGATGCGGTCGGGAACGGCAACAGGTGCGCACAGAAGACATGAGTTAATTTCATGCTTTTATGATGCACGATGATAAGTTTCTATTCTGGTCGTTGCCATGACTCATCGCTTCCCTTCCTCCCTTCGCCATGCGCTCGCGCTGTGCGCCTTGCTTTTCGGCGTCCTGCTCGCGCAGGGCCAGCCAGCAGCTCCGGCTCCCGTCTCGTCCACCCCGCAACCCACCGCCGCGCAGCGGGAAGGGGCGATGGAGGCGTATTTCACTAACACCGATCCGGCGTTGGCATTACGTGACGCCTCCGGCCATGTTCCTACCGGGCTGGCCACTCCGGTCGTGGGCGTGCCCGGCCCGGCGCACAATGCCTGGATGATGCTCAGCGCGGCGCTCGTGTTACTGATGACGCTGCCCGGCTTGGCGCTGTTTTACGGCGGCCTCGTGCGAACAAAAAACGTGCTCTCCGTCGCTGCCTGGTGCTTCGGCATCACGAGCCTCGTGACCGTGCTCTGGTGGGCGGTGGGCTATTCGCTCGTGTTTGGCAAAAATTTCAACAGCCCCTTCCTCGGCGGCACGGAGTTTTTCTTCTTCCGTGGCGTCACGTCCGCGCCCAACCCCGATTATTCGTTTTGGGTCTCCCAAAACGTCTTCGCTATTTTCCAGATGGCGTTCGCCATCATCACGCCCGCCGTCCTCATCGGCTCCATCGTCGAGCGCGCACGCTTTTCCGCTGTGCTCCTGATCGCCGCGCTCTGGGTGCTGCTGATCTACTGCCCACTGGCGCACATGGTATGGGGCATCAACGGCCTCATGAACGGCGTGTTCAACGCCTCCGCCAGTATCAAGGCGATTGATTTCGCCGGCGGCATGGTCGTCGAGATGGCCTCGGGGTATTCTGCGCTGGTGCTGTGCCTCATCGTGGGTCGCCGTCACGGTTTTGGCCGGACGCCGATGCCGCCGCACAGCCTCGTGTTTTGCATGGCCGGCACGGGCCTGTTGTGGTTCGGTTGGTATGGTTTCAACGCTGGGTCGGCCATCGCCGCCGATGGCATCGCGGCCAATGCCTTCACCACCACCACGCTTGCCGCCGCCATCGCCGCCGGCACCTGGGCCGCGCTGGAGCGCCTCCAGCGCGGCAAGGCCAGCGTGCTCGGCTTCTGCTCTGGGGCGGTCGCCGGACTCGTCACGGTCACTCCCGCCTGCGGCTTTGTGGACGCGACCGGCGCCATCGTCGTCGCTGTGCTCGGCGGCGCGATCCCCTATTTTGCCTGCACCAAATTGAAATCCCGCTTCGGCTACGACGACGCACTGGATGTGTTTGGCATCCACGGGGTCGGCGGCACGGTCGGGCTCGTGCTTACGGGCATCTTCGCCACGGTTTCGGCCAACCCCAACCTCACGACCAACCTCTCCGCTATTGTCGGCCGCACCCTCTGGCGGGAGCAACTCAAGGGTATCGGCCTGACCGCATTGCTCGCGCTGGGCGGCACGGCGGTGATCGCCTGGATGGTCAGCCGCGTCCTGCCGCTCCGCCCACCGGTCGAGGTCGAGCACGAAGGCCTCGACCTCGCCGAACACGGCGAGGAGGGCTATATCTTCGAGTCCAAATCCTGATTACGGAAAGACCGGGACACGCTGACGGAGGGAATGGGAGCGGTATTTGTTCCGACCCATCCACCCTTCTCCATTACCCCGCGTCACTGCGTCACTGCCTCTTGTGTTAACGCTCCCGGCTCACGCCTTCGCTTTCTTCTCCGGCAACACTCGCGTCGCGATCTCGTTTTTCAGGCGCTCCAGATATTGCGCGAAGGGCTGCACGCCCTCGTCGCCTTTCGCCCGCGAGCGGACGCTCACGGCTTGCGCTTCGGCTTCTTTGCCGCCGAGGACGAGCGTGTAGGGCACTTTGTCCAGTTCGCCGCGGCGGATTTTTGCGCCGAGCTTGTCGTTGTGCTCGTCGAGCGTCACGCGCACCCCTGCGGCGTGGAGCTGCGCCCGCAGCGCGCGGCCGTAGTCGAGCTGCTTCTCGCTGATGGGCACGAGCCGCACCTGCTCGGGTGCGAGCCACACGGGGAAGTCGCCCGCGAAGTGCTCGATCAGGAAGCCGATGAAGCGCTCGTGCGTGCCGAGCGGCGCGCGGTGGATGCACAGCGGCGTCGCCTTGGTGTTTTCCGCCGTCACGTATTCGAGGCCGAAGCGCGCGGGCACGGCGGAGTCCACCTGGTTGGTCGCGATGGTGAACTCGCGCCCGACGATGCTCCACACCTGCACGTC